>CAZHWC010000012.1:21729-44162 GCA_964535975.1 uncultured Proteiniphilum sp. | reverse complement strand
AGGTGATGGCAGAAGCACCCATTATGTATTAAACCTTTAGAACGCTGTCCAGCCGCTGTCGGCAACGATGCTTTGGCCGTTGATAAAGCTGGAGTCGTCGGTGGCGAGGAATAGGGCTATGGTGGCTATTTCTTCGCTGGTGCCGCTGCGTGGATTGCCGCAGGTGCTGGGCATGATGACGCCTACGCCGGTGGGGTTGAGGTCTTTCATAAATTCGCCCATGCCTACTTCGGTATCTACACCTCCGGGACAGATGGCGTTGCAGCGGATGTTGTGACGGGCATACATGAAGCCGGTGTTTTTAGTCAATCCTATAATGGCGTGCTTGGACATTGTGTATGCCGCACCGGCACGTGCTCCACGTATTCCTCCAATGGAGCTTACATTGATGATGTTGCCGCCACCAAGCTTAAGAAAACAGTTGACTGCTTTGCGTGTGCTGTAAAAGGGCGCCATTACATTAATTTCGGTGAGGTTTTGCATCATTTCGTCGGACACTTCGCCAACGGGGCTGAAATCGTCCATCACTCCGGCATTGTTTACGAGGATATCGAGCTTGCCATAGTCGCGACAGGCAAGGTCGATGATGTTTTCGGATGCTTCTTTTGACCTTAGGTCGGCTGCGTGGGGGATGACTTTGCCGGGATAATCTTTTGTGCATTCTTGCAGTGCTTTTAGTCGTTCTTCGCGGCGGGCAACTGCATAAACCACTGCGCCTTCTTTGGCAAACAACTTGGCGATTTCTCTGCCAATTCCGGAGCTGGCTCCTGTGACGATGGCTACTTTTCCTTGTAGTTTCATGATCTTTTCTTTTAGTTTAAGTTCGTATTTATTTATGGTTGGTTTCTCTTACAGCTTTCTTACAAAGATAATAATTTGAGCGAGAATTTATGTGTTAATGTGCTGCAAAATTTAATTGATTGTGATTTTTATTATTGTGTGAATAATATGCTGTTATATAATGCTTTATGATGTTTTTAGCCGGATTGCTTAATGGCGGAGGGATAAATAGTAAAAGGGGAATTTATTCTTAACGATATTGTAACAAAAGTGGAAGAGGCGTGTAACAGACGGAATATATCTTTGTGTCGCTAATCGTTGGTAAATATGGTTGGCATAAAATATAAAGATGAAAATGAAGAAAACAATTTTTACAACAATGATTATGCTGACACTTGCCCTGGGTGTGAGTGCGCAGCGTGTTAAGGGATCGGATACGGTTTTGCCTTTATCGCAAAAGATGGCTGAAAGATATAAGAGTGTGAACAGCAAGAGTGGTGTTTCTATAACCGGTGGTGGTAGTGGAGTGGGAATATCGGCTTTGCTTTCAGGTACTACTGAAATTGCGCAGGCTTCGAGAAGAATTAAGTTTGATGAGAGGCAGAAACTGAAGGAGAGCGGAAAAAATGTGAAGGAGGTGATTGTGGCTTATGATGCTTTGGCTGTGGTGGTGAATCCGCAGAATGGTGTGTCTGAATTGACGCGTGAGCAGTTGGAGGGTATTTTTACCGGTAAGATTAAAAACTGGAAGGAGCTGGGTGGTGAGGATATGAAGATTGTGCCTTACTCTCGTGAGACATCTTCGGGAACGTATGAGTTCTTTAAGACTAGCGTGCTGAAGAATAAGAACTATATGAATGGTATAATGAGTATGCCTGCAACTGGTGCAATTGTGCAGTCTATAAGCCAGACAAAAGGTGCCATTGGTTATGTTGGTCTTGCTTATATTAATAAGGATGTTAAGGCTGTTCATGTTTCGTATGATGGTGGTAAGACTTTTGTGGAACCTACTATTGCTAATGCAACAGATAAAAAATATCCGATAGTGAGACCTCTTTATTATTACTATGAATTAAAGTCGGAGGCTAAGGTGAAAGATTTTATCGATTTTGTTTTGTCGCCCGAAGGACAGAAAATTGTAGCTGAGGTTGGCTTTGTGATACCATGAATCGAATAAGAAAGTATATAGAGCGTATAGTGGAGGGGATGTTGGCTTTTAGTGGTGCCATAACGAGCCTTGCTATACTGCTTATTGTAATTTTTCTGTTTAAAGAGGGTGTGGGATTGTTTAGCTCGCCTTCGGTAGAAAAAGGTTACTCGCTGTATGTGAACTCAAAGAATAGGGTGGGTGAGCTGAGCGTGAATGACATAAAGAATATCTTCGACTCGGAGGTTACCAACTGGAATCATTTTGGTGGTGTTGATGAGGAGATTTTGGTTTTTCGTTTTGATGATATTTTCAATATTTATTCTGAGGAGGAGTTTGGTGAGGATTATGTGTTGCTTCCCGAAAAGCTGGGTGAGTATATTTTAGATAATCCTAATGTTATAGCCTTCTTGCCTGATAATTATGCACCTGTTGATGTGCAGGGTGTGAGAGCTTTGTCAAACAGGGATATTACTATATCTGATTTTGCGACAGGAAAGGAGTGGATGCCTACTGCCACACCTTCGCCTTTGTTTGGAGTGTTGCCTCTTGTGCTTGGCACGCTGCTGGTTAGTATTGTTTCGATGATAATTGCTCTTCCCTTTGGATTGGGAGCAGCAATATATCTTTCGGAGCTCTCAGGCGATAGGATGAGGCGTTTTATGAAGCCGATGATTGAGTTGTTGGCAGGTATTCCTTCTGTGGTGTATGGTTTCTTTGGTTTGGTGGTGATTGTGCCATTTGTGCAGCGTGTGTTTGGTCTTGATGTTGGTGAAACAGCTTTGACGGGAAGTATTTTGCTGGCAATTATGGCTTTGCCTACTATTATAACTGTGGCTGAGGATGCTTTGCGAAATACGCCGAGGGCGATGCGTGAGGCTAGTCTTGCGCTTGGTGCTACTCAGTGGCAGACTATCTATAGGGTGGTGGTGCCTTATTCTATATCAGGAATTTCGGCTGCTGTGGTTTTGGGTATTGGCAGGGCTATCGGTGAAACTATGGCTGTGCTTATGGTGACGGGTAATGCGGCGGTGATGCCGGGGTCGTTGTTTGATTCGGTGCGTACTATTCCTGCTACTATTGCTGCCGAACTGGGTGAGGCTCCTGCTGATGGTGCTCATTATCAATCTCTGTTTTTGCTGGGGTGTGTGCTTTTTGTGATAACTATGATTATTAGCATCAGTGCTGAAGCAATTTCTAAAAGACAACAAGGAAGGGAGATATAGTTATGAATAAGAGTTTGAGTCAGAAGATAGCTTTTTGGATATTTCGTATCATTGGTTTTTCGGTGGTGGGGATTCTTTTATGGATTCTTGGTTTTGTAATTTATAATGGTGCGGGTGTGCTTAGCTGGGAGTTTATCAGCGCTGAGCCTGCCGAGGGTATGACATCGGGTGGTATATTCCCTGCAATAGTGGGTACTGTTTGCCTTGTGATTGGCAGCATGTTGTTTGCTTTTCCGCTGGGTGTTATGTCGGCTGTATATACCGGTGAGTATGCCAAAAGTGGTTGGCTGGTGAGGTTTATAAGGGTTATGACGAATAATCTGAGTAGTGTGCCGTCTATTGTTTTTGGGTTGTTTGGGATGGCTTTGTTTGTAAATACGCTTGGTTTTGGAGATTCTATTTTGGCGGGTTCGCTCACTTTGGGGCTATTGGTGTTGCCATTGGTGATACGTACTACTGAGGAGGCATTGAAGGCCGTGCCTAACACATACAGGACGGGCAGTCTTGCTTTGGGTGCCACAAAGCTGCAGACAATCAGAAAGGTGGTTTTGCCTGCTGCCATGCCAAATATTATTACGGGATTGATTCTTTCGATTGGGAGGGTGTCGGGCGAGACGGCTCCTATATTGTTTACGGTGGCCGCTTACTTCTTGCCTAAGTTGCCCGAGAGTATTTTTGATCAGGTGATGGTGTTGCCTTATCACTTGTATGTGCTTGCTACGAGTGGCACTGATATTGAGGCTTCGCGACCAATGGCATACGGCACTGCATTGGTGCTGATAATAATTGTGTTGATGATGAATATTACTGCTACTCTTTTGAGGAGGTATTTTGGTAAGAAGGTTTAGTTGTTATTAATGATATTGAAACAATGATTAAAACAGATAATATAAATTTTTATTATGGTGATTTTCATGCTCTTAAAAATATTAGTATGAGCATGGAAGCAAACACTGTGACGGCGCTTATTGGTCCGTCGGGTTGTGGCAAGTCAACATTTCTGCGATTGTTTAACCGAATGAATGATTTGATTCCTAATTCAAGGTTGACGGGTGAGTGCTTGGTGCGGGGTGAGGATATTTATGGTAAGGGTGTGAATGTGGATGAGTTGAGGAAGAGTGTGGGGATGGTGTTTCAGAAGCCGAATCCTTTTCCTAAATCTATTTTTGAGAATGTGGCGTATGGTTTGCGCATTAATAATATGGGTGATAAAAACTTTATATCGCAGCGTGTTGAAGAGTCGCTGAGGGGTGCCGCTCTTTGGGATGAGGTGAAGGATAAGCTTAAAAAATCGGCTTTTGAATTGTCGGGAGGGCAGCAGCAGAGGCTTTGCATTGCCAGGGCATTGGCGGTGTCGCCTTCTATTTTGCTTATGGATGAGCCTGCTTCGGCGCTCGATCCGGTTTCTACTTCAAAGATTGAGGAGTTGATCCACAATCTTAAGAAGGATTATACTATTGTGATTGTGACTCATAATATGCAGCAAGCGGCAAGAATAAGTGATAAAAGTGCTTTCTTTATGCTGGGTGAGCTGGTGGAATATAGTGACACAAAGAAGATGTTTTTAAATCCTGAGAAAAAGGAGACACAGAATTACATAACAGGACGTTTTGGATAATATGGAAAATATAATTAAACATACAGAAAGAGAGATGCAGTATCTGAGAAATCAGATGAGTGATATGTGGAAGTTGGTTATCTCGCAACTTGAAAAGGCTAAGCAGGCGTTTGTGAATAAGGATATTGAGATGGCTCTTGAGGTGATGAGCCGCGAGAAGCGTGTGGATGCCTATGAGCTGAAGATGGATAGTGATTGTGAGAATTATATTGCTCTGTATAGTCCGGTTGCAATTGATTTGAGACTTATTTTGTCGCTGATGAAGATTAGCAACACCCTTGAGCGTATTGGTGACTTTGCGGATGGTGTGGCTCGTCATGTGCTTGATGACGACTGCAACACGGTGGAGGATAAGTTGCTTGATGATTTGCAGATTGATGCTATGTTCGATATAATTATCGGTATGTTGTCTGATAGTTATGTGGCTTTGGAGTCTGAAAATACAAAGCTTTCGGGGCGTATTTTGGCTAAAGATGAGGAGGTGGACGATATTTATGATAATTCTCTTGATGTGTTGGCTGAGTATATTGCCGAGAATGCTGCTTTTGCAAGATGTGGACTTAAGTTGTATCTGCTTATAAGGAAGCTGGAGCGGATTGGTGATCATTGTAGCAATATTGTGGAGGAGATTGTTTTTTATGTAGATGCAAAAGTGCTTAAGCATGGTGGACTTAAAAGCAAAAATGAATAACTTTGCGAGAGTTGAAATCATATAGATATGCCGGATAAGATACTGATCGTGGATGACGATAAAAATATTTGTGAGATACTTGAGTTTAATCTTAAGAGTGAGGGTTTTGAGGTTATTAGTGTTCACTCAGCCGAAGAGGCGCTAAAGGTGTTGCCGGGTGATTTCTCCATTATCCTTTTGGATGTGATGATGGGTGGAATGTCGGGTTATAAGATGGCGGAGAAACTAAGGACTATGGCTGTTAATGTTCCGATAATCTTCTTGACAGCTAAGGATACTGAGAATGATATGCTTACCGGGTTTTCGGTTGGGGGTGATGATTATATTCCGAAGCCTTTTTCGGTGAAGGAGGTTATTGCGCGCACAAAGGCTGTTATAAAAAGGTATAGAATGTCGGCAGATGACAAGAAAGAGCGAAAGATTGAGTTTGAGGGGTTGGTGATTGACCAGGATGTGAAGGAGGTGATTATAAACGGTACTTCTATATCACTTACCAAAACAGAATTTGAGATTTTGGTGTTGCTTGTTGAAAATACTGACAGGATATTATCGAGGCAGGACATTATAGATGTTGTGTGGAGTGATACGCCATATATTACTGAGCGCACGGTGGATGTGCATATTACCCGATTGCGAAAGAAGCTTGAGGAATATGGTGGTGCCATCACAAGTCGTTCGGGGTATGGTTACAGATTTCATATGTCTGAATTATAATTTTTGATTTTATATAAACTCTGATGTAATGAGATTTGGGTATAAACAAAGGCTGTTTTTTTATCTTGCAATTGTGTTTCTGTTTTTTACGATTGGGGTGGTTCTCTTTGGGCAGTCTCGTGAGAAAAAGATTAAGACAGAGGCTTTGGAAGAGAAGCTTGATATTTATGCTAATCTATTGTTTGCAGGTATATCTGATAATGATGGGGATGTGTCGAAAGTGATGGATAGTCTGGACTTGATACTTCCTCCAAATATCAGGATTTCGGTTATTGACTCTGATGGTGTGTTGGTTTATGACAATTCGCTGGATAATCTGGAGGTTGTAGAAAATCACGCCGGGCGTCGTGAGATAATTGATGCTGCCAAAAGAAATAAGGGTCGTGACATTCGTACTTCTGCGTCAAATGAGCAGGAATATTTGTATTATGCCCGAAAGTTTGACACTAAGTTTATTCGTGTTGCGTTGCCTTATGATATACAAACTCGCCGCTTTTTGAAGTCGGACAATGCTTATTTATATTTTATACTGGGTCTGTTTTTTATAATTCTTTTTCTGATTAATCTTATTACCAATCGCTTTTCCAGGTCTATAAAGTATTTGTGGCGCTTTACTATGAGACCGGATGAGGAGAGATTCAAGGAGTTGGTTTTTCCTGATGATGAACTTGGCGAAATTGGTTTGAAGATTGCTGAGAATTATCGTCAGCTGAGGGATAGAAAACAAGAGGTGGATATGGAGCGCGAGAAGTTGCTGCAACATGTTCACAGCTCAGAAGAGGGTGTTTGTTTCTTTTCACATGACAGGGGGGTGCAGTTTAATAATGGTTTGTTTATTCAATATCTTAATACACTGCTTGATGAACCTGGCAGCGAACCCTCATTGTTATTTTCAAACTCTTTGTTTGATGATATGATAAGGTTTTTGGATGCAAACGAGGGCAGTTATTTTGAGGATGTGCTGAGAAAGCATGGTAAGGTGTTTTCTTTGCGTGTGAATAAATTTGATGATCTGAGTTTTGAGATTGTTTTGAATGATATCACAAAAAGTGAAAGAACTAGACTTTTGAAGCAGGAGATGACGAGCAATATTGCGCATGAGTTGCGTACGCCTGTGACTAGTGTGAGGGGTTATCTGGAGACTGTGTTGGACTTGCCGCTTGATGATGAGAAGAAGAAGTACTTTATTCAAAAGGCGTATGAACAGACTATTGTTTTGTCGGAGTTGATACAGGATATGTCGCTTATAACTAAAATTGAGGAGGCGCCTCAGTCTCTTGCGCTTGAGGATGTTGATGTGTCGGCTTTGCTTGATAAACTGCGACTGGATATGCTTACGGTGATGAAGGATAAGGGTGTTGAAATGAACTTTGTGGTGCCTGACAATCTTGTGGTGAGGGGCAATATGAGTTTGCTGTATTCAATATTCAGAAATCTGACAGACAATTCAATAAGATATGCGGGTGAGGGTGTGAAGATTTTCATCAATGTGTATAATGAGGATAAGAATTATTATTACTTCTCTTTTTATGATACTGGTGTGGGTGTCGCAGATGAAAGGCATCTGAAGAGATTGTTCGAAAGATTTTATCGTATTAGTGACGGCCGTACCCGTGATACGGGTGGTTCGGGACTGGGATTGTCGATTGTGAAAAATGCTGTTGCTTTTCATAAAGGTACTATTATTGCGAAGAACAGGAAAGAGGGTGGGCTGGAGTTTTTATTTCAGATTCACAAGTGATGTTGTAATAAAAAAGGGGTATGTATAGAAAGAGGGTGAAATCACATAGTGATACACCCTCTCAGTTTTTAATTCAATTGTTTGATCGGTTTTATAGCTCTTTGATAAATATATCTCGGTAGGCTACTTTGCTGCCGTGTGCCTGAAGTTCTATTTGCTCAACTGGGAAGATTGGCTGATTTCTGTCCCAGTAATTTTCAAGAACTACATTGTCTGTTACAAGTTCGTCATTTAGCCATACCCAAACTCGGTCACCTACCATTTTGATGCGGAATGTGTTCCATTCGCCTACTTTTTGGTCTGCTACTTTTAGTGGTTTGCTTGGGTTGGTTGTGTTGTTATAAAGACCTCCTGAACCTACTTCTGCTCCAACATTTGTGCGTGCTGTATCCCATATTTGCACTTGTGGTGTGCCTCGCAGGTAGATTCCTGCATCGGGTTCCGGTCCGGGATAAAGTTTCCAGTCAACAATCATTTCGAAGTCGCCATATTGCTTGTCGGTGCACAGGTTGTCATATCCTTTTCCGTCGAAGATGATGAGTCCGTCTTCTACTTTCCAGTCTAATGCCATTTGTTTGTCTGCTTTTATCTGTGCCGCAGCAAGTTCTTTTTCCGACATTTTGGCTCTCTTAAGTGGGTTTTCGACTAATCCTTTCCAGCCGTCCAGGTTTTTGCCGTTGAAGATGGATACGAATCCTCCTTCATTGCTGTTCTCTGAAAGATATTTGGTGATGGACTGACGTTGATATTCTGCGTCGGGGTTGTTGAGTGTTTTCCTCACTTTGTTGAGAATAGTGGTTGTTTCTGCTCCTGCAAACTGCGGGTTGTTGGTGGCAATGTTCATTGCTGCCTGTGCCGCACTTTCTCTTAGTGCCGGATTATCCATATATGGCGCAACAAATAGCAGTGCCTGATATTGATTGGTGCTTCCGATTAGTCTTAGGATATTATTCTTCTGCGAATCGGTGTTTGCAAACTCCATTGCTTCGCGAAGATATAGATATCTTACTGCCCCTGTTTGATCTGATGATGCAATTTTTTGAATGATAACATTCACTGCTTCGGAGGTGGTTTCTTTATCTTTGCTGTTGCGTGCAATATCTAACATTGGGTGTATTCCTTCGAATGTTTTCAATTGTTTTAATGCATCAAAAGCTGCTTTTTTATTTGTGCCCTTATCGCTGTTGTAGACATTGATGAGTGCTCCCACTCCCTGTGGTGTTTGACTGTTGGCAAGGGCGGGGAAGTAGAGGTGCTCTTTATTTGTTCTCATCATTCTTTCGGCTATCGTTTTTAATTGGTCATTTGGTTCCATTGGGGATAATAGACCATTGATAGCAAATTGTACTGACGATGTGTACTCATCGTCAGTTTGCTCAAGAAGATTGAACAGATCGTTAAGATTATTTTCTGTTGATACATCTTTAAGAGTAATTGCTGCTTCTCTTTTTATTGCTTCGTTGTCGCCCGACATCTGATTGTATACCAGTTTGTATTGGCTTTCCATTTTTCTGTTTGAGATTAACTGCAATGCGGCAATTTTTCCGTTATCGGTTGATTCGTCGAAAACGGAAGATAAAGCATCTGAGATATCTCCATTGTATGAGCTTAGAGCTTCTTTGCCTAATTGTATTGTGGATTCATCATTGCTTTTTAGCATTTCGGCCAGTGGTTGCAACGCTTCTTCGGTGCCCATGCGTACCAGTGAAAATGCTGCTGCCTTTTGAATATCTCTGTTTGATGATTTCAGATAGCCGTATATCAGCGGAGTTGTCTTTGTAATCTTTTGTTGTCCCAACCATGATAGTATGGCTATTTGCACTGTTGGTGAGGATTTGGGATTTAATGACTTGATGATTCTGGTGGTTGCCTTTGCGTCATTGTGAAAATTATATTCGCTTAGGAGATTGTTGAGAAGCTTTGTGTCATTGTTTTTTAACGCACTTTTGAGTTGCTTGTTGGCTTCCTTCATGCTGGCAGAAGCGAGTGCTTTGGCCGGATCGTTTGTGCTGAGAGCATTTCCAATTAGTCCCATCTGGCGAATAATCATCGCCTCGTTGGTGTCGTGTAGTGGTGTGTCAAGTGCTTTTGCGAATGCTGATAATGCCTCTTTTCGTTTTGCATCGTCATTTGCCACAAAGTTGGTCCAACCGCTAATGGCATAGTCCAGCTTTTCGTTCGACTGATTGCCCGGAGGGTTTAGCTGCCCAATAAGTGAAAGCAGCCCTTCCTCGCCTGTGGCGGTGAGCTTAGCCATCAGCTTATTGTATTCTGTTTGAGTTTGGGCAGGAAGTTGCGACAAAACATCAGAGATAATTTCTGATATGTTTTGTGTGGTTTGCCCAATGGATAAACTAACTATTAACAGCATTGCTGTTAGTGTAGTGATATATCTTTTTATATGTTTCATTTTTTTTGGAATATCAGTTTATAGATTTATATAGTCCACAGTGAGCGTGGAATTTGATAAGCTAGTCTGTTGGCTTCGGGGTCGTTAATAAATTCCTGTTTCACCGGGTCGAAATTGAGTGTTCGGTTTAGTTGCAGTGCTATTACTCCCATATTGACTATTGTGCATGAATGATGACCGTTGATTTCATTGAGGGCAAACTTCTGACGAGTGCGGATGGACTCTAAGAAGTCTGAGTTTTGTGGCATCGGTTCGGGATAGTCGGCCAGCTTCTTTTCCCAGTTTGGAATATCGCATACAAAGTTTTTGTAGACATTGCCGTTTGGTCCTGCAATATAGGCTGTGCCGGGTGTGCCGTAGTCGCCTCCCCAAAGAACAATCTGGCAGCCATCTTCGTATGTATATGTTATAGATCTCCATGTGCCAACAGCATCGGGGTGTTGTTGTGGTGCATCTACTTCCACTTTTACGGGGCTTGTGTTGTCTTTTCCCAGTAGATATTGAACGGGGTCAATATAGTGTTGTCCCATGTCGCCCAGGCCTCCGCCGTCGTAATCCCAGTATCCGCGGAATGTGGAATGTACGCGGTGTGCGTTATAAGGTTTGTAGGGTGCAGGTCCCAACCACATGTCGTAGTCTAGTTCTTCGGGAACAGGTTGTGGTTCGAGGTGATCTTTTCCTACCCAATAGAATTTCCAGTCGAAACCGGTGTGTTTGCTGATGGTAACCTTAAGAGGCCAGCCCAGCATGCCGCTGTCAATTAGCTTTTTAAGTGGTTTCACTGGTGTGCCAAGTCCGTAGAACGGGTCTTTGAATCGAAACCATGTGTTTAAGCGGAATATGTTGCCGTGTTGTTTAATTGCTTCCATCACTCTTTTGCCTTCTCCAATTGTTCGAGTCATGGGTTTTTCGCAAAAAATGTCTTTTCCTGCTTTTGCAGCTTCCACCGACATTATGCCGTGCCAATGTGGCGGTGTGGCAATGTGTACTATGTCTACATCTTTGTCTGAGATGAGGTCGCGGAAATCATGGTAGAGATTAACTGTGTCTTTTACCATTGATGCTGCCTGATTGAGATGATTTTTGTCAACATCGCACATTGCTACTACTCTGGTATTGTCGTATGGAATGTGTCCCCTGCCCATGCTGCCTACACCAATAATTCCTTTGGTGAGTTCATCGCTTGGTGCAATCATGCCTCTGCCCAGTACATTTCGGGGAACGATAGTCAGGAGTGAAACGCCTCCCAGTGTTTTTAGAAATTGTCTTCTTGTGGTCATTGTATTAATTAAAAAATTTGTTCGTAACAAAAATAAGACTTATAGAAATACATGTTAGTATTTATTTGCTTAATAAAGTACAATTTATAAAGTGTCGATCATAATTGTTACATTTGCCGAATACTTAAAATTTTGAATAGATTATGATTTCATTTTTAAGAAGTAAAGGGGTCTCACTTTCGCCAAAGGATTATTTTGTGACGGCTCTCAGTTATATGGCACTTGGTCTGTTTTCTTCTCTGTTAATTGGGTTGATTATTAAGACAATGGGTGAGCAGTTGGAGGTTGCATCATTTGTGGAGATGGGTCAGTTTGCTATGGATCCTAAAATTGTGGGGGCTGCCATAGGCGTGGCTGTTGCCTACAGCCTTAAGGCTCCGCCATTGGTGTTGTTCTCTGCTGTTTTTGCAGGTGCATTTGGGGGTATGATGGGTGGTCCTGCCGGCAGCTATGTCACTGTGTTGATCGCTACTGAGTTGGGTAAAATAGTGTATCGGGTTACTAAAATAGATATTATTGTGGTGCCGTTTGTGGTGTTTATGGTTGGGTATTATGTGGCTACTTTTGTTGGTACTCCCATAAATAATCTGATGGTGTCGTTGGGTACATTGATTAACTGGGCAACTGAACAGCAGCCTTTTGTGATGTCGATAGTTGTTGCCACGGTTATGGGGCTGGCGCTGACAGCTCCCATATCAAGTGCGGCTATTGCTTTTATGCTGGGGCTCGATGGTTTGGCCGCCGGTGCTGCGGTGGTTGGTTGTTCGGCGCAAATGATAGGATTTGCAACAATAAGTTATCGAGAAAATGGTGTTAGCGGATTAATTGCTCAGGGTTTGGGAACATCTATGTTGCAGATTGGCAATATTGTTAAGAACCCTCTGATTCTTGTTCCGCCTACTTTGGCAGGGGTTGTGTCAGCGCCAGTGGCTATAGGTGTTTTTAGAATGACAAATAATGAGGCCGGTGCCGGAATGGGAACCAGTGGGCTTGTGGGGCAGTTTATGGCTTTTGAGACAATGGGCTTTTCTGTTAATACCTTTGTACTGGTTTTAATGTTTCATATTGTTTTGCCGGCTGCAATTAGTTTGCTAATCTTCTATTTTATGAATCGTAAAGGGTGGATTAAAAGAGGAGATTTGTTGCTGAGGTATGAATAGAAGGTATGGATTGGCGATGACTTTTTCGAGCAGGTTGCTTTTAATGGTGATTGTGAGATTTATATTTTTGCCGATTAGTTTTTTTATAAGGTTGCTGTATCCCGTTCCTTTTAGTTCCAATGATCCAACTTCGTCAATCCAGACTGAATGATTTGATAAGTTATCAAGGATATATTTTTCTCCAATTTCGAATGTGCTTTTTATAAACGCAAAGCGACCTTGATACAGGTAGTTGTCTTTGTGGACAGGGTGAACGCTTTCTTTTAATATAATGAATGGATATTCTTCTTTGTTGGGGAGTAAGACAAGGTTGTAGCCAATTATTTTGTTTTGATTGTTGCATAGTTTTTTGGAGAATAGTCCAATGGCACTTGTCTCTTTACTAAAGAGTAGCATAAATTTTGTGCTTTTGCCGCTGTTAGTTTCTCCGGTTATTATGTTTATCATATTGCGTTAAATATTTAAAAGAGAGTGGGCACTACTGATATTTAGTGCTATCACCCTCTTTTGCTCTCTACACTTTTATTACAACTTTATATTATTAGATAGTTGCCTGAAAGTGAATCTTTGCTACTTATCTTTAATTGATTCACCAGCAGTGCTTGATTAAAACTTCTTGAAATAATCTAATGCAAAATTAACCGGCACCATTATCATGTGCATCAATTTTGTAAATGGGAATATTATGAATATTAGAAATCCGTTTACAATATGTAGCTTATAAATAATGTCTAAATCGGTAATAAACATCCAGGGATTGGGTTTGAAAAGCACTACTCCCTGTGCCCAATATTCGGCTGACATATATTCTGCCAGACTTGATTGGGATGTTATATAGGTGCACCACAGTCCCAGAATGATTTGAATAAGCAGTAATAAAACAATTATGTAGTCCTGGGGTTTGCTTGTTGCTCTTACTCTTATATTGGTGAAACGTCTTATTGTGAGCATTGTGATTCCTATAAGTGCTCCTATTCCGGTGATTGAGCCCATTGTGATGGCTATCAATCTTTTTGTTTCGTTAGACATAAACCAATCGTAGACCCATTCGGGAGTGAGTAAGCCAAATATATGACCAAAGAATACAAGAATTATGGCATAATGGAACAACATGTTTCCTATAGACAGGGTTTTGTCTTTACTCAAAAACTGAGTGGAATTTGCCTGAATAGTGTTGTTGCGTTTGATGGTGCGATAAATTAATCCCGCAAAAAATACCCCAAAGGCAACGTAGGGCAGGTATCCTAAAAAGAAGTTGTTCAGATAATCGGATGTTGTCATGTTGGCACTCCTTTCTTTAATTTAATACATTATCTGTGTTTTTATTTAATGAGCATAATATCTCAAGCAGAGTGCCGTAGGGGGACTCCTTCTTGACTAAAGCTCTTTTCATGTTCTCTAAGATGTGGGCAATTTCTTTGAGTAGCTTTGATGACTCTTCGCGATTTCCCAGTAGTGAAAGATATTCAAGGAAAAGGGGGAGGTAGTCGGGTAGCTCGCTTGAGCATGGTGTGAATCCTGACTTTGCATACATCTCTGTCAGGTCAACCATAGCTTGCCCTCTTTCTCTGGAGTCGCCATATACATGGTCGAACAGATAAAGATTTGTCTTCGTTGAGAAGTCAAAAAGCTGAACATAGTTCATCTGCCATTGACTTACCGTAAGTGGTGAGGCATAATCAACAAACTGTGCTAATTTTGATATCTCCTCACTCTTGAGCAGTTTGTCTTCATTTATAATATCTATAAACTGATGAAGATTTTTCTTTACGTCCTCGTCAGGATAATCTAATAGTAGTGACAATATTTTATATGTGTTTTGCATATTTCGTTCTTTTTAATTCAATAAAAATTATCTTCCCCCAAAAAGATTGCATCCTTCATTTTCTTTTCCGGGATAGTCGTATCCCAGTCCTGCACGAAGTCCTGCCAGGTCAATGTCACCTTTGGAATTTGGTGATGTTGGGATAACAAAGCGATCTTTGTAATCGGCTATGGCAAGATAACGATACATATCTTCATAGTCCTGACGTTCAAGTCCAAGTTCTGACTCAATAGGTGGATTGTCGTTTTTCTCTACTGTTCGTTCTCTCATATACTCTCTCATTGCAAGAAGTTTTGCCAACGATGTCTTTACCAGTTTTTCGTCTCCTGCGGTGAGCATTTGTGCAAGATAGTTTACAGGAATTCTCATGTCATCAACAGATCCAAAGAATTTTTTCCCTTGTGCTTCGGTCTCTTGCATAATTGGTGATAGTGGAGGAATGTACCAAACCATTGGCAAGGTTCTGTATTCGGGATGTAACGGGAAAGCTACTCCCCACTTTTTCATCATCTTGTATGTTGGCGATAGTTGAGCTGCTTTGATAAAAGCTTCAGATATTCCTTGTTCTTTTGCTGTGGCAATAACTTCTGGATCGTTAGGATCTAAAATGATGTCCAGTTGTTTTTGATACAAATCTTTATCGTGCTCTGTGCTAGCATAGTCAATTATTCTGTCGGCATCATACATTATTATACCTATGTATCTTATGCGGCCAACACATGATTCTGAGCAAACAGTGGGCTTGCCGTTTTCAATCAATGGATAACAGAATGTGCATTTTTCGGATTTTTGTCTGTCCCAGTTGAAGTATATTTTTTTGTAGGGACATGCGCTTATGCACTCTCTCCAGCCGCGACATTTATCTTGATTGATTAGAACTATTCCATCTTCTTTACGCTTGTATATTGCACCAGAAGGACATGATGAGGCACAGGCAGGATTTAGGCAATGTTCGCAAATTCGGGGTAGATACATCATAAATGATCTTTCGAACTCGTCATATCCTTTTGTGTCTATATCTTTTAAGTTGGGATCGCGTTTTCTCTCTTCGAAGGTGCCTCCAAGATTATCTTCCCAGTTGGGACCATACTCAATCTTTTCCATTCTTTCTCCTGTTACCAGGGAGTATGGGCGTGCTGTGGGTGGGGTTCTGAAACGCTTGCTGCTTGTGAGTTTTGAAAAATCAAATGTAAACGGTTCATAGTAATCTTTCATTTCTGGTAAATGAGGATTGGCAAACAGAGTTGACAAAACACTGATGTTGTTGCCTTGTAGGAGTTGAAGTTTTTTCTTTTTCAGAGTCCATCCTCCTTTATACTTGTCTTGGTTTTCCCACTCGACAGGATATCCGGGACCGGGTTTGGTTTCTACATTATTAAACCAGACATACTCCACACCCTTGCGGCTAGTCCATACATTCTTGCACGTGACTGAACAGGTGTGACATCCGATACACTTGTCCAAGTTCATCACCATTGCTACTTGTGTTTGTATTTTCATTTAAAAACCTCCTTTCTCTCTTCCATGTCTTCATCTTCCCACAGAACAGTTTCGCATTTTCTAATTAAAACAAATTCATCTCTATTGGCTCCGATGGTGCCATAGTAGTTTAAACCAAATGATAGCTGGGCGTATCCTCCAATCATGTGGGTAGGCTTGGGGCATACTCTTGAAATTGAGTTGTGAATGCCACCTCTGTTGCCGGTTATTGAGCTCAACGGCATGTTGACTGTTCGCTCTTGATTGTGATACATTATCAGTGCACCTTCCGGAATGCGCTGTGACACGATGGCGCGGCAACTGGCTGTGCCATTGTCATTAAATACTTCTACCCAGTCGTTGTCTTTAATATTTATCTTTTGTGCATCTGACTCGCTAATCCATATTACAGGACCTCCTCTGCCTAATGTAAGCATTATCAGGTTGTCGCTCCATGTGGAGTGTATCGACCATTTATTGTGAGGTGTTATGAGATTGAGGGTGAGCGTATCGTCTGTGATATTGAGTCTCTCTTTTATACCTGAGACTTCATCCTTTGATAGTGGTGGCTTGTAACAAACCAGCCCTTCGCCAAATGCGAGCATCCATGGGTGATCCTGATATACCGATTGCCTGCCTGTGACTGTTCGCCATGGAATAAGTTCATGTACATTGGTGTAGCTGGCAGTATAGTTAACCTCGTGTGACTCTAGTCCGCTCCAGATAGGAGAGTTGAGAACACGGCGTGGTTGTTGAACCAGGTCATCATATCTTATTTGTGTTTCACCACCTTCTTTTGTTAAGTGTTGGAGTTCCAAACCGGTGGTTTTTTCCAAAGCTTTCCACGCCTTCATTGATGTGATTCCATTGCTTTCGGGAGCTAATGAAAGAATTGATTCAATAGCGTGAATGTCTGTTTCGAGTTTAGGCATTCCTTTAGTGCTGCCATCGTCTGTGATAACGCCATTTAATTGTTTAAGGAATTCATATTCTTCTTTTGAGCTCCAGGTTATTCCTTTACCTGTGATACCTGCTTTTTCGAGAAGAGGTCCCAGAGATGTATAGCGTTTGTATGTATCAGGATAGTTTCTCTCAACTTCAATTAAGTTGCCCATATTGTGTCCCGGAACAGGACGATTGCCACTTTCTTTCCAGTCGTCTACAAACAGTGGTTCTGAAATCTCGCCCGGTGTGTCGTGCATAAGTGGTTGCAGTACTACATCCTTTTCTATGCCAAGATGACCGACACAAAGCTTAGAGAATTTTTCAGATATGCCTCTGAATATGTCCCAATC
Source organism: uncultured Proteiniphilum sp. (assembly GCA_964535975.1). Lineage (GTDB taxonomy): Bacteria > Bacteroidota > Bacteroidia > Bacteroidales > Dysgonomonadaceae > Petrimonas. Next base: position 26,796 of record CAZHWC010000012.1, on the reverse strand, counting down.
GTTGCGTGACTCCCACACCGGTTCTACTGCTTTTGAGAATGGATGAAGGAAAGGGTGCATATCGGTACTGCTGAGATCGTTTTTCTCATACCAGGTTGCAGCAGGTAATACTATATCTGAGTGAAGGGATGAGGTGGTCATTCTGTAATCAATTGTAACTACCAGGTCTAACTTTCCCTTTGTTCCCTCTTCGTGCCATTTCTGATATATGGGAAGGTCGTGTCCAATTTTCTTTAAGTCTTTTCCAAATACACTATTTTGTGCGCCGAGCAAATACTTCATAAAATACTCCACTCCCTTGGCACTACTGCCAATTAGGTTTGCACGCCAGATAAACAGGTTTTTGGGGCTGTTTTCCTTTTTGTCTAAGTCTTCGGATGCTAAGTTGAGTTTATTTGTATGTAGCTGTTCAGTTATATAGTCTGACACCTTCATATTGGCTTTCTCGGCATCTTTGCAAATTTGAAGTGAGTTCCTGTCGAACTCTGGTGATGTAGGTAGCCAGCCCATACGTTGTGATTTTATGTTACAGTCGAGTAGTGTAAGTTTTTTCCACTTCTCGTTTTTAAACATTGGCGAGACCATGCTATCAACTTTGACTTTTTCATAACGCCATTGATCGCTGTGCATATAAAAATAGCTGGTGGTATTCATATGACGGGGAGGTCTTATCCAGTCGGATGCAAATGCAAGTGTAGCCCAACCTGATTGCGGACGTACTTTTTCTTGTCCAACATAGTGTGCCCAACCGCCACCCGATTGTCCCACTGTGCCACATAATATCAGCATATTCATTGCTGCGCGGTATGTCATGTCTGTGTTGTACCACTGATTGACTCCTGCGCCAATAATTATCATGCTTTTGCCTTCGGTCTTTTCTGCGGTTTCGGCAAACTGGCGAGCAACAGTGATTACCTTTTCTGCAGGTACTCCTGTTATTTGCTCTTGCCATTTTGGTGTGTATGGTATGTTATCGTTATAGCTTCTAGCGGTGTGTGGATCGTCAAGTCCTCGATCTACTCCGTAGTGTGCAAGCATAATATCAAATACTGTAGCGCACATAACTTCGCCTTCGGTTGTTTGACATTTCACAACCGGGATTTTTCTTATTTGCACCTCGTCGTGTTCTGATGCGTTGAAGAATGGATTTTTATACTCTTCTCCACCGAAGTACGGGAATGAAACATCTATCGTGTCATCTTTCTTGTCTAATATAGATAGCATTGGTGTGAACTCCTTGCCTGTTCTTACATCTTCGTTTTTAAGATTCCACTTACCCTTGTCGTTCCAGCGTGAACCAATACTGCCATTGGGTATAACTTTTTCTCCGCTATCTTCGTCAAGTAATACCGGATACCATTCTGCCTGTTTTTCAATTCCCAGATTATCAGAAAAATCACTTGCTCTTAACATCATACCTGTTCTGTATCCTCCTTCACAGGGCTCTATCTTAACCAGAAATGGCAAATCGGAGTATTTTCTTACATATGAATCAAAATAGGGTGTGGTTTTATCTACAAAGAACTCTTTTAGTATAACATGCCCCATTGCCATTCCAAGTGCTGAGTCAGTACCTTGTTTGGGGTTGAGCCATATATCGCCAAACTTGGATGCATCACTGTAGTCGGATGAAATTGTGATAACTTTTGTGCCTTTGTATCTCACTTGAGTTAGGAATGGTGAGTCAGGTGTTCGGGTAACCGGAACATTTGATCCCCACATCATAATAAATGAGGAGTTGTACCAGTCTGCACTTTCGGGCACATCGGTTTGTTCGCCCCATGTTTGAGGTGAAGAAGGTGGCAGATCACAATAAAAATCATAGAAACTCAACATTGTACCTCCAAGCAGGCTCAGATATCTGGAGCCTGAAGCGTAAGATACCATTGAGAATGCGGGGATGGGGGTGAAGCCAACAAGCCTGTCCGGGCCATACTTTTTAATTGTATAAATGTTGGAGGCTGCTATTATTTCCTCAGCCAGGTCCCAGTCCATTCTTACAAAACCACCCAGGCCGCGCTTTGATTTATAATCATCGGATGCCTTTTTATTATTCATCACAGCTTCCCATGCCAAAACAGGATCGCCATGAATCGCTTTTTGACCTTTATAATATTCCAAAAGTTCGTGACGAATCATTGGGTGTTTCACTCTTCCCGAGTTATAAAGGTACCACGAATAGCTTGCCCCCCTTGGGCAGCCACGAGGTTCGTGGTTGGGCATGTCGGGTCTGTTTTGTGGATAATCGGTTTGCTGTATTTCCCAGGTAACAATTCCTTTTTTCACAAATATCTTCCAAGAGCAGGAACCTGTGCAGTTAACACCATGAGTGGAACGCACTTCTTTGTCGTGTTGCCATCTGTTTCTATAGAAGTTCTCCCATGCTCTCTCTTTGGTGTTTTCTATTCCTACAAAATATTTCTTCTTTTTTAGAAAGGATTTTGACATAATTATTATGTTAAGCTGTTGATATTCTACGTTAATAATTTATTTATCCAATTTCCCATGTTATTTGGGATTAGGATAACTTTAGAGGTGTTTCTTTTTTACTTTTTTGATTAAAACTAAATACGATACAATAATTGATATTATACTAAGAACTGAGAATGTCAGGAAGCCGCGATAATATCCTGTTATTCCCATTTTAGATGCTACTTCTCCCAAAATTGGGGGAAATACAAAGCCGCCAAATGCACCTAGTCCGCCAATCCAACCGGAGGCACCGCCAACAGACTTGTGTATATATTCAGGTACTAAGCGCATTACAGAAGCGTTGTTCATACCAAAAGTAATGGCTATAATGGTAACGCAAAAGATTGAAATATACAGATTGTGAACAAATGCCATTATAATTGTGATAATTGTGAGTGTGACCAAAGCAGTCATACTCATCTTTATACCGCCTACTTTATCTGCAAGTTTGCCGGCCGGTATTCTAAGAACAGTTGCCATACTTGCAAAAATGGCTGTGTAAAGTCCTGCCATGGTTGCCGATAATCCATGTGTCTTTTGCCAAAAGGTGGGGAACCACGCTGTGAGAGCAATAAAACCCCCAAAGGTGACAAAATATGAAATAAGAAGAACCCATGTTTCAGGTATTTTTGCTGATATTTTAAGGCTCTCTTTCATGTTGCCGGCCGGGAAGAGTTCCTGACCTGCATCTTTTGCCATTTTTATGCTTTCTTCTGTACTGAGGCCTTTCTGTTTATATTGGAAATAGAATGCGTTGCAACTAAGGAAGTAATAAATAACTGTTCCAATAATAAGCATTGCAGTCCATATGTAATATGCCGGAACAAACCCTATGGCTGTTAGTAAAAGTGGTAGAAGTATTGCAAAAACTCCGGCTCCCAGATTTCCTAACCCTGCAAATATTCCTAACACAATTCCTTGTTTGCTTTTGGGATACCAATATGACGACTGACCTGCTCCAACAGAAAAAGAGGCTATGCCAAATCCACTTAAACAGCCAAATAGAAGAATCAACCAATATGTCCCTTCCATATTGTTGGGATAGTTTGTTGTCAACAGGATACTTAGACCTGTGAGGCCAATAATAGATACAATCATCAGGAACAGGAATGATTTGCGCCCTCCATTTACATCTACTGATGCGCCAAGAGGAATTCTGAGCAGGGAGCCTGACAGGGTGGGGATAGCAACAAGTAAACCCAATTGTGATGGAGACATGTTCATTACTTCCATCAGTTTGGTTGCTGATGGTCCAAAAAGTGAAATGGCTGCTGATGCAAAGAAAAAACCTAACGTTGCAGCAGCTAATCCTCTTGCCGGCGATCCTGTACTTTTGTGTCTGTTCATATTATTAATTGTTTGTAATCGGTCGGAGTATTTATATTAGCAAAATATGGTAGCAGAGACTTGGGTATAGGTAACTTAATTGAGTTTCCCCACTCATATATCTGTCTTATTCGGTACTTTTTTTCATTAATTGCATTCTCAATATTATGTAGTGTACTCTTTGATATCAATATTGGGAAAGTAGTAAACAACTTTTCGTGTTGCCATCCTATTATGCTTTCACCTCTGCAAGATGCCAGCATCATCATTATTATTTCTTTTGTGATTAGTGGCATATCACATGTCAGAACCAGAGTCCACGGTGTTTTGCTATATGTAAGAGCTGTATGTATCCCTCCAATTGGTCCAATGTCAGGATAGATATCTCTTAGAATAACTGTTTTCTTGCCTTCATATTCTGAGTGATGCCCTGCAATTACAACTTTACTACTATACGGTTGTAATAAATTGATTAAATGACTCAAAAAATCCTCTTCACCATACTTGGATAGTGCTTTGTTGGAGCCGAAACGAGAGCTTTTACCTCCGGCCAAAACAACCCCGGTTATTTGAAGGGGATGTAGCATGATATTGGAAATTTAAATGAAAATATTCAACAGAATAGCAATTAGAAGAGATGGAATAGCCAAATGTTTTGTCAATTTACTAAAGTTGGTATTAACTTTAACCACTCTTACCAAATAATAAACCGATACCAGCATTACTCCTTGTATGGCTGATCGTACTATCCATTGCATAAGCAGACCGCCATCTATTGGAATATGTACTGCAGGGTTGTATGCTACGAAAGCATCCATTATAATTTGCCAGCTTCTGAATAAAAGGATTGCTGAAAACATCAATATAGTTGCCAAAGGAACTTCAATTATTGCGAATCTCTTTCTTTCCTGAACATACAAACAGAAGACCCAAGTTACCAATCCTTCCAAAATAATTGCAATTGCAGGATTTGTTACATAATAGAAAGGGACAGCGGGATTAATAAGTACATTTGTCAGTTTGACTATAGATGCTATAACTGCTACTTTAAATACTGAAGATGTTTTGCCTGTTTGCTTAAAAGCCATCATCATACACAACAGACCAAGTGGATACAGAATAAGCACTTCTCCTTTGAAGTGAATTAGGTGCAAAAGCCATCCTAAGGTTGCTTCCAGGACTCCCCAACATGCACCCCAAAAAATTATGGACTTTAAATTTTTCATTTATAGCTGTTTTATTGTGATTTTAATTTTTCAAATTTAATTC
>CAZHWC010000012.1:0-21629 GCA_964535975.1 uncultured Proteiniphilum sp. | reverse complement strand
AATTCTATATATGTGTGATAGATTACATTTATGTGGATTTTGTTGTTAAAATGAAGTCTTATTTCATATATTTGTAAATAATTTGTTTTCATATGCAGCTAATAAGTCTAACAGAAGAATATAAAGATTTACTTTTACAGATACCATTGTTTGACAATATACCGTTGAGCAATAGACATGATTTTGTTGAAAACTTAGACTTTAATGTATACGAAATTGAGAAAAATGATGTTGTTGCCAGACAGAATACCTTTTGCAGACAGTTAATGATTCTAATTAAAGGCAGACTTAGAGTTGATTCTATAGACTCTTCAGGTAATGAAATTCTTATTGAGTATATAGAAGCACCGCGAACTTTTGCTTCTCCATATTTATTTAATTCTGAAAAGATGTTGCCTGCAACATTTAAGTCGGAAATGGATGGTGTTCTTCTTTTAGCGAAAAAAGAGTCTCTGATTGAGCTTTTTGGTGATATGCCTCATCTGTTAAAAAACTTTTTATGTGTAGTTGGAAATTGTACAAAGTGTAGTAATGTGAGATTGAAGATACTGTCCTACAAAAATATGCGAAGTAGATTTGTTGCTTACCTCTTTGAACAACAGGCAGGAGATATTAGTTCCTTTGATATAGAGCATAATCAAGTTGAACTAGCTGATTATTTATGTGTTACACGCCCGGCGTTGACCAAAGAGATAAGCAAAATGGTGAAAGAGGGACTCCTTTCAATAAAAGGAAAGAGAGTTGAACTCTTAAATATTAATGAGCTAAACAGATGTATATTGTAGTTTTATTTTTCGGCATCTACACACAACGCTCCTGCACCTAATACTCCAATGTCTTTCAGATCCGATGTAAGTATCTTAATTTTTGCAACTGAATTTGGATATGGGAAATCCTTTAGATTATCATACATTGATTTTTCGAAATATTTGAATGATTGAGCAATTGAACCACCAAAGATTATCGCTTGTGGGTCGATTGTAAGCATAACTACTTTTACCAGAACAGAGATGTGTTTTCCGTATTCATTGAATGCTTCTATTGCTTTTTGGTCTCCTTCCTTTACTCCAATTGATGCTTCTAATCCTGAAATATTATAATTGTCGGGGAAGAACATGCTAGCACAATATTTTTCCAGGTTTGCATCTAAGTATGGTAGTTCGCCAAACTCACCTGAGCCACAATTTGCATCTCTCAATAAATGATTGTTTTGAATTATTCCTCCTCCAACACCTGTTCCTAGGGTGATACCAACGAAATTTTCGAACTGAGCACCTTTGCCAAATATCTTCTCGCCTAGTGCAAAGCAGTTTGCATCGTTGTCAACAAATACCGGCAACTTAAACTCTTCCTCGATAATATCTTTAAGATGGACTTCATCCCAGTTTCTGATATTTTGTACATTATAAACTATTCCTTTATCTCTGTCTACAACACTAGGCACTCCAAGACCTATAGCTTTAGTTTCCGGAGTTAGCAGTTCTCTTATAATATCTTTCAAAATATTTAGAGTAACATCACCACCCTCTTTTGCGTTTGTATCTGACGATATCTGTTTGGAAATTGTGTTGTTCTCAATTCGTCCTCCTACAATAGAGGTACCGCCTACATCTATACCAATTACGTTATTCATGTTTTTATCCTTTTAGTGTTATTTATTGTTATACTATAAGTTTTTGATGCTATATTTGTCAACAATCGCAAAAGTATATAAATTATTTGTGTTTGTGAAATTTTGGAAAAGATCGAAAGCCTAAAAAGATCTTGTCTGTTTTGTAATAATAATTCAACAAAAATAAAATGAACAAGTGATAAAGAATATCTACTTTTGCATTTTAATATTTAAAAATGGAATCTATAAACGACATAAATAGCTTTAATTCACTTTATAATGAAAGTTATAAAAGTTTCTTGAAGTTTACATATGGTTATGTGAAAGATCTTTCTATCTCGGAGGACTTTGTGTCGGAGGCTTTTATGCTGTATTGGGAAAAAAGAAATGAACTTTTGGAAGATACTGTGCCAAAAGCCTATATTCTTACAATTCTGAAAAATAAGTGTCTTAACCACCTAAAACATTTGCAGGTAAAACAACGAGTGAAAAGTGAATTGACTGAACATGCGGACTGGGTTTTAAATATTAGTATTAATTCGTTGGAAGCATGTGACCCTGACTTTATTTTTTCGAAGGAAATTCAAGAAATAATTGATTCTACCATTAACCGTTTGCCTGAAAAGACTAAATTAGCATTTTTACTAAGCAGAAACCACAACCTGACCAATAAAGAAATTGCTAACCATATGCTTTTGAGTGTCAAGTCTGTGGAATATCATATTTCAAAAGCTTTGTCCCAATTAAGAGTTTCTCTGAAAGATTTTATGTGTGTTTTGCCCTTTTTGTATTTTATATGTTAAAATTGTATTTGTTTTTAGGGTTATATGTTGGTGGGGTGTTATCATTATAAGAAGGCAATAATAAAAGAATATGCAAAAGGCAGAACTATATAAATTTTTTGAGGGTAAATCATCAATTGAAGAGGAGAAGAAAATCCGAAAATGGATAGAGCTATCTAAGAATAATGAGAAATTCTTCATGCAAGAGAGGCTAGCTTATGATGCTATGTTGTTTTCAACATTTGAAGAAGATAAGGCTAAGAGGCATTCTCGTTTTAATATTTCTCCTTGGGCTATAAGTACTGTAGCAGCTGTGGCATTGCTCTTAATCATAAGTATATTGTATGTTTCTACATTAAAAGAGGATGAAGCTAATTATAATACAATAATAGTTCCTGCAGGACAAAGAATTAATCTTGTGCTGGCAGATGATACTGATGTTTGGTTAAACTCGAATACAAAAATTGAATATCCAACTAAGTTTTCGAAGGATAACAGGACAGTTTTTTTAGATGGTGAAGCTTATTTTGCAGTTTCTGAAAACAAGAATAAGCCTTTCATTGTTAAGACAAAGAATGGAGACGTTCGTGTTACCGGAACTAAATTTAATGTTGAAGCATATGCGCAGACTGGAAACTTTGTAACCAGCTTGTTTGAGGGTGGAGTTGATATTTACAGAAATAATCAGAAGGTTACATCATTAAACCCTAATGAAAAGAGTTCATTTACAGATAATAAAATAATCATTTCAAAAATTTCAGATCCAGATGAATACCTTTGGAGGCGAGGTCTAATAGCATTCAATAATAAAAGATTGGAAGAGATATTGAGTACACTGGAAAAGTATTTTGATGTTAAAATTAAAGTAAATTCTAATAAACTGCCTTCACATACTTATACCGGGAAATTTAAACAAACAGATGGCATAGATTATGCCCTGAGAGTACTGCAACGTAGTATTAAATTCTCGTACGAAAGAGATGACGATACAAATACAATTTATATAAATTAATAACAACTATTTAAAGGTGAGCCTATGAAATAACTCTCTAAATTTTATAGACGAAAAAAATCGGGCAGCGCTGCAACGCCGACCGATTATAGAGTTTTCGTATACACAAACTAAACAAGATTAATGTATTAACTAAAAACAATTACAAATGTATGAAGAAAAACAACGCTTTGGGTAACAATTTAACCGATAATGTGCCCATTAAACATTTTTTATTGATTATGAGGACTACCCTTATTCTATTGTTTACTTTTGTATTTTGCACAATGGCCGAAACCGGACATTCACAGAATGCAAGAGTTACCATTAACAAAAGAAACGCAACTCTCAAAGATGTTCTTAATGAAATTGAGAGCCAAACAGATTATCTCTTTATTTATAGTAACGAAGTTAACACTGCTACAGGTGTTTCCCTAAAGGCAAAACATCAGACAGTGGCTAATGTGCTAACAAGTTTACTGAAAAATAAAGATATCGACTATTCGATGGAAGGAAATCATATTATCCTTTCTACAGTTGAAAACATTGTATCAATAAATAACTTGAATGCTGCTAAAGCACAACAACAAAAGAAACGTATAACAGGAAGTGTAGTTGACGATCATGGCGAACCAATTATTGGTGCCAATATTGTTGAAACTGGTACTACTAATGGAACGGTAACTGATTATGATGGAAATTTTGCTCTTGAAGTTGCCAATAATGCTACTGTTCGTATTTCATATATAGGATATCATGAGCAAGATATTCCAACGGCAGGAAAAACATCTTTCAGCATAATATTGAAAGAGGATACTCAGGCATTAGATGAATTAGTTGTTATTGGTTATGGATCAACAAGAAAAGAGGACTTGTCAATGGCTGTGTCAACAGTTAAGCTTGATGAATCTATGAAAGGAAGGCCATCGGACTTTAATACGCTTATACAAGGAAAACTTCCCGGAGTTACTATTCAATCAGCAGGTGGTGACCCGTTAAAAAATAGTACAATTTCTATTCGTGGTAGGGGATCTCGTGGTTCTGATGATGACCCAAGCAGTGGTGACGGAATTTTATTTGTTGTGGATGGTGTACCTAATGCTCCATTTAGTATGTCTGATGTTGAGACTGTTACTGTACTGAAAGATGCTGCATCTGCGGCAATTTATGGGGCTACTGTGGGTTCAGGAGGTGTTATTGTGATAACCACAAAACGTAGTCAGTCAGGTAAAGCAAAAGTAAACTTTAATGCTTATCAGGGTGTAAGTGTTGTTGGCAGTCTGCCGGGCACACTTACTTCTGAGCAATATAACGAGGTTTGGGCAAAAGCAGTTGCAGACAAATCACCTGGTAGCACAGCTACATTGCCAACAGTGGCAGATCCTTCAAAATATCAGTACGGAAATGTAACCAGAACTAACTGGATGGAGGAAATATTCAGAAGTGCTCATCAGCAGCACTATGATTTGAGTGTAACTGGTGGAACAGATGTGCTAAAGGCATTAACATCAGTGTCCTATGATAAAAATGAAGGTACTCTTTTAAATACATATAAAGAGTCATTAAATGCAAAGTTGGATGTTGACTTCCAGTTGAACAAGTGGTTGAAGCTAACTGAAAGAGCTTCTTTCCAATATTCAAACGGTCAAGGAAATGTTAATAACCAAAGTCACGAAGGTGTTATTATTAATGCATTATTCTATCCAAGATCGGCAACCATATATGAATATGACAAGCAAGGTACACAGCTTTATGACACTTTCGGTCGTGCTAGATATGGTGGTACTATTCCTCAATATTATGCAGAACAAGGTATTTCAGGTTATGGAGAGATTAGAAACCCGGTTGCTACTCTAAACAGATTAAGACAGCACAGACCTTCTGCAACAATATTCTCTACTACAGGATTAGAGTATAAACCAATTTCCGGTTTGACAGTTAAAACCGATTTTACAGCTAGCTTAAGCTCAAGCAGATATGAATATTTTAATCCAAAGATTCCGGAGATAGGACTTCCAAGAAATGAAAATGAAAGATATGTATCTTCAACCTGGGGTAACACATGGTTATGGGAATCAACAATCGCATATAATACTGAATTGGCAGATAAGCATAGCATCAGTACTTTAGCAGGATATACTATGTTTAGAGAAAATAATCGTTTCACTGCAACATCTGTTTATGAGTTTGACAGAGAAGATGAGCACTCTACAATTTTCCCAAGTGGCTCAAACTGGAGTAAGACAAGACCTCAGGAAACAATATGGGATGAATCAACTATTTCTGCTTTTGCGAGAGTTGGATATTCTTATGATGACAGATATTTTATGACAGCAAGTATCAGAAGAGATGCTACTTCAAAGTTATATAAAGACAATAACTCAGGTGTTTTCCCTGCATTATCAGGTTCGTGGAAAATTTCATCAGAACCTTTCTTCAGTAATTTGAAGGAGGATTTGGACATTAGCTTGTTGAAGGTTAGAGCTAGCTGGGGACAAATTGGTAATATCAAGCTTGTTCCAAGATATTCATATGATGCGCCTTTAGCATTTCCAGACTGGCCATTTATTTTAGGAGAGAATACTGATAATGAGGTTTATGGTATTTATCAGAAAACTTTGTCTAACAGAAACCTTAAATGGGAAACTACCGAACAAACCGGTGTCGGATTAGACTTTACGATTCTGAAAAGATCATTGGATATTTCTGTTGACTACTTTAATAAGACAACAAAAGACTTAATTGAGCAATTACCTCCTCCATCTGTAGCTGGAATTGAATCTGCTCCATATAGTAATGTTGGTAAGGTTGTGAACAAGGGCTGGGAGTTTTCTGCATCATATAATAAGACATTTAATAAAGTTGGAGTCAACTTATGGGGTAATTTAAGCACTGTAAAGAATGAAGTTAAAGACTTAGGATCTCGCTTAATCATGCCTCATGAAAATAAATTAAATGCTTTGCAACCATTGCAATCGGCTGTTGGTCAACCATGGTATTCATACTTCCTTGTTAAAACTGATGGTATATTTCAAACACAACAGGAGATTGATGCACACGTGAATTCAACAGGAATTAAAATTCAACCAAATGCTGTTCCTGGCGATATTAAGTTTATTGACCATAGTGATGATGGTAAGATTAATGATGAAGACCGCCAGTATCTAGGTAGCTATTTGCCAAAGATTACATATTCATTTGGGGGAAACCTAAATTATAAAGGCTTTGATTTTAGCGTAATGTTCCAAGGTGTTGGAGATGTATATGTTTATAATGGATTTAAGCAAATGGGTCTAACAGGTAGAAATGCTGGCAATAACATGCTAAGCCAGGTGTTGGATTCATGGAACTATAATAAGAACTCAGGTTTGCCACGATTGTCAATTGCAGGAGATGCTAATGATAACTTTGGTACAGTATCTGACTTCTTACTTGAAGATGCTAGTTACTTACGCTTAAAAAATATAACTGTTGGTTATACTCTGCCAAAGAGTGCTATGAACAGCTTAGGTTTAGACAATAGTTCTATTCGTTTGTATCTAAGTGGAGAGAATATTGCCACTTTCACCTCTTACAGTGGAATTGATCCGGAAGTTGGAAACTTTGGTCTGGACTCAGGTAACTATCCGGTTCCACGCACATTCAGTGTAGGAGTTAATTTTAATTTCTAATCATCTAAAGTAATTACAATAAATATGAAGAAATATATAAATATAATAGCTTTAATTGTCCTTTTTGCAAGCTATATAGGCTGTAGTGACTTTTTAGAGCATGATGCATATGGTGCAGGAACATCTGATAATTTTTGGAAGAATGAGGCCGATGTGACAGAAGCAATCAATGCTTTTGGAAATACTTTTGCTGCAAGAGAGGGCACAGCCGGTCGTGGAATAATGTGGTTTGAAAACTGTAGTGATAACTTGGTTACAGGCAGAACAAATGCTAATGCCGATAATGCAAAAAACTTTAATATGGCTGCAGGAAGTGGTTTGGATGTTAAAGATACATGGCCGCGTATGTATCAGCTTATTACAATGACTAATAACATCTTTAGGAACGTTCCGGAAATGGAACTTGCAGAGTCGTTTAAAAATAATGCGTTAGGACAAGCTCATTTCTACAGAGGTTTTGCATATCTATGGATTAGCCCATATTATGGTGACAATGATGTAAATGGAGGTCTTCCGATAATGACAGAAAATACTCCCGTAGATGACTTGGATCAACCGCGTCCAAAATCTGTATTGGATAACTATGATATGATTATTGAAGATATGCGTAAGGCTGGTGATTTGTTGCCATTATTTTCAGCATTAAGTAAGAGTGATTATGGTCGACCACACAAAGCCGCTGCTTGGGCATTTGGTGCCAGAGCTGCTCTTTACGCTGCTCAATATGATAGTAAGTACTACGATATTGTACTTGAGCTTACTGATAAAATAATGAAGTTGACAGGTGCTGACAAGCGAGATTTGTTTGATGATGAATCAAGCAATCCTTTTGCAAATCTGTTTAGAAAAGAGAATAACTTTTCATCAGAATATTTGTTTTCTATTTTAGGAAATCCAACTGAGGGACCTAAATTTCATGGAATGTCTTTCCAAAATGGTGGTTTTGGTCTTTACAATACATGGGGATATTTTCAACCAACATATGAGTTATACCAAGCTTTTGAAGATGGTGATGTTAGACGAGAAGCTACAATCTTATATCCGGGAGAAGAAATTACATATATTGGCAAGAAGATAATCTGGGCTGTTAATCCTGCTGAAATCTCAAGTACTTCAGGTCTTACATTCCGCAAGTTCATGTCTATTTTTGAAGAAGAGGATTGTATTGGTAAGGATGTTAGTCCTAATGGTAATAATCAAAGTAACAGGCTCGGACAAACTTTAATAAGATATGCAGATGTCCTATTGATGCGTGCCGAAGCTTTAATCTGGAAGAATGGTGAAGGTAATGCTGAAGCTAAAACGTTGTTAAATCAAATTAGAAAACGTGCCAGACTACCTCAAAACTCAACTGCCACTAAGGCTGAGTTAAAGAATCAGCGTCGTTGCGAATTGGCATTCGAGTTTATGCCTAGCCGTCACTTAGACCTTGTAAGATGGGGAGATGCAGCTGTTGAATACGCTAAGCCATTGCATGGTGTTAAGACTACTCTTAAGAAAGATGCTCAAGGAAATAATCTTCCTGAAATAGATAAAATAGAGGTACAGCAAATATGGCCATCACGAACTTTTGATCCTAAAGTTCACCATGTTTTCCCAATTCCTTTATCAGAGGTAACAAAGAGTAAGAACTTGACTCAGAACTACAAATATTAATTATATATAATTGTGCATAAGATAAACCTTGCGTTTATCTTATGCCTTTTTAAATAGTACTGATATTCATTCAAATTCTATTAATTAGGTCTGCTTTATATATTGTAAAGTGAATAATTCTAATTGTATTATGCAATGAGCACAAAATCATATTTAGAAAATCAGAAGATTATCATTGATTAATGAGAATATGAATTATTAATTATTAAAATATACAATGAAAAAAAACAATATACTTTTTATAATATCTTTTATTATAATGATGGGTGCATGCTCTAAAGTTGAGAAATCACCTATTGATTATGTTGACCCGATGATTGGTACAGGTTTCCATGGTCACACATATCCGGGAGCAAGCGCACCTTTTGGAGCTGTGCAGCTAAGTCCTGATACCAGAAGAGACAATTGGGATGCTTGTGCCGGATATCACTATAGTGACTCAACAATAATAGGATTCTCACACACTCATCTCAGTGGTACGGGTGTGGCAGACTTGGGCGACATATTGTTTCACCCAACTACTAAAGATTTTATTCCAAGATCTGAAGGGTATATCTTTGATTTTCTTCCTTTCTCTCATAAAGATGAGAAGGCATCCGCCGGATACTATTCAGTAAATCTTAAAGAAGAGGGAGTGCTTGTGGAGTTAACTGCAAGTCGATATGCAGGGTACCATAAATATACATTTAGTTCAGAAAAAGAAGCCAATATAATTATTGATATGGCGCATATTCTGACAGATGAGGTTGTTGATTCTGTTATAATAAGGCGAACAGCAGATAATGAAATAACAGGAATGAGAAGAACGCAGGGCTGGACGCCTGATCAATATATATTCTTTGTAGCGCAGTTCTCAAAAGATTTTGATAATGTAAAGCATATCAATGATGGTAAAATATTGTCTGATGAGTTGCCGGTTAATACCAACCAGCAATTATTCATAAGTTTTGGTGAATCAGACGGAACTCCAATTGTGGCTCGTGTTGGGATTTCTGTTGTTAGCGAAGAGAATGCCCGCTTAAATCTTGAAAGTAATAATTGGGGATTTGATTTTGACCAAGCTCATAATAGTGTTAGAAAAGAGTGGGAAGATATTTTGTCGAGATACACTATCGAAGGTGGGAAAGAAAAGGATATGATAAACTTTTACACATCAGTTTATCATGCCAGTTTGATGCCAAATATTATGAGTGATGTGAACGGAGAGTTCAGAAGACATAATATGATAATAGACAAAGTGGAAGATGGCAGAAACTATTATTCTGCTTTATCACTTTGGGATACATTCAGAGCATGGAACCCGCTGCAAACTTTGGTTGACACAGATCTTGTTAACGATATGATATATTCTTTTATTGAGATGTATAATGATACAGGAGAGTTGCCTATATGGCCACTATCTGCCGGAGAAACAGGCACAATGATTGGTTATCATACAGCATCTGTAATTGCTGATGCTTACATGAAAGGTATAAGGGGGTATGATATTGAAAAGGCTTTTGAGGCTCTTAAGGTTTCATCGAATATCAATAAAAAAGGTTCAAACTTCTATACAGAGTATGGTTATATACCTTCAAACATTAAAAGAGAATCAGTTTCGTGTGCTTTAGAGTATGCATATGATGATTGGTGTATTTCACAAATAGCAAAAGAGCTTGGAAAAGAGGATGACTATAAATATTATACAGAAAGAGCCAAGTACTATATAAATGTTTTTGATGGAAATACATCATTCTTTAGGGGCAAGACCATTGATGGTAACTGGGAGGAGTCGTTTGATCCGTTCGAACCGGGACGCGCTTATACTGAAGCTACAGCATGGCAATACAGATTCTTTACCCCACATGATGTCAACGGGTTGGTTCAATTGATGGGGGGAACTGCAAACTTCATTAATAATCTTGACGATTTATTTAATGTGAAATCAGAGATTCATGGTGACATGGTTGATATTACGGGTCTGATTGGTCAGTATGCTCATGGAAATGAGCCAAGTCATCATATGGCTTATTTATACAGTTTTGTTGGACAACCATGGAAGACACAAGAGATGACAAGAAGAATTCTTGAAGAGATGTACTCTCCAACTCCTGAGGGGATTAGTGGAAATGAAGATTGTGGGCAAATGTCTGCTTGGTATATTTTAAGCAGTTTAGGATTTTATGCCGTTAGTCCGGGGTCAAATGAGTTTGTGCTGACTACGCCATTATTTCCAAGTGCTTCTGTAAGGCTGGCTAATGGCAATACTTTAACTGTAAAGGCAAACAACCCAGGCAAAAATATTTATATTAATAGAGTGGTACATAATGGAATAGAAATCACTTCCAACTTCATTACATATCAACAGCTTATGGAGGGTGGTACTCTTGAGTTTGAATTGAGTGATAAGCCTAATATGAATAGAGGAGTAAATAAGGAAGATCAACCGTATTCACTTTCAACAGAGGATATAGTTTCATTACCTTATACCAGTAAAAACCTTAGCTTGTTTGAAAGTGATATAACAGTAGATTTAAATTCTATTACTGAAGATGCTGTGATATATTACACATTGGATAGTCAGGAACCCGATGAGTCGTCACTCCTATATGAGGGACCATTTACTATTTCAGAAAATAAAACTATTAAAGCAAAAGCATACAAGGATGGATACACGCCTAGTCAAACATTTAAAATAGAAGCGACAAAGGCGGAGTATAAGCGAGGGAAAAATGTTGCCGTAAATGCCAATGGAATTAATTTCAGTTACTACGAGGGTAAGTTCTCATCAGTTTATGAAATGGAAAAGCAAAAGCCGATAAAGAGTGGAGTTGTTGATGAGCCAATAATCAGTATTGCCAATCAAGAAGACTTTTTTGGATTTATTTTTGAAGGAGTAATAGAAGCACCCGAGACTGGAGTGTATGAGTTTATGACAATTTCTGACGATGGAAGTGTATTATATATAGATGATGTTAAAGTGGTAGATAACGATGGTTCTCATGCGCCGGTTAGAGCATCCGGAAAGATAGCATTAGAAAAAGGATATCACACATTTAAGTTGATGTACTTCGAAGATTATGAAGGAGAAGAGTTGGGTTGGGGATGGAGAAAACCTTCTGATAACTCATTCCAGACTATTCCAAAGCAAAATTTATATACAAAATAAAAAAATAGTAGTATTATGAACAGATTATTATTAGTGCTTTTTGCAGTGGTCTTGTTTGTGAGTTGCAAAACTGAACCCAAACAACAAGATGTCAAGCTTAATGTGATGTCTTTTAATATAAGATATGATAATCCAGAGGATGGAGAAAACAACTGGCAATACCGTAAGGATATTGCAGCCGATATTGTTAAGCTAAATGACATAGACTTATTGGGTGCACAAGAGGTTTTAGAAAATCAATTAAAAGACCTTGAGGACAGATTGCAAGACTACGCCTCTGTTGGAGTTGGGCGAGAAGATGGGGTACACAAAGGTGAACACAGCTCTTTGTTTTATAAGAAAGATAGATTTGACAAACTGGACTCAGGCAATTTCTGGCTTAGCGAAACTCCCGATACTGTATCAGTGGGATGGGATGCTGCACTTGAGAGAATTGCATCATGGGTTAAATTGAGAGATAAATCATCAGGTGTTGAATTTCTATTTATGAATGTTCATCTGGATCATGTGGGACGTGAAGCACGCCTTAATAGTATTAAATTATTGTTGGATAATGCACAGCAGTTTGGTGAGAACCTGCCGGTTATACTGACAGGCGATTTCAATGCACGACCATCATCAGAAGTGATACAGAGTGTTGTGGGTATTGATATAGAAAATAGACTCAACGATAGTAGGGAGATTGCCGAAGTTGTGGAGGGTGCTGAAGGCACATTTCATGATTTTAAAGAGGATACTGATTTTCCTGAAGGACGTATCGACTATATTTTTGTGAATGATAAGATAGCGGTAAATAAGTATAAGTCTTTAGACAAAAAGCTGAATGGTATTTTCTTGTCTGATCATGTGCCGGTTGTTGCAGAGATAGTTATTAAATAATAGGTTGTTAAAATTCAGAATATTATGATAGAAAGAAATAAAAAAAAGAATATTATCTACCTGTTTCTGTTAGGTATTCTGCTATCTATACAAGCAGGAGCTCAAACCAGAGTCTTGATTCACTCACATAATGATTATAGACAAATAGTGCCTTTTTACCAGGCATATTCGCAGGAAGTATATTCTATCGAGGCTGACATATTTAGCACTAATGACAATAAATTGCTTGTTGGTCATGATATAGAGGATTTGGAGGATAATAAAAGTTTTGAAGAATATTATATCAACCCATTAGTTAGATTATTTCAGGAGAATAATAACAAACCTTGGGCTAATTCAGATAATGAGCTTCAGTTGATGATTGAATTGAAATCACCTACTGAGCCTGCATTGACTAATGTGGTAAACTTGTTGAGTAATTATCCAAACGTGTTTGACAGAGATGTAAATTCAAATGCAGTTAACGTGGTTATTACCGGAAATCTACCACACCCTGAAACTTTTAAAAAGTATCCCAAATTTATCTCTTTTGATGGAAGAATTGAAGTTGAGTACACACCCGAGCAATTGGAAAGAGTATCTTTGGTTAGTCATCCATTTAAGGAGTGTGCAAACTGGAATGGAAAGGGAACTTTGACAGCATTGGAGAAAGAAAAAGTAAACAATGTAATAAACAAAGCCCATTCACTTGGCAAGCCAATTCGTTTTTGGGGAACACCTGAAGGAGTTACCGCATGGAATACGCTTTATAATATGGGAGTTGACATAATCAATACCGATAGGGTGGAGAAGTGTGTTGACTTTTTCAGAAACTTTGAAGATAAAAATTATAGAATTCAGATTGGAGCCAAAAACTCAAAAGGAACTGTCACAACAGACAGATTGGATAAAACAACTTCTGGTTTTAAGGGGTTTGACAGAGAAAAGATTCAGTTAATAGAGCCTATAGAAACATACACTCCAACTTATAGAAACGATGGAGAGAGCAAACCGGTAAAGAATGTGATTTTTCTTATTGGTGATGGTATGGGGTTGGCTCAGATTAATGTTGCAGAAACAGCAAATAAAGATTTAACTCTTCTCAATCTTAAACATATAGGACTACAGAAGAACAGTCCTAAGGATGCATATACCACAGACTCTGCTGCCGGAGGAAGTGCACTTGCTACTGGTAAGGCAACCAATAACAGACATATAAGTATGACTGAGGATGGTGAGGTGAATCCATCTTTGGCTGAGATAGCTTTTGAAAACAATATGGCATGTGGTGTGATTACTTTAGGAAACCTGGCAGATGCAACACCTGCTGCGTTTTATGGACACTCTAAAGAAAGAGACAATAGCGATGAGATAACTGATTACTTGTTAGATGGTAAGTTGTCACTTCTGGCTGGTGGTGGAATGGATGTTTTCACAGGTCGTAAGGATAGTGAAGAGTTCATCAGTAAACTCACAAAAGTATATGAACTGACTGATGATTATGAAGATATACCCAATATTGACAGGAAGATTATATGTGCTGATGGCAGAATGGACTTAGCCGCTACGCAAGGAACAATTGATTTGCTTGCTAAAACAACAAAGTATGGCATTAATAAGCTAAACAATGAAAACAAAGATGGTTTCTTTCTGATGGTTGAAGGAGCAAAGATAGACTATGCAGGTCATGCTAATTCGCTTGGTGGTGCCATAGTTGAGATGTTGAGTTTTGACTTGGCTATTGCTGAGGCTTTGAAGTTTGCTGATGAAAATGGTGAGACATTGGTTGTTGTTACAGCTGACCACGAAACAGGTGGGCTCACTCTTATTGATGGTGACAGAGAGACCGGTTTAATAACCGGATATTTTGTGACTGATGATCACACGCCAATTATGTTGCCGGTGTTTGCATATGGTCCGCAATCAAACTCTTTCAACGGTGTATATAACAATACAGAGATATTTCACAAGATTCTTAAGACGCTCAATATATCAAGTCGTAAATAGATGATCGTGAGTATAATAATATGATCCGATATTACAATATAATTTTAAAGTAAACTATGAAAATAAAGATTCAAGCAATATTATTATTTGTCAGTTTAGGTGCTTTGTCGCTTTTTGCTCAAAACAATTCTGTGGATACAAATACAGAAGAGATTGCAAAAAAATATACTATTCCATATAAGAATACGTATGTGAAAGAAGCGCTGGTGGCTGAAAATGAGTTTAGAGTAGATAAACCTGAGTATATAACTCCAAAGAGTTTTGATGAAGCGAAGACTATTTTGCCTAATCCTATATGGAAGGGACACGACAAAGAAATCGAAATGTATTGGAGGGCTTGGGAAATTGCAGTGGGAAATATCAGACAACCACTGGAAGGCTCAGGCTTTACAGCTCCATATCTTGATACAGCATATAACGGGAATATCTTTATGTGGGATAGCGCCTTCATGATGATGTTTGCACGATATGGATTTCGCTTTTTTCCTTTTCAGCGCACGTTAGATAACTTTTACGCCAAACAACATCCAGATGGCTTTATTTGCAGGGAGATAATGAGAGATGGTGCCGACTGTTTTGAAAGATATGACCCTGTGAGCACGGGACCTAACTTATTGCCTTGGGCAGAGATGCTTTATTATAAGCAATATGGAGATATAGATCGTCTTCACAAAATATTTCCGGTATTGTGTGCCTATTACAAGTGGTTGAAACTTAATAGAACATGGCCTGATGGAACTTACTGGTCTAGTGGCTGGGGTACAGGCATGGACAATATGCCAAGAGTAAAGCCTGAATATAGTATGATTTTTAGTAATGGGCATATGGTGTGGCTGGATACCAACCTGCAGCAGATATTTACAGCTTCTATCCTTCTAGAAATGGGTTTGTATTTAGAGAGATGGCAGGAGATAGAGGATTTTGAAGATGAAATCAGATATCTCACCGATTATGTTCAGGACAACTTATGGGATGAAAAAACAGGATTTTTGTATGATAAGTATAATGATGGAACATTATCCAATACAAAAGGTATTATTGCTTACTGGTCACTTTTGACAGATGTGCTGAGCAAAGAGCAAACAGACAGATTGGTGAAAGAGCTTGATAATCCTGAAACGTTCAATCGCACTCATCGCGTGCCATCCCTTTCGGCAGATAATTCAAAATATAATCCAAAGGGCAGGTATTGGCAAGGTGGTGTGTGGCCTGGTGCAAACTATATGGTAATCAATGGTCTCTACAATAAGGGATATGCTTCGAAGGCAAAAGAGATTGCTTATAATCATTATAATAATGTATTTGAAGTTTATAAAAAGACAGGAACTTTTTGGGAGTATTATGCTCCTGAGGAGGTAGAACAGGGATTTATGGCAAGAGATGAGTTTGTGGGATGGGCAGGACTCCCCCCAATTGCTGTTTTCATTGAGTATGTGCTTGGTGTTCAATCAGACTATTCCAAAAAGACAGTTGTGTGGGATGTAAATCATAAAGAGGAACATGGTATTGAAAGATATCCTTTTGGTCCTGATGGTTTATTGACACTTTTGGCCAAAGAGCGACGCTCTGTAAATGAAGAGCCAAAGATTACAGTTGAAGCGAATGTGTCCTTTGACCTGGTGCTTCAATACGGAGATAAACAAAAGAAGATAAGTGTAACCCCCGGCAAGCATAATTACTAAGAATATGACATACAATAAATCAAGAAGAAACTTCCTTAAAAAGGGAGGTTTAGTTATGTTGGCAACTGCAATCAATCCATCTGCAATTTTTTCATCTTCATCAATGGCATTTGATGAGCAAAAATATGTTTCGCAAAGACCTGATGTAAAACAAAGAAAATTTGTTTCATCGGCAGTTGAAGAAACTATCCAAGAGACTAAAAAAGTAATAAAGGATGATAAATTGAGGTGGATGTTTGAGAATTGCTTTCCCAACACATTAGACACTACAGTTAAACACTCAATAAAAGATGGTCGCCCCGATACATTCGTAATAACTGGTGATATTGAAGCTATGTGGCTTCGTGATTCGTCGGCGCAAGTGTGGCCATATCTTCCTCTGATGAAGAAGGACAAGAAGTTGCAAGATGTGATTGCCGGCTTAATTAACAGACAGGCAGATTGTATTATAATTGACCCATATGCAAATGCATTTAACGAAACTCCGATTGGTAGTTATTGGGAAACTGATAATACACAACATATGTCTAAAATGCTTCATGAGAGGAAGTGGGAGATTGACTCGCTTTGCTATCCTATAAGACTATCATACAACTATTGGAAGCTAACAAACGATACCTCTGTTTTTGATGAAAAATGGCATAAGGCAATGTTGTTGGTGATGCAGACTTTTAAAGAACAACAGCGCAAAGACAATTTAGGACCTTATAGCTTTACAAGAGATTGTGACAGACCTACGGACTCTCAGATAAATAATGGCTGGGGAGCTCCGGTTAAACCGGTTGGACTTATAGTATCCTCGTTTCGTCCTTCTGACGACTCTACTCAGTATGGTTTTTTGATTCCATCAAATATGTTTGCAGTTGTTTCTTTGAGGCAACTAGCAGAGATAGAGAGCAAAGTTTATAAAAATAACAGCTTTGCGGACGAGTGCATTGCTTTGGCAAATGAAGTGGATAATGCTATTACAAAATATGGAATTGTAAATCATCCTGTTTGTGGTGAAGTTTACGCTTTTGAGGTTGATGGCTTTGGCAATGCTCTTTGTATGGATGATGCAAATATACCTAGTTTGATCTCTGCTCCTTATTTGGGATATTGTGATGCTAATGATAAAGTTTATCAAAGAACAAGAAAGCTAATCTGGAGTGACAATAACCCATACTTCTTTAAAGGAAAGGCGGGCGAAGGGGTAGGTGGTCCACATATAGGCTTGAACTATGTTTGGCCAATGAGTATAATAATGAAAGCATTAACTTCAGCAGATTCTGCCGAAATTAGAGAATGTTTAATACAACTTCGAAACACTGATGGCGACACAGGCTTTATGCATGAGTCATTTAATGCTGATGACGCTTCTGACTTTACTCGTTCGTGGTTTGCATGGGTAAATACTCTATTTGGAGAATTGGTTCTGAAGATACGTGATGAATATCCATCTCTTTTATCTGAGAAGCTATGATTAAAAGAATCTTATTTGCTATGATAGCAGTGTTGTTATTGGCATCATGTAGAGATGTTAATATTAAAGACAAGTCACGGCAATATAACATTATACCTTTACCCAATGAGATAGTTTCTAAGAGTGGAGTATTCATACTTGAGGGAGATGTTGGTGTATCATTTCAGGATGATTCGATTACAAACGGTGTGTTTGAATATCTCTCAGAAATGATGCAAAAAACATCTATAATGCTATCTAAAAAAACTGAGGGAGAAAATGCACCAATTGAATTTGTTATTGATAACTCTTTGAAGGATGAAGCGTATATTTTAGATATCACATCTGACAGGATTTCAATTAAATCTAATTATAGCGGCGCGGGGTTATTTTATGGAGTCCAATCTCTTATTCAACTCTTCCCCTCTGAAATATACACTTTTTCGGAAAGCAAGGTTGAGAGAATAGAAATACCTAATGTATATATAAATGATTCTCCTCGCTTTCCATATAGGGGAGCGATGATGGATGTTGCACGCAATTTTTTGCCGAAGGAAACCGTGTTTAAGTTTATAGACATGATGGCGCTCTATAAAATTAATCATTTGCATTTGCACCTTACCAATGATCAGGGCTGGAGGATTGAGATTAAGAAATACCCTAAGCTTATTGAAGTGGGGTCTCACAGAAAACAGACTCAGATTGGGCATTCAGATTATTATTTTCCTCGCAGGTATGACGGAATTGAACATGGTGGATATTATACACAAGATGAGATAAGAGAGATTGTTGCGTATGCAGCAAAGAATTTTATCACAGTTGTGCCCGAAATTGAGATGCCGGGCCATGCCTCAGCTGCATTGGCATCATATCCTGAGTTGTCGTGTGGCTTAGAAGATGAGTATGTGGTTCGTGATTACTTCGACATATTTGATGAGGTGTTTTGCCCAAAAGAAAACACTTTTGCCTTTTTAGAAGATGTCTTGTCGGAGGTTATTGAATTGTTTCCTAGCCACTATATCCACATAGGTGGCGATGAGTGCCCAAAGAAGGCATGGAAACGTTGTCCTCACTGTCAGTCCCTAATGAAAAGAGAAGGATTGCAAGATGAGGATGAACTACAAAGCTGGTTTATTCATAGAATAGAGGAGTTTGTAAACAGCAAGGGCAGAGATATCATTGGTTGGGATGAAATACTTGAAGGTGGTCTTGCACCTAACGCAACAGTAATGTCGTGGAGAGGTGAAATAGGTGGCATAACTGCCGCGAGACAAAAGCACAGAGTTATAATGTCGCCAGGGTATAGATGCTATTTTGATTTCTATCAAGAGGATCCTGAATTTGCACCTTTGGCAATGAGTGGTTTTTTGCCTTTGGATAGTGTTTATGACTATGACCCTCTGCCAGCTGAGCTAACTACCGAAGAGCAAAAGTATATTATTGGTGCTCAGGCTAATATATGGGGAGAATATATTCAGACAACCGATTATTTTGAATATATGACATTTCCAAGACTTTTGGCAATATCTGAAGTGCAATGGACAGAGCCTAAACATAAAGACTTTAATGATTTTACTGTTAGACTTGCCAATGAGTTTAAGCGCTTGGATTACTATGATATCAATTCTTCGCGAAACTTCTATGAGGTTAATTTCTTTGCAGAGTGGAACAATGTAAAAGATAAGTATGAGGTGGAACTAAAAACTTTTGTTCCAAATTCACAAATTCATTACTCTATAAATGATTCAGTGGTTACAAATAATTCTCCACTTTATTCCGAATCTTTGCTGCTTGATAGTGATGCAACAATTTATGCAAGAGTGTATGTAGATGGGGCCTCTGTTGGGAGAACTACTCAAAAAAGCTTTGCTGTGAACTACGCTACGGGCAAAAAATACACAAGTGTTCCTGAGCCTGAATCGGTAAACTCGAATGGCAATTATGGTCTCACGGATGGTATACGAGCTTATGCAACCACAATGCATAGATGGGTTAGCTTTAGGCAGGATGCTATTGAGATTGTTGTTGATCTTGAAGGCTTGCGCTCTGTTTCGGATGTTGGTTTTGCTTCATTGTGGCGACCATGGAATTATACTTGGCCTGCAAAGGCAATAAAGGTTTATGCCTCATCAGATGGTTCTAATTATACACAAATAGCTGATAAGGAATTTGAGTATGACTTTAGCCCTACTGAAGCTGTGAGATTTCCGGTATTAGTATCGTTCCCCGATGTGGATGCTAAATATATAAAACTTGAAATTGAGAGTTGGGGTGAATGTTCTGCAGGATATTATCGTGCCGGAGAGCAGAGCAAACTGGCTATTGATGAAATAGAAATACATTAAATTATAAAACATCAGACAATGAAAAAATTATATCTCTTACTGATTATTCTTGTGTCAACTATCCCCGTTGGGATTTTTGCACAACCTAAATTGCATTTTGAAAACGGTGTATTCAAAATTGCACAATTCACAGACTTGCATTGGGATGACAAATCGCCCAATTGTGCTGAGACTACTAATACAATAAAAAGGGTTTTGGAAATGGAGAAGCCCCATCTGGCTATGCTTACGGGTGATGTTGTGACAGCACCTCCGGCAAAAGACGGATGGCTGAGTATAGCAAAGATATTTGAAGAGGCTAAAACTCCATGGGCTGTGGTGTTGGGTAATCATGATGCCGAAACTGACCTTTCGAGAGAGGGAATATTTGAAGTGCTGGAGGGGTTGCCATACTTTGTGGGAGAGAAGGGTGAGAACCTGACTGGTGCCGGAAACTATGTATTGCCTATAAATAACAGCAAGGGCGAAGCTGCTTCGTTGCTATATTGTATAGACTCGCACAACAAGCCGGAGCAAAATAAATATGGACATTATGATTGGATTCATTTTGACCAAATAGCTTGGTACAGAAAGATGAGCGAAGGAAACACAAAAGCCAATAATAAACCATTGCCTTCATTGGCCTTTTTCCATATCCCTATTCTAGAGTATAAGAATATAGAGAACAAAGAGTCAACTATAGGCACTAATATGGAGGGTGTGGCATCGCCCGAAATCAACTCGGGAATCTTTGCTTCTTTCATAGAGATGAAGGATGTGATGGGTGTGTTTGTGGGGCATGATCATAATAATGACTACATTGGTGTAGATCAGGATATTGCTCTTGCCTTTGGCCGAACTACTGGTGCTGATGCTTATGGAATACTTGAAAGAGGTGGAAGAATTATTCAGATGTATGAAGGAAAGTTTCAGTTTGACAGCTGGATAAGAACTCCAAGCGGAAAAGAATTGATGTATTATTTCCCATCAGGAATTTCTTCTATAGATGAAGAGAATATGACTTATATGCCTGCATTGACAAATGCCATAAAGGGAGATAAGGGGTTGAAATATACATATTTCGAAGGAGGACTCTTTAAGAAGATTGCTGATATTAATGCTAATGGTAAGAAAGTAGATGAAGGGATTGTAGACAACTTTACTCTTGCTCCTGCTTTAGTGACCGATTCGTTTGCTTTTGTTTTTGAAGGGTTAATTGATATTCCCGAAAAAGGAGTATATAACTTCTACACCTTCTCGGATGATGGTTCAGTGCTATATATTGATGATGAAATGGTTGTTGACAATGATGGATCTCATTCTCTCCGAAGAGTTAATGGAAAAGTAGCATTGGAAAAAGGTTTGCATAAGATTAAAGTGGTTTATTTTGAGAACTATATGGGCGAATTTTTGGAAGTAGGATGGTCTAGTCGTGCTATTCGTGAAGAGGCAATTCC
>CAZHWC010000011.1:42021-44660 GCA_964535975.1 uncultured Proteiniphilum sp. | reverse complement strand
CAGGTATGGGAACAATTGTGGACGTGAATGCGGCTGCACTGGCTGTAACAAGCGCTGAGCTACAATATAGAAATGCCATTTACGATTACTTGGCGGCTAAAGCCGACTTAGAAAAGACTCTGGGTTACGATATCGATACTCAAGACAAATAATAACAACAGATAATAGGAAATCAATAATAGAAACATCATATATAGACAATGAAAACGAATAAATTATTAAGAATTATGCCTTTGGCACTTTTGATTTTTGCTTCATCATGTGGCAGCAAATCAGATGAGGGAACTGCAAGCGCAGAGATCGAAGCTAGAAGAGTGCGTGTAGAAGAGGTGAAACTGGTATCGGTGGAACAGATGACAAGTTTTACAGCTAATATAGAAGCTAATACTGTGAATAACATATCACCTGCAATGGGTGGACGCATACGCAGCATTAGCGTGGATGTGGGCTCGTCAGTGGCTAAGGGACAAACCGTGGCTACTATGGATGCAACAAACTACTCACAACAGGCTACACAGCTTGCCAATTTGAAACAGGACTACATGAGATACGAAGAATTGTATAAAGTGGGTGGTATTTCACAACAACAGCTTGACCAGCTAAAGGTACAACTGGATGTAGCACAAACTGCTCTTGACAATCTGGGCGAGAATACAAAACTTATCAGCCCTATCAGCGGTATTGTTACAGCACGCAACTTTGATGCAGGAGATATGGCATCGGGTGCACCAATTCTTACTATTGAGAATATAAACCCTGTGAAAGTGATTGTTAATGTATCCGAGTCATTTTACAGCCAAGTGGTGAAGGGAATGAACGTTGACGTACAGGTGGATGCATTGGGAAGTGAAATATTTGAAGGAAAGGTTTCGTTGATTCACCCAACACTGAACCCCGTTTCACACACATTTGGTGTGGAAATAGAGGTTAAGAACAATGATTTGCGCCTACGTCCAGGAATGTTCTCACGCGTTACAATGAACTTTGGAACAAACGAGCGCCCATTGGTAACAGACAAGGCTGTACTAAAACAAACGGGATCTAACGATAGATATGTTTTTGTTGTAAATAACGGAAAAGCTACATATAGACTAGTGGAACTAGGAAAAAGGATTGCCGATAAATATGAAATAGTTTCGGGATTAGAGCCCGACGAGCGTGTTATTGTAGAGGGCAACAGCACTCTGATAGATGGCATGGAAGTGGAAGTTATTCAATAATAAAAAAAGAGATAAATTAGATGAAAATATTTGAGAATGCGGTAAAGAGCCCTGTCGCTACATCACTTATATTTATTGGTGTAGTGCTAATTGGCATCATGTTCTACCGTCAATTACCAGTGGATTTATACCCGGATATTGATATGAGCATGGTATCGGTGATGACACCATACCCGGGTGCCGGAGCAGATGACGTGGAGGCAAATGTGACACGTCCGCTAGAGGATGCATTAAACTCTACAGAAAACATTAAACACATACGTTCGAACTCACGTGATAATATGTCTATCATATTCCTTGAGTTTGAATATGGGTCAGACATGACGGAAATCATGAACGATGTGCGAGACAAAGTGGATATGATTAAAGGATTTTTGCCTGATGGGGTGGACGATCCTATGTTATTGAAGTTTAGCTCAGATATGATTCCCGTAATGGTGCTATCTGCTACTGCAAAGGAGAGTACCGGGGCCCTATATAAAATACTTGATGATGGAATAGCCAACCCACTTAACAGGGTTAAGGGTGTAGGAACAGTGGCTATATCGGGAGCACCCAAGCGCGAAGTCAGAGTGGATGTGTCACCCGAAAAAATGGAAGCATACAACCTGCCAATAGAGCAAATTGCACAAATCATTGCAGCAGAGAATGTAAACGTGCCTGCAGGTAACTTCGACGTTGGCTCTCAAACATATATGTTGAGATTGGAAGGTGAGTTTGCTGAGAGCAACGACCTAAACAACATAATTGTAGGCAACCACATGGGCAATCCAATATATCTTAAGGATATTGCAACGGTAAACGATACGGTACAAACACGTATCATGGAGAGTTACACCAATGGTGAACGTAGTGCTACCATTATAATTCAGAAACAAACCGGTGCAAACACAGTTGAGATTGCAAATGCCGTTAAGAAAGAGATTCCAAAACTATTGGAAAATATGCCTCCTGATATTGAGATAGTGAACGTGATGGACACGTCTGACAATATCAAGGTGTCTATCAACAGCTTGTTGGAGACCATAATTCTGGCTCTGTTAATAGTTGGTGTTATCGTATTATTCTTCCTAGGAAGATGGCGTGCAACAGTTATTATTATGGTGGCTATTCCGATATCATTAATCGGGTCCTTTATATACTTGTATCTGACAGGAGGAACCATTAATATTATTTCGCTGTCGGCTCTGTCAATTACCATTGGAATGGTGGTGGATGATGCTATTGTGGTGTTGGAAAATATTACCTCTCACATAGAGCGAGGCAGCCGTCCTAAGCAGGCTGCAATTTATGGTACTGAAGAGGTTTCGTTATCAGTTATTGCATCTACACTTACTATTGTGGCAGTATTCTTGCCTATGACTATGATTAGTGGTTTTGCAGGTATTCTGTTTAACCAGCTGGGATGGATGGTTTCTA
>CAZHWC010000011.1:0-41921 GCA_964535975.1 uncultured Proteiniphilum sp. | reverse complement strand
ATGATTAGTGGTTTTGCAGGTATTCTGTTTAACCAGCTGGGATGGATGGTTTCTATCATTATTGCACTGTCACTGATTATATCATTGACGCTGACTCCAATGATGAGTGCAAACATGATGAAGTCAAGCAAAGATCGTACAGTAAACAATTTTGACCGCTGGTATAGTAAAACCATACTACCAATGATGGACAGGCTGGACATTGCATATTCTAAATTGTTGAATAAAGTAACAAGGAACCGTAAAACAACAATAGCCATAATGGTGGTTGTTTTTGTTGGCGGTGCAGTAGTAACTGCTCTTACACTTAAAACAGAGTTTATGCCACAGGCAGATAATGATACAATAGCTATGACTGTGGAAATGCCTACAGGAACAAGAATGGAGATAGCTAGAGAGCTGGGTAATGACATTGTAGAAATAATAAAAGAGAAGTTCCCTGAGATTTCAATCATAAACTATTCGGTAGGACAGGCAGACGATGACAATGCATTTGCATCAATGCAAGATAACGGTTCGCACTTGATAAGCTACCGTATGCGAATGGTTAAAGCAAAAGACAGAAAAAAATCTATGTTCGATGTGTCTGATGAAATTAGACAAGAACTAGAGAAAATGCCCGAGGTACATAGATTTAAAGTGGAACCGGGTGGTGGAAACATGGGTATGGGCGGTGGAAACACTGTAGCTGTAGAAGTATATGGTTACGATCTGAACACAACAGACCAAGCCTCTGCAGAGCTTAAAGCAAAACTTGAGCAAGTTAAGGGATTGCGCGACATTACCATTTCAAGAAAAGATTATAGAATTGAGTATCAGATTGATTTTGATCGAGAGAAACTTGCGATGAACGGATTGAACCTTGGAACTGCTGCCTCATACGTTCGTAATAGAATTAACGGATTAGTGACAACTAAATTCCGTGAAGAGGGTGAGGAGTATGATATCCGAGTGAGATATGACGAAAAGTACAGACAATCGATTGAGGATATTGAAGATATTATGATTTATACTCCTACAGGAGCAGGCGTACGTGTTCGTGATGTGGGTACAGTGGTGGAAAGGTCGTCACTACCACAGATTGACCGTAAAAACCGTCAGCGTATTTCAACTGTTGAAGGATCAGTTTATGGTCGTGCATTAGGTGATATAGTAACTGATGTAAATGCAGTTATTGCATCTATGGATTCATATCCCGGTGTACAAATTGAGATTAGTGGATCAGTGGAAGACCAGCAAGAGGCATTTGCTGACTTGGGGCTACTTTTGATGATAGTAAGTTTGCTCGTATATATTGTCCTGGCTTCTCAGTTTGAGTCTCTCACATATCCGTTCATTATAATTTTGACCGTTCCGTTTGCCTTTATCGGGTCGTTGCTACTATTGTCTATTACAGGCGAGGCACTTGGTGTGATGGGGCTTGTAGGTCTTATTATGCTAGTGGGTATGGTTGTTAAAAATGGTATTGTTTTGATTGACTATATTAACTTGAATCGTGAACGTGGAATGTCTATTATCACTGCCGTAGTTCACGGAGGTCGCTCGAGGTTGCGTCCCGTATTAATGACCACCTTTACTACTATTTTGGGTATGATCCCACTTGCAGTAGGAACAGGTCAGGGATCTGAAATGTGGAAAGCGCTGGGTATATCAATTATTGGAGGTATGACTTTCTCTACTATTATTACTTTAGTACTTGTTCCTGCATTATACTCTATCTTTGGTGGAAACGGAGTAAAACGTAACAGACGCAAACACCAAGAGAAGTTAGAAGCTGCTGTAGCAGTTGAGACAGTTGAAGCGTAATTTAGATAATACAAAAAAGAAATGAAAGCAGTAATGATTATATTAGACCAAGCACACTATGCCGATATCACTGAAAAGCTATCGAAGCTTAACATCAGAGGGTTTAGCTCGTGGAGAGAGGTGTTTGGACGTGGCAGCAAAACCGGCGAGCCACACTACGGCAGCCATGCCTGGCCATCAATTAACAACGCCATCCTTACGGTGGTGGAGGACAATCGTGTGAAGCCTCTATTGGAGTATCTAAGAGAATTAGACAAGGAAACTGAAAATCTTGGTTTGCGAGCATTCGTGTGGAACATTGAGGATATGATTTAATTAATATCCTTACTTTTTGATTTATTTATATTGTTTGGAGAGCACTCTTTATTAGGAGTGCTCTCTGCTGTTATAAAGAACGGCGGTTAAGCATTAAAGTATTTTCCCTATCTTTGTAAAAAACAGATTTCATGATTAGTTTTCCCAATGCAAAGATTAATCTGGGACTAAATATCGTTTCAAGGAGAGAAGATGGATATCATAACATTGAAACCATATTTTACCCAATAGCCCTATCGGATGCACTTGAAATAGTGACTGTGAACAATGAGGAAAGTCCCTATCACTTTTTTCAACACGGACTTGCAATAGATGGCAATACTGAAAATAATCTTGTAATTAAGGCTCTTAACCTCATAAAACAAGAAAAGGAGATTCCTCCCATTAATATTCATTTGATGAAGAAAATACCTCTTGGCGCAGGACTGGGTGGCGGTTCATCAAATGCAGCAGCAATGCTTAACATGCTTAACAATGCATTTGAATTAGGATATAGCGAGAGTGAACTTATCTCAAAGGCGTCACTATTGGGTGCTGATTGTGCTTTTTTTATTAAAAACAAGCCTACATTTGCTTCAGGAATTGGTAATATATTTGAAGATATTGAATTAGACTTAAAACAATATTCGATAGTACTAGTCAAACCTGATGTATTTGTAAACACAAAAGAGGCATACTCTATGATAACTCCGTCTAAGCCAAAAATATCACTCAAAGAAATTGTAAAACTGCCTGTTAGCGAATGGAGAGGTGTGATGAAAAATGACTTTGAGGCACCTGTATTCAAAAAATTTTCGCAAATTTGCATTTTAAAACAAAAGTTATATGAGTTGGGTGCGCTATACGCATCTATGAGTGGTTCAGGATCTTCTGTTTTTGGCATTTTTGACAAAGTGCCCGAGTTGAATGATGAATTCAAAAACAATTTTGTATGGACCACACTTTAGTCTGATAAAAACTAAACCACATCTAAAACATTAAAATCAATAGGAAATTACCTAAAAAAAGAATTATGAGAATTAAAGCCTTTTTAATCGTACTAATTGCAGTTTTGCCATTATTGGCACAAGAAAAAGTGTCACCAACAAGTATTAAAAACTATGGGCCAATAAGAGTAACAAAGCCTGTATTAATTGACAGCACAAACCTTAAAAACACAAAGTTTAATGATGACATGCTACTAACCTACTCCGTGGCGTTTCCGGAGCAAGAAAGATTTAATAACGAACTTAAACCTGATACAGCAGGTTTTTTCAATCTAAATAAGCCGACTGAAGGATATGAATTTCAACTGGTATCTTTTTATATATCAGGTGACAAATATGGGAAAGGAAAAATTACTGTTACATCTCCAAATAAGTTGGAAGTATGGATTGACAATAATAAAAAAGCATCGAAGACAAATGCTAATGACAGTATTCATCAGGCAGGCTCGGTGAATGCCAGTCTTGACGGTTTTACAAGTAATTCGAGAGTGGTAATTAAGATGCTGGCATCTGCCGAAGACAAATTAGATCCGGCAATTAAAATTGAGGTGGCTCCTGAGAAAGAAGACTCTACCCTAACCTACTCGTTTGACAGTTCGGCCGGACGAAGAATTAATATCGTCGATATTTTGGACGGAAGCAGAGTCAACAGATCTTCAATTTCAAATAGTGGCAGATTTGTGCTTATAAACCTGAGCAACACACTTCCAGGAGGAAGAGGAATGGCTAAAATAGAGGTATATGACACAAAAGAGAAAAAAGTTGTATTATCAGAAAACTCTTCGAGACAAATGCTGAACTGGATGCCTAAATCGGATCTTCTATATTTTGTGGAAGATAGTGAGAATGGCAGAACACTATACACTCTAAATCCACTTAACAATACTGTAAGCAAATTGGCTGAGAACTTACCAAACCAAGGATTCTCTTTTGCTCCTGACGAGAAATCTGTTTTCTTTACTACAAGTGAGTCCATAAGTGTAAATAACCCAAAAGGACTAAGAAGAATGATAGGGATAGATGACAGACAGCCAACAAACAGAAGCAGACATTTTATAAACAGATTCTTCTTTGAGTCAGGACTTACTCAACAATTGACTTTTGGACAAAATACAGCCTCCATCAATGACATTAATGAAAGTGCTACCAAAATGCTCTTCAAGGTATCTAAAAAGGACTTAACCGAACGACCATTTAGCAAGAACTCATTGTATATGCTTGATTTGAATACAATGGAGATTGATACGATTTGGGAGGAGGAAAGATTTGCAGGAAATGCCAGATTCTCGCCGGACGAAAAACAACTGATAATTCAAGGTTCGCCTGAATCGTTTAACGGAGTTGGACTAAATATAAAAGAGGGACAAATAGCTAATAGCTACGATAGTCAGGTATTTCTGATGGACTTAAATACTAAAAAGGTAACTCCGATAACAAAAGATTTTAATCCTTCGATTAGTTCGGTGGAATGGCTTAAGGCTGACAATAATATATACTTAAGAGCTGAAGATGGAGATCGAGTATCGGTTTTTAGATACAACACAAAGAACTCAAAATATGATAAATTACCGTTGAACGAAGATGTTATCCAATCTTTCAATATATCTAATGATGGGCGATGGGCTACTTACACGGGGGTGAGTCTGTCAAATTCGAACAGAAGCTATTTACTTGATATGAAAACAATGAAATCAACTTTGATTTCGGATCCATACAATGACAGGCTTAAAACTTTGACCTTGGGAGAGGTAAATGATTGGAACTTCATCAGTTCTTTTGGTGACGAGATTGAAGGAAGATATTACCTGCCCCCAAACTTTGATGCCAATAAGAAATATCCTTTGATTGTTTATTATTATGCAGGCACAAGTCCTTCGCAAAGAATATTTGAAAGCACTTATCCATTGCATGTATATGCAGCACAAGACTATGTGGTATATGTACTTCAACCAAGCGGTACGACAGGATATGGTCAAGAGTTTTCGGCACGACACGTAAATGCATGGGGTAAGCAAACAGCTGATGAAATTATTGAGGGTGTGAAGAAGTTTGTGGACACTCACCCATTTGTTGACGGAACTAAAATTGGAAACATTGGAGCTTCGTATGGTGGATTTATGACACAGTATTTAATTACTCAAACTGATTTATTTACAGCTTCGGTTTCACATGCGGGTATCAGCAATATTACCAGCTACTGGGGAATAGGATATTGGGGATATTCATACAGCTCGGGGGCAAGTGCGGGCAGCTATCCTTGGAACAATCCAAAGATGTATGTTGAGCAAAGTCCTTTGTTTAACGCTGATAAGATCAACACCCCCTTGATGTTGCTTCACGGTAGTGTAGATACAAATGTTCCTTTGGGTGAGAGTATTCAAATGTATACTGCACTGAAACTTTTGGGTAAGGAGGTTGAATTTATACAGGTGGATGGAGAAAATCATGCAATATATGATTATGAAAAGAGAATTGCATGGAACAATGCCATTTATGCCTGGTTTGCAAAATGGTTGAAAGAGGATTCCAGATGGTGGGATTCGATGTTTAAATAGAATAGATAACATTTTAATAAATGAATTTAGAGAAAACACTTGAAGTAGTAAAAGAAGTTGCGCATAAAGCCGGTGCTTATCTTAAGGAAGAGCAGTCGAAACTAACACTATCGTCAATTGAGTTGAAAAGTGCGCGCAACTATGTAACATATATAGACAAAGAAGCCGAAAAGATAATTGTATCAGAGTTGGTCAGCAAGTTTCCGGATACTGGCTTCCTGACAGAAGAGGGAACTAAAATAACTGAAGAAAAAGAGTGGACTTGGATTATTGATCCTTTGGATGGAACAACAAACTATGTAAACGGCGACACGCCCTACACAGTGAGCATTGCTTTACAACATAATGGTGTTACAGTATTAGGTATTGTTTACGACCCTGCATACAACGAGATATATTGCGCGATTGCAGGCGGAGAAGCAACACTAAACGATAAACCTATCAATGTAAGTAAAAGAGATACAATAGAAGATTCCTATATAGGTTTTGGGATACCATACGTAATAGATGCACG
Source organism: uncultured Proteiniphilum sp. (assembly GCA_964535975.1). Lineage (GTDB taxonomy): Bacteria > Bacteroidota > Bacteroidia > Bacteroidales > Dysgonomonadaceae > Petrimonas. Next base: position 35,745 of record CAZHWC010000011.1, on the reverse strand, counting down.
AGCGCAGGGAATATTAAAACATTTGCCAACGCAATATCATAAATGCAGTTTCAGAATTAAAGGTTCGGCAGCAGTGGAACTATGTTATGTGGCTGCGGGAAAAAGCGACGCATATTTTCATTCGGGACTATCGCCTTGGGATGTGGCTGCCGGTGCCTTTATTTTAGAGATGGCCGGAGGAAGAGTTACAGATTATGATGGTGCCGGCAATTTTATTTTTGGAAGAGAAATAGTAGCTTCCAACGGATATATTCACAAAGAAGTTATGGACAATATTATTAATTATAACTAATGGATAATCAGGTTGTATTAACGGCTTTTTTATTGACATTGATAGCAGGGTTGTCAACAGGATTTGGCAGCCTTATTTCGCTTATAGCAAAGCGTACTAATACTGTATTTCTAAGCTTTTCACTTGGATTATCCGCCGGGGTAATGATTTATGTCTCATTTATGGAGATGTTGCCACAATCTCTGGCTCTGTTTGTTGGAGAGTTTGGAGATAAAGCGGGTACTCTATATATGATATTGGGACTGTTCGGAGGTATTGCACTTATTGCATTGATAGACTTTATGGTTCCTAAATCCAGTAATCCACATGAGATGAAAGGAGTGGAAGATATGACTAGCAAGAAACGGCTAAAACATACTGGAATTATCACTGCAATTACTATCGCAATTCACAACTTTCCTGAGGGTATTGCCACCTTTATGTCGGCTCTAAACTCAATGGAAATTGCAATACCCATAACTGTGGCAATTGCAATACATAATATACCGGAAGGTATTGCTGTGGCTGTGCCAATATATCATGCCACAGGAAGCAGGAAAAAGGCTTTTTGGCTTTCCTTTGCCTCTGGGCTTGCAGAACCGATAGGTGCGCTAATTGCTTATTTCTTTCTTCTTCCGTATTGGAGCCCTGCACTAGATGCTTTTGTCCTTTCAGCAATATCAGGAATTATGATATTTATTTCTATGGACGAACTTCTGCCAACTGCAGAAAAGTACGGGAAGCATCATCATGCAATTATTGGTTTGGTGCTAGGTATGTTGATAATGGCGTTTAGTTTATATCTGTTTGTATAAATATTTTTATTTACTTTGTTTTCACTATTAATACCCAGAAACTATGGCAACAGACTTAAAACAAATTGGCGAACGAATAAAAGGTTTGCGTGAGGCAATAGAACTAACCACAGCTCAAATGGCGTACAAGCTTGAGGTGGAAGAGAATGACTATATTAAGTTTGAAAATGGCGAGGAGGATATCTCCATATCATTTTTACAGCGTATCGAACGTGAGTTTAATGTTGACATGGCAACATTGATGTTTGGCGAAGAGCCGCGAATGAGCTCTTACTTTGTGACTCGCAAAAACAAAGGTGTGAGCGTAGAGAGAGTATCTGCATATAAATACCAGTCACTTACTGCCGGTTTTAGCAACAATGTTTCGGAAGTATTTATTGTGACGGTGGAACCTAAACCCGAAAATAATGATTACTTCAAAAATATTCATGCCGGGCAGGAGTTTAACATGGTGCTTGAAGGCAGCATGTCAATAAATATAAATGGAAAAGAAATTATATTAGAAGAAGGTGACAGTATTTATTTTGACTCTTCTCTACCGCATGGTATGAAGGCTCTCAATAATAAGAATGTGAAATTTCTTGCTGTTATTCTTTATCCATAAAAAGAGCTGTGGGGTATATAAAACTTGTGTATCCAAAAGCTAACACAAAAAAAGTAATGATTGAAAAGTATCTAAAAACTACAAAGTTCGAATCACACAAGGACTTTGTTGACAATTACGAGATTCTGGTTCCTGACAACTTCAACTTTGCATACGATATAGTTGATGAATGGGCAATTAGCAGTCCCGAGAAGCGTGCTCTTTGCTGGACCAACGACAGAGGCGAGCACCGTGATGTTTCGTTTGGAGAAATGAAGGTATTGTCTGATCAGACTGCTTCTTTTCTAATGGATATGAATATTGGAAAAGGTGATATGGTGATGCTTATCTTGAAACGCAATATTGAGTTTTGGCAAACTATAATAGCTCTTCATAAGATTGGGGCTATAGCAATTCCTGCAACTCATTTGCTGACAGATAAGGATATAGTTTACAGAAACAACGCTGCAAGTATCAAGGCTATTATTGCCACTGAAGATGATATTTTGATTAAAAATGTAAATTCAGCAATGGCTGAATCTCCTACTGTTGAACACAGAATTGTGGTGGGTAAAGGAAAACCGGAAGGTTGGGATAATTTTTATGAAGGTGTGGAAAATGCTATGCCATTTGTGAGACCGGGGCAAGTAACATCTAATGAAGACATCATGCTTCTGTATTTCACATCGGGAACAACGGGGCAACCTAAAATGGTGATTCATGATTATACATATCCTCTGGGGCATATTACTACTGCTAAATACTGGCAGAATCTTCACGAAGACAGTCTTCACCTTACTGTGGCTGATACCGGTTGGGCAAAAGCTGTGTGGGGAAAACTGTATGGACAATGGATTGTGGGTGCAGCAGTATTTGTATATGACTTTGAAGGTCGTTTTGTGCCAAAAGATTTATTATCCGTGATTTCAAAATATGGTGTAACATCATTTTGTGCTCCTCCTACAGTCTTTCGCTTTATGATTCGAGAAGACTTATCAAAGTATGATCTTTCTAAGCTGGAGTATTGTACTACTGCCGGCGAAGCACTCAACCCATCAGTATATGAAGCTTTCTATAAACATACTGGTGTAAAAATGATGGAAGCATTTGGTCAGACAGAGACCGCTCCTACTATTATTACGTTCCCTTGGATGAGACCTAAGCCGGGAGCAATGGGAGTTTCAAACCCACTTTATAAAATGGATTTGCTAACACACGAAGGACGATCGGCCGAAGATGGTGAACAAGGAGAAATAGTGTTTTATACATACGAAAAACGACCATTAGGACTCTTTATGGGCTATTACAGAGATGAAGAGATGACGAAAAAGGTTTATAAAAACAACACTTACTATACAGGTGATATGGCCTGGAGAGATGAGGATGGTTTTTTCTGGTTTGTGGGACGAACAGATGATGTTATAAAAAGTTCAGGATACAGAATTGGGCCTTTTGAAGTGGAAAGTGCCGTTATGACACACCCGGCTGTTGTGGAGTGTGCTATCACGGGAGTGCCCGATGAAATTAGAGGCCAGCTGATAAAGGCTACAATAATCTTATCTCCTGATTATAAAGACAAAGCAGGAGACGAGCTAACAAAAGAGATACAGGAGCACGTTAAACAAGTGACAGCTCCATACAAATACCCACGGATTATAGAATATGTGGACGAGTTGCCCAAAACCATTAGTGGTAAGATAAGACGAGTGGTGATTAGAGAAAAAGAAAACAAAAAATAAATCAGAAGAAATCAGATGGATTAACATGAACATTATGTTCTAAATAGAGTTTAATAACTGATTGAATATTGCATAATAAGAAATAGAACAATTTTTTAAAATAAAGATTATATGAAAAAAGGTTATCTGTTTCCCGGACAAGGAGCTCAATTTGTTGGAATGGGAAAAGATTTATATGACAACTCTACACTGGCGAAGGAGTTGTTTGAAAAAGCTAATGAAATATTAGGCTTTAGAATTACTGATTTGATGTTTGAAGGTACTGAGGAGGATTTGCGTCAAACTAAAGTAACACAACCTGCAATCTTTTTGCATTCGGTGATTCTTGCCAAAACTCTGGGCGACGACTTTGACCCAAGCATGGCAGCAGGACACTCATTAGGAGAGTTCTCGGCTCTTGTGGCAACAGGTGCATTATCTTTTGAAGATGGACTTAAATTGGTTTATAAACGTGCTCTTGCAATGCAAAAGGCGTGTGAATTAAATCCTTCAACTATGGCCGCTATTTTAGCATTACCGGACGAAAAGGTGGAAGAAATATGTGCATCAATTGATGATGTGGTAGTTCCTGCCAACTATAACTGTCCCGGACAGATTGTAATTTCAGGTACAATTAGTGGTATCGAAAGAGCTTGCGAACTAATGAAAGAAGCTGGTGCTAAGCGTGCTCTTACGCTAAAAGTTGGTGGTGCATTTCACTCTCCGCTGATGGAGCCTGCACGTGAAGAATTACAGGCAGCTATTGAAGCTACGGAATTTCATGAGCCTATATGCCCGGTATATCAAAATGTTTCGACAAAGGGCGAAACCAACCCTGATACAATAAAGAGCAATTTGGTAGCACAGCTGACAGCACCTGTGAAATGGACACAATCTGTTCAGAATATGGTGGCGGATGGTGCAACTGAGTTTATTGAACTAGGTCCGGGAAGTGTTCTTCAAGGTTTGGTTTCAAAAATTCACAAGGGAGCTGTTGTTTCGGGAAAACAATAGAAGAATAATCTATTATAATACAGCGACTGTTGGCCATTACCAAATATGTGTCGCACAGTCGCTGCTTTTTTTAACCAGAAAAATAATACTTAACACTAAAAAAATTAATCAATATGAACAGACTATTTTTCATTATATCATTCTCTATACTAATTAATCTGGCAGCTTATGCCCAATACGATGGTCCTGTGGCACCAAATTATAAAGAGATTGAAAAGAACTTTATTGCAAAATATCAATATTCGGAATTGATGGATAAATATCTTGCCGGTAGCAGCGACATGTCAATTGAGGAACAAAGGCATGTGTACTATGGCTTTATAACTCAACCGCAATATAATCCAACAGACACTTCAAAATATAACAGCGACTTATCTCTGGCTTTAAGCAAAACATATCTATCCGATAGCGACTACAATATAATAGAGAGTTCGGCAAAATCTTTATTAGCTGAAGACCCTTTCAACTTGCGCGCTCTTAATGCTTTGTTGTTGGTATATGCAGAAAAGGATAACGTGGAACAATATAAAATAACAAATCAGAAAATTGATATTGTACAGAGAGCCATAGCAAGTTCGGGAGATGGCATGACTAGAAAAACTGCATACTACGTGATTAAAGTAGCGCATGAATATGATATTCTAAACTTTCTTGGATATAGATATGGAGGTGCCAAAAAAATGGAGAAGGATAAGTGTAACTCATTATTTGTTGCTCCAAATCCATATGATGTGGAAAAAATATATTTCAATATTGAACCGGCCCTTAATTATATGAAGAAGAGAGGTGGAATGAAATTCAAGTTGTAAGTACATATTCAATACTATTGAATAAATATTTTTATCTTTGTTGAACTAACAACAAGGAATATGACACTTCAGGAAAAAATTAAAAGACTTTTTGAAGAGCAAACAAAAGACTGGGAGCAATTAAATATTGCTGTTAAACAATTAGAAAGCATAAAAACAAAGGAGTTTGATTGGGGTGCAAACAACAAAGTTATACTGCAATTCAATCCCGGAAGGATAGTGTCATCATCATCTAATGTAGATGTAAAAAGTATAGAAGCCAGACCCTGCTTTCTATGCAAAGAAAATCGCCCTACAGTTCAGAAAGGAATTGAGTTTCTTGACAAATATATCATTTTGGCAAATCCTTTCCCCATATTGGAAAATCATCTAACAATACCTATTTATTCGCACGTTCCGCAACGCTTGAGAAAAAAAATTGGAGATATGCTTGCTTTAATGCAAGAACTCAAAGACTATGTAGTCTTTTATAATGGTCCAAAATGTGGTGCGTCAGCACCTGATCATTTTCATCTTCAAGCAGGACTTAAGACGGATATATTGATACAGGGCGATAATGATTTGAGATCGTGCTTTATGTTGGAAGGAGACTCGAAAGAAGAGATACAGGAAATTTTTGAGGATATATACTTTTATCTGAATAAAAGACAACAAGAAGAAGAAGAGCCTATGATGAATGTAATAGGCTTTATGGAAGACAACAAATACATTCTTCATATTTTTCCAAGAAAAGCACATAGACCACGACAATACTTTGATGAAGGCAAACGCAAACTCATGATTAGCCCAGGGGCATTAGACATGGCAGGATTGATTATAACTGCCAGAGAGGAGGATTTTGACAAAATAAAAAAAGAAGATATTGAGGATATTTATTCTCAAGTTTCAATGTCAGTCATTTAAAACAAACAAATGGTATGGAATTTGCAGATATAGTATTGAAGAGAATTGAAGGTGAAGAGAATCCAAAAAGATCATTTAATGCGCTTGTGTGTTTTTCGAATAGAGACTCCGGAAGAGCCTTAGGGAAAATAATAGATATTATTGTTCATAATAGGGCCGGCAAGTCCAATATCACAATGCTTAATCTGATTGATTCTAATAAGGCTCTTGAGATAGAAGATGATAATGTTTATAAATCAAACTTACTGGCAGATATCATCAGTCAGATTGAATCTGATAAATTCACAGTTCGCACTTTTGTGAAGGAGTATGATAATTTTGTAAATGAAGTTCTAAAGACGGCAGAAGAATATGATAGCGAATTGATCTTAATTGGTACTGATAAAGATATTTTCAACTCACATATATGGAGTAAATATTTAAAGCTTAGAGGTGAAAATATCATTGACGAAGATTCATACCACAACGAACTGGGAGAAGAATTAACCAGAACAATAAGGGATATTTCAACTATGATGAATCGTAATGATCAGATAACAGGTCTATTGATAGGCAATAAAATTAAAAAAATTGAAAGAGTTTTTATCCCTATTCTAAAAGATGAGGATATTCTTACTTTAAGCTATGTTTGTCAATTTGCTAAAAATCAAAATATAACTGCAACTATATGGGACGCTATTGGTATATTAAGCAATAGTCATAAAATGCAGAAGCTGTTCACTACAGTATCCAAAAAGACCGATGGAAGAGTTAAGATTTGGAATAACAACAAGAAAATAAGTGTTGATTTTATTAATACACAGGATCTGATGATTATCGGAAAAACGGGATGGGATAAACTTATTTTTACTCCTCTTTCATGGATTAATGATTTGCCTTCTACCTTAATCATTAAAGATAAAAAAATAGAAGCATGAATTTGAAGAAAGCAATAGATACTCAAAATAAAATAAACCTTTTTATTGAAAATAAAGAGGTGAAAAATGCTATTGACCAGATTAAGCAAATGGCAGCTGAGCTAAATTTGTGGGATATTAATAATAGAATCGAAGAGATTGAAACCAACTATAAGTTTATGATACACTATTTCGTGGAGGGACAAAATGATCCTGAACAGGAAAATGTGTACAAGCATATCATCAGGAATATTTACAATATTTCTGATGATTTATTAGATAGTATTCTATTAAAAGAGAGCTCCGAATTTTTTTATGAGAAAAGGCGAATCGCAAATATCCAGCAAAAAATATCAATTACAGAATACATAAACATTTTCACAAGATTGTCGGACAGTCTGTCTGTAACTGATCTGATGCCTGAAGGAGAAGACAAGGATAATAGAGTAAGGCACATCAAAAGAGAACAAGAAAAAACTGCACAAAACATCTTTTATTCTACATTTATCTCTTCACGATCAAATAACGGAGACATAAATGATTTCAAATTATTTTTTAATTCAAAGCAGATTCCACTATCTATTAAATGTATGATAGTATCGGCATTAACTCTTAATCAGCTGGAAAGATTTGACAAGAGGAAGATTGAGCTGATACTAGACTTAAGCAATAGTGACGAGCCTGAACTTGCGGTAAGAGCTATCGTTGGTTTAATTCCAATATTAAGGAAATATAAAAGCAGGTGGGTTTATTATCCTCAGCTAATAAGTAGGATTGAGGTAATGCAGGATGACAACATCTTTGTTCGCAGACTTATGATCGCGATTATAGAGTTTATACAAGCACACGAAACCGAGAAGATAAGCAAAAAACTAAATGAAGAGATTTTGCCTGAGATGATGAAACTTAGCCCAATGTTGGGTAAGAAAATTAATCCTGAAGAATGGTTAGGAGAATCGGGATTGGACGACAAAAACCCTGAGTGGCAAAATATATTGGATGAAAGCGGATTAAGTGATAAACTAAAAGAGTTTTCTGAAATGCAACTGGGAGGAGCAGATATATTCCATTCCACTTTTTCAAACTTAAAGAACTATCCTTTCTTTAGCGAAATGAGCAATTGGTTCATACCTTTTGATAAGAAACATACGACATTGGAACAAATGTTTAGTAATAAACAGGATAGCAATGATATTTTATCAACTATGTTAAGTTCAAATATGATTTGCAACTCTGACAAATATTCATTCTGCTTTAGCATAATGCAAATGCCCGAAAGCTATCGCAAGATGGTGGCTTCTCAAATGGGAGCAGAAAGTGAAGAGCTAAAGAGGATGTCCGAAGAAGAACTGGTGGTTGATCCAAATCAAAATGAAAAGATATTATTCAAACAATACGTTCAAGACTTATATAGATTTTTTAAGTTGTATCAGCGAAAAAAAGACTTTAAGGATATTTTTTGTACTGAACTAGATTTCCATAAAATAAGTCCCATTAATAATATTATATCTGAGCCTAAAAATATAAAACAGATTTCTCTTCATTATTTTGAGAAAAATAATTTCAAAGAGGCATTGGAGGCATTTATGATATTGATTAATATTGACAGTGCCAATAGCGAAACTTGGCAAAAGATTGGCTATTGCAGACAAACATTGGGAGATATAAAAGGAGCATTGGAAGCATACAGGAAAGCAGAGCTGATAGATGAAAACAACAGCTGGCTACTGAGAAGAATTGGCTCTTGCTACAGAATGACAAAAGAACCTGAAAGTGCTTTGCAATATTACAAACGATTGGAGCAATTGAGACCTGATGACTTAAATGTTCAACTAAATATTGGCCACTGCTTTCTAGAACTTGGACAGTATGAAGAAGCTCTAAACTATTTCTTTAAGGTAGACTTTTTGAGTAATGAAAATGCGCGTGCATGGCGATCTATAGCATGGTCTTCATTTTTATCAAGAAAGTTTGATACAGCAAGGAAATATTACACCCAAATTATTGAGACTAACCCTAATGCACAGGATTATCTTAATGCGGGACATGTGGAGTTATGTGAGTCTAACATAAGAAGGGCTGTAGAACTATACGTTGAGTCTACTAAAGTGTTTAATGGTTATGAAAAGTTTATTACCCATTTTGAAGAAGACATGAGTGAATTATTGGAGGCTGGAGTAGACTCAAATATACTTCCGCTTGTATTAGACAAAATAAGATATGAGCTGTAATGGACATATAAACATTTAGTATCATCAAGTGTTCTATTCTTATCTGACAAATTACCCTAGACAAATGGAGCAAGATATAACAAACAGAGAAGATATAGAGTTGTTAGTTGACACATTCTACGGAAAAGTGATGACAAATGAAACAATTGGATTTATTTTTAGCGATGTAGTTGGTATTGACTGGAGCAAACACTTGCCAAAGATGTATAATTTTTGGAGTTCATTACTATTTGGAGAACGTGAATACTCCGGAAATCCTATGAGAATACACGTTGCCTTAAGTAAAGAAACAGAAATGAATAATAAACAGTTTAACGAGTGGCTAAGCCTTTTTTATGAGACTATTGATGAACTGTTTGAAGGTGAAAAGGCAAATGAAGCAAAAGCAAGAGCATCCAAAATAGCTTCACTAATGATTAACAAGATTAGTATGGAGAATCAATCTTCTTTTGTGTTTAAACCAAGAAATATCTAATCTAATAAAACGTTATTACATGAAAAGATTAATTATAATGCGACATGGTAAATCTTCATGGGCAGATATAGATATCAGCGACTATAATAGACCTTTAAACATTAGAGGGGAAAAAAGCTCGCAGCTTATGGGTGAGTTTATAGAGGCTAAAAATGGAAAGCCGGATTTAATCGTTTCATCATCGGCAGTCAGATCTTACGAAACTGCTAAGATTGTAGCACAAAAAATGGATTATGACGTAGAAAAGATTATGTTTACCAAAGAGCTTTATCTTGCATGGGTCAATGACATTTTAAAAACTATAACATCATTGCCCGACAACATAAAAGATTGCGTGCTTGTTGGTCACAATCCTGGTTTAACTGATCTTATTAATCATTTTGGAGTGAGATTAGATAATTTACCAACTTCCTCAACAGCTTGTTTTGAATTTGAAGTAGATAAATGGCGCAATATTTCTAAAGAGAAAGCTGAACTAAAATGGTTTCAGCTCGCAAGAGATTTGTAGAAAATACATTTTAAATACTACATACCCGGCAGAAAAAGACCAATATCACTAACAGGCATATTGTAGTGGTTTGCTACATAAGAGTTAACAATCTTACCTGAAAACATATAGAACCCTGAAGAGAAGCCTCTGTCAAATCTGGCACACTGCCCAACTCCTCCACATTCGGATATTGCATTAAACATAGGAATAAATATATTACTAAGAGCAATAGTTGCCGTACGTGCAACACGTGAGCTAACACTTAATTCACAGAAATGTAAAACTCCAAAGCGCTCAAAGATATCAGGATGATGTGGCAAGCAAGCTTCCATTGTAGTTTCGAAACATCCACCCTGTGACATTCTCAAATCAATTATTATAGCTCCTTTTTTCATTTCTCGAATTAGATCGGACGAAATTCGATAAAAGTGGGTTTTGTTGACATATTGCATGGCCCCAATAATAACATCTGCAGATCTAAATACATTTCTCAGAACATTAGGTTGAAGCACCGATGTAAAAATACGGTGATCCAGTTCACTATGTATTTTTCTTAATTTAGAAATATCATTATCGAAAACCTTAACTGTTGCTCCCATTGCCAAAGCAGCTCTCGCAGCAACAGTTCCTGCAACTCCGGCTCCAATGATAACAACCTCTGTGGGAGAAACTCCGGCAACTCCACCCAATAATATTCCTTTGCCTCCATGAGCATTACTTAGCAACTCTGAAGCTATTGAAATAGAACAGGCCCCTTCAATTTCACTAATTGCTGTAACAAATGGAGAAATTCCACTATCATCGTATAAAAGCTCATAAGCCAATGCATTGATGCGCTTTTCGGACATAAGAGCCAGTGAAGTTGAAGACATTAAATGTAATTGTAAAAAAGAAAACACATTACATCTGGGCTTCATTAACAAAATCTCCTCTAAAGTAGGTGGGGTAATCTTTAGGATAACATCGGATTTAAAAACCTCCGATTTCTCAACTATTTCTGCTCCATGATCTGAATAGTGACGATTTGAGTAATTTATAGTTAGACCAGCATCTGACTCAACCAATACACGATACCCCGCATCAACTAACAACGCTGTCGTTTCGGGTGTAATAGCTAATCGCTTTTCAGAGCTTTGATTCTCTTTTGGAATTCCTACAGATAGTGAAACTGATTTTCTCTCAACTTTCAACAGTAGCTCTCGAATAAAATAATGAGGGTCTTTAGAATTATCAAAAATCATAGTTTTTTGTTTTTAATTTCGTCAAACATTCTATCTACCGTTAAATAAATATCCTCTTTTGATATCAGATGCTCGGTATTGAAAATTATATTTGCCTTATTATAGAATTTTTCTCTTTGAGACAAATGTTCAGTAATAAAAGGAACAAGTTCATCCTCTTTTTTTTGTGCAACTATTGGTCTTACTGTTTTGGAAGCACGCAAGCGTGAAGCTAATTCTTCAGGGGTTGCTTTTATATATACTGTCAGCCCGGTATTGTTCATCAATGACATATTATCAAAGAAGCATGGAGCACCTCCCCCTGTTGAAATCACGATATTCTCAATTTGAGAAACTTCCTTAAGAGCATTTTGTTCAATCTTTCGAAAGCCCTCCTCTCCATATTCTTCAAAGATTTCCGGTATTGTCTGCATAAACTTAGACTCTATATGCTTATCAATATCAACAAACCCCAGTTCCATTATATGGGCCAAACGCTTTCCTAGGGTTGTTTTACCTGTACCCATATATCCTATCAAATATATCCTAGTCATCTTTTATGAAATCTAATTGAAATAATTTAAAGCTTACATACTACATCAATGGCGCAAATAATCGCATAATCGACTCAATAAACTTTTGCCACTTGGAGCGCTTCACCCAATTACGTAGGGACACAATCTGTGAACTGTGTTGGTCTTGAATAAAAATTTGAGTTGCTTCATCTGCAAGAGTCTTATCATATATAAAAGCTTCGACCTCAAAGTTATGTTCAAAACTTCTAAAATCAAAATTGACAGAACCTATTAATGTTAATGATTGATCAAAAACCATCAACTTTGAATGCAGAAATCCCCCTTCATACATGTATACCTTCACTCCGTGTTGAATAGTTTCTTGTATAAATGACTTTGAAGCCAACTGAACTAAAGGCACATCAGATCTGGCTGAGACCATGAGTCTAACATCTATCCCTCGTTTGGCTGCTGATTGCAAAGCCAGCAACATTGAGTCGGGAGGAATAAAATATGGAGATTGTATAAAAATACTTTTCTTTGCATCATAAATTGCCTGTAAGATACCAAATGAAATTTCTCGCTCATCACGTAATGGTCCGCTATTTACTGTCTGCATTGCAATGTTTCCATAACTATCTAATTCAGGAAAATACTTTCGTGAAGTAATTAAAGTTTGAGTTACAAAATGCCATCCTATAAGAAAAACTGACTGCAAGCCCTGAACCCCCTTACCTTCAATTCTCACATGTGTATCTCTCCAAACTCCCCATTCAAAACCATCGACATATCGATCGGCAATATTTATACCTCCAACATATCCTATTCTACCATCAATTACTACAATTTTACGATGATTTCTGTAATTAAGTCTTGATGTTAATTTCGAAAATGCAAGTTTTAAAAAAGGTTCAGCTTCAATTCCTGCCTTACGCATATCTTCCCAAAATTCTTTTTTGGTTTTACGAGAACCAAAGCCATCGTATATAACTCTTACTTCAATCCCTTGCAATGACTTTCTTATTAGCGCATCTTTTATTATTGTTCCAATATTATCATCGGCAAATATGTAGTACTCAACATGAATATGATCTTTTGCATTATCAATATCCTTTAATAATGTGTCAAATTTATCCTTTGCATTCGTAAAGAATTCAACATTATTACCGCCAAGCAATGGAGTGTTATCAAAATCCTTAAGAAGGCGTATTAGCTTTGAGTGCTCTTGTGGATAGTCAAACATTTCAAGAGAACCTATTTCATCAAGAGGCCTTCTTTTTAGCTTGTTATACATCCTCTTAGTTATAACCTGCCTTTTAGTAAAATCTTGGCCAAATGCCAGATATAGAACTAAACCTACAAATGGCAAGAAGATCAGCACCATAACCCAAGATAAAGTTTTTAATGGATTCTTGTTTTCTGAAATAACCACAATTATGACACTGAGTATTGTCAGAATATATATTATTTCAAGAACTAAAAACAATACATTGGTCATAGCTCAAATAAATTATTTATAATTATCTGTATTTATCATGCTCAATATCTTCAAGGATATTCAAATAAGATTTGTATCTGCTTTGGCTGATGTAGTGGTTTTCCAAAGCATTTAATACTGCACAATCAGGTTCATTGATATGCATACAATTGTGGAATTTACATTTTGCAGAAATCTTAAAAATCTCGGGGAAATAATGTGAAACCTCTTCTGCTTCCATGTCAATTGTTCCGAAACCTTTAATTCCGGGTGTATCAATAACAAATCCCCCTTTATCCAACTCTATCATTTCAGAAAAAGTAGTGGTATGCATTCCCATATTATGATAATCTGAGATCTCCCCTACTTTCAATTTAACCTTGGTTTGGAGCTTATTAATGATACTTGATTTACCTACGCCGGAATGTCCTGCAAGGAGTGTTACTTTTTGTTTCGTAAGCTGTTTAATTTCTTCCATTCCCAGCTCTTGAGTGACGGAAACTTTAATACAATTGTATCCAATTATGGTATATAAATTTATAATAGCATCAACATAGTCAACATCATCTTCATCATAAATATCCATTTTGTTAAAGACTAAATATGTCTTTACATTGTATGCTTCAGCAGTAGCTAGAAACCGATCAATAAAAATAGTGGTTGTCTCGGGTGAATGCACAGTGATACAAAGTAGTGCTATATCAATATTTGCTGCTAAAATATGGGAATGCTTTGAAAGCTTAGAAGCTTTTCTGACAATATAATTCTTGCGATCCTCAATGTCTGTTATGTATGCTCTGTCATCACCTTGTTGTTCTATAACCACATGGTCGCCAACCACAACAGGACTAGTACTTCTGATTCCCTTCAATCTGAATCTACCTTTTGCAGTGCAATAAATATCCTGACCTGCTTCAGTACGTACCAGATAAAGATTTCCTGCATTCTTAATTACAAGTCCTTTATCTATACGATTGCTGGAAGTGGCATCGATATTCTGACTACTCAGAACATCACTCCCATTTCCAGCATTATCATCACCTAAATTATGGTCTTTTACCATATTATACAGTTAGGATTTCTTTCTCTTTTTCAATAAATTTATCATCAATCTTCTTGATGAACCTATCGTGAACTTTCTGAATTTCTCCCTCAGCGTCCTTACCTGCATCTTCTGAGAAGCCTTCTTTAACAGCTTTCTTTATTTCGTCAATTGCCTCACGGCGTGAGTTACGAACGCTAATCTTTGCTTCTTCAACCTCTTGCTTTGTTTGTTTCACCAATTGCTTGCGTCTCTCTTCTGTAAGAGGTGGAATACCCAAACGAATTACCTCGCCATTATTTTCGGGCATGATACCAACATCTGAATCAATTATGGCTTTCTCAATTACCTTCAACATAGTCTTTTCCCATGGTTGAATAACTATACTTTTTGCATCAGGTGTGGTAATTGATGATACGTTAGAAATTGGAACATTTCCACCGTAATACTCTACCCAAACACCGTCAAGTATGCGCGGATTAGCTCTACCTGCACGAATACGCGCCAAAGTATCTTCCAGAAATTCCAATGTCATCGACATCTTCTCCTCAGCTTCTTTCTTAATTGTTGTAATATCCATATCAATGTTTTTATCTGTTATTTTGAACAAAAATAGTGAAAACTTTTTAATAACACGGCATGTAGACACATCTTAGTTAGCTATGAACTAAGGTCCCTATATTTTCTCCCCTTAGGAGTCTATTCAAATTTCCATATGTATCCATATCAAAAACAACGACAGGTAATTTGTTTTCCTTACACATAGTTGTCGCAGTAAGGTCCATAACTTTTAATCCCTTATTATATACCTCATCAAAAGATATAGTTTCATATTTTATAGCCGATGGATCTTTTTCGGGATCGGCTGTATACACACCGTCCACTCTAGTACCCTTCAACATTGCCTCAGCTTCAATTTCAATACCCCTCAATGCAGAAGCTGTATCGGTTGTAAAGAAAGGATTACCAGTTCCTCCAGCAATAATAGCTATTTCCCCGCGCTCCATAGCCTCTATGGCTTTCCATTTACTATAAAGCTCACCTACGGGCTCCATTCGTATAGAAGTAAACACATGATTTTTTTGACCAAGTGCTGTAAGTGCAGAACTCAATGCCAAACTATTAATTACGGTTGCCAACATTCCCATTTGGTCTCCTTTAACTCTATCAAACCCCTTGCTGGCACCACTTAGTCCTCTAAATATATTACCGCCACCAATAACTATCCCTATTTGCACTCCAAGTTTTGCAGCCTCTTTTATTTGTTCTGCATACTGGTTTAATCTGTTCTCATCGATTCCCGCCTGCCTATCACCCATAAGCGACTCACCGCTGAGCTTTAATAGAACTCTTTTAAACGTCATAATATATATATTTAATTTTGTTTCGCTTTCTCATTTCACAAATTGAACCTCCTTAAAGGAATACTCTCTGTCAACAGACTCACCTATTGCTCTCAACACCAAATAACCCGATGGTAACACATTCATTATCTTTGCTTGAAATATTCCATTCACATCGTTATACCAATGATACCCGTGCAATCTATATAAGTTTTCAAAATATTGACTTTCAATTTTATTACGTTTGTTTTGCTTCAATTCATCATAAAGCATACCAAACTCACTCAAAATTTCCTCTAGTATACTATCCCTATTAAATTCTTTTCCTGTAATTTGAAATAAGGAAACAGGGTTGATTAAATCTGTAGTAAATATCTTTTGATTAATATTAATCCCTATTCCTATAATTGAGCTTTCAATTGTCTTTCCAAATAAATTATTTTCTATAAGTATACCCGCTATCTTCTTTTCGTTGCAATATATATCATTGGGCCATTTCACCATCACCCCATCAGTAATCCTACTTAAAACATTTCTTATGGATAAAGCTACAATTTGAGATATTATAAATTGTTCGTTTGCTACAATCATATTCGGAAATATCAGTATACTAAACAGCAAGTTTTCCCCCCTATTTGAGCTCCATGAATTCCCCTTCTGGCCTCGTCCACTAGTCTGAAAATTGGTGCTTACTATTGTATATTCCGACAATTTTTCCTCCAACAACCTGTCTCTCAAATAAAGATTGGTTGAAACCGTCTCTTCAAGCTCAATTATATTCCAGGCGATACCCTGTATTTTTTTTAGCATGACAATATTCTTATTTTGACCTCTAATTAATACATGGCAGAAAAGCATCTTCTATATGCTCTATTTGAAACTTAAAACCATCCCACACTATACCAACAATATCAAATCTTGGAGGTGTATCAATTTCAAAATAATTCAAATAAATATTAGCGGCCGATATCATTCTTCTTTGTCTTTGTTTATTCACAAAATCTTCAGGATTTCCATAATCGTATGTAGTACGGGTTTTTACCTCAACAAAAACAATATACTCACCAGATAGAGCAATAATATCTATCTCATATCCATGCTTTCTCCAATTTCTATCGATTATCTTGTATCCTTCTGATTTAAGATAACTAACTGCTTCATTCTCTCCCTTTCTACCCAATTCATTGTGATCAGCCATCTATTTCGTAGTTTAAAGCCATAAGATGCAAATTTATGCAATATTCTTTTCTTTAGCGTTAAATAATTTTGTTTTTTTGTACTCTAATAGAATTAACGTATAATATCAAGAGCAATCTGTGAAATGCAAAAATGAATGAGGATAAAAAGTATAAAAATAAGGGAGCACAACCTAAGCGTACCAAGAAAGCAGAATTTGCACTAAATGAACAAGAGTTAGAAGTAATAAATTTTTATCTCAAGAAGTATAAAATAACAAACAGGTCCCGATGGTTTAGAGAAACAATAATCAACCATATACTAAAGAATATGGATATGGACTACCCTACACTTTTTGAGGAAAATGAAATGAGGAGGTAAAACAAATAAGCATGTTAGACGATAATTACTTTATGAGACAAGCATTAGCTGAGGCACAAAAAGCCTATGACAGAGATGAAGTACCTATTGGTGCAATAGTGGTAATAAACAATCGTATTATTGCACGTGCACACAATTTGGTTGAAACCCTGAACGATGTAACAGCACATGCCGAAATGCAAGCAATAACATCTGCTGCAAATGTATTAGGTGGAAAGTACCTATCTAACTGCACGCTATACGTGACGGTTGAACCTTGTCCTATGTGTGCAGGAGCATTAGGATGGTCGCAATTGTCACGAATAGTTTACGGAGCAAAAGATCCGAAGCGAGGATATTCAATAGTCTCTGAAAATGTGCTTCATCCCAAAACTAAAGTAACACTAGGCGTAATGGAAGAAGAATGTGCTTTGTTAATGAAAAAATTCTTTGAAAAAAAAAGATAAGAGATTATTAAACCGAACAAGTATTTATATGTCTATTATATATACTGAATAGAAGTATAATTGCAAAAAGACAAGTCAAAATGAAAAAGCTAATTACAATATTCCTCTCTTTACTACTTATCACAACAGCATATGCTCAAAACTCAAATGAAGCGAAAGCAATATTAGATAAAGCATACGCAAACTATGAACAATCAAAAGGAATAAAGATTGAGTTTTCATTCTATGCCATAGAAAATAATTCAACATATATGCAGCAAAAAGGAACTGCATTAGTAAAGGGCAATAAGTTTAAAATCAACACAAATGATGTTGAAACATGGTTTGACGGAAAAACTCAATGGGTCTTATTGAAAGAATTCGACGAAGTTAATATAAGCGAACCCACAATGGATGAAATAGCATCAATTAGCCCACTTGCCCTACTCAGCATGTATAAAAATGGATACACCCTTAATGCACCAATATCCAAAACTGTAAATGACTCAAAAGTGCACTCAATTAAGATGACTCCAACAAGCAGCAACTCAGAATTTAAAGATTTGGAAGTTTTAATAGACAAAAACAGCCATAATATAAGTGAAGTAAATCTAACTCTAAAAAATGGAGTTAAAAATAAAATTTCAATAAGTAGCTACAATACAAACTTCAACTTTACTGATAGTGAATTCATCTTTAATCACACCAAATATTCCGGCGTAGAAATTATAGATTTGAGATAAATTTTAAGCACAAACAAACACATCAAAACAACATATATAATATTTTTCATTTAATAGGAATAGATATTTATAATATCAATTTCAAGACACAAATAATAGTGTTATCTTTGATGAAAAATTATATCACAATCCTACTTTAATTAAATCATTTAAAGTGGATTAAAGCAAATCATTTATATTGTTATGAGAAATAAAGTACGTTGCCTGATAATTGGATCAGGACCTGCAGGTTACACTGCTGCTATTTATGCTTCAAGAGCAAATCTTGAGCCTATGCTTTTCGAAGGACTTCAACCAGGTGGACAACTAACAACCACAACAGAGGTTGAGAACTTTCCAGGATATCCGGAAGGAATTACCGGACCCGAAATGATGGAAGACTTAAAGAAGCAGGCTGCTCGCTATGGAGCAGAAATATATCCGGGAAGAGCTACGGCAGTAGACTTCTCAGTAAGACCATTCAAGGTAACAATCGATAACGAAAACACTATCGAAGCCGACACAGTAATTATCTCAACAGGTGCAACTGCTAAATATCTTGGTCTACCAGATGAAGACAAATATGCGGGACAAGGAGTGTCTGCTTGTGCCACTTGTGATGGATTTTTCTACCGTAAAAAGAAAGTAGCTGTTGTGGGAGGTGGTGATACCGCTTGTGAGGAGGCAACATACCTTTCAGGTCTTGCTGATAAAGTTTATATGATTGTACGTAAAGACCATTTACGCGCATCACAAATTATGCAGGAAAGAGTAATGAACAATCCAAAGATAGAAGTTCTTTTTGAACATAATACTCTAGGTCTATTTGGTGAGAATGGCGTAGAAGGTGCTCACTTGGTAAAGAGAATGGGGCAGCCTGATGAAGAAAAGGTAGATATTGCTATTGATGGGTTCTTCTTGGCTATTGGTCACACCCCAAATACCGATATTTTCAAAGATTATATAGAACTGGATGAAACAGGATACATTAAAATCCAAGATCCAACATCAAAAACCAATATAGAAGGCGTATTTGCTGCAGGTGACGTTGCAGACACTCTATATCGTCAGGCAGTAACTGCTGCAGGCATGGGTTGTCGTGCTGCAATTGATGCAGAAAGATATCTGTCCGAAAAAGGATTATAGTTCATATTTAAGTATGCAAATCAGCAACTATTATGAATTAATTAAAACTAATAGGGTTGTCTTTAAATTTTAAGACAACCCTATTTTTATTTATCTACATATGTTTTCACTATTCCATCCTCTACCGGCTGCATCGTTACTCTAAACCCCCTTTTACGTAATGCCTCTATCAGAGGTACAGGCGGAAAAGGAGATATAAGCTCCATGCATTCACCATCATTAAGTTTTTGAGCCACTTCCAAAACGGCATCTTTAGGATGATCACCAGCCTCAATCATTGGACGAACATCCAATCGCAATACAATAGGCAATATCAGCTCATTTGCTCTATCACTTATCACGTCGTTATCCATACCATAATCAATATTTTTAAGCATAGATAATCCCGCTGCATTCCTCAAGCCATCCACCATTTCAACAATTGAAACACCCCCTACCTTTGCAGCTTGTTGCAGAGATGTAACCTTTGCAACGGTTCTTCTTAAAACAGGATTCTTAAGTGCTGAAAATGCCGGAGAAAACTGCTGGAGTTTATCCTCTAAATCTGGATAATCTCTCAACAGTTCTGCAACTTTTGTATCCGGAGTAATATCAACTTTACTTTTTTTCATATGAAAGCAAACGCTGATTACCTTCCAGCTGTCTCATAGTTGTTATATCCTGCGTTACCTCCACAACTCCTAAATACTCTCCTTCAGGCGAGCGCACGGCAGTATATTCAATATAAATAAAACGCCCCATAAAGTTTGACATCCAGAATACAGATTTATTTTCCTTTCCTGCCTTAAAATCCTCAAGAATTTGTTCTACAATATGAACACTCTTAGGAGGATGACACATACGAACATCACGTCCAATAATTGATCTGTTTCTCTCAAAAACCCTATTTTGGCTATGCGAAAAGAATCTTACCTTATCGTTCTTATCAACAAAAGTAATATCAATTGGCAAATGAATAAACAATGCTTCAAGTTCTTCTATATTAAATGCACCTGATGACAATCTAATAGCGTCAGTTGAAACATACTCCTGCTTCTGTTGATACAATCCGTCAGGCTTCCACTCGTGCTTAGGGTCAATTAAACAATAACCAAACTCGGTAGTTTCATTATATATTTTATACCACTCCTCATCACTAAGCGTATCCATAGCCATTGGCAGAAGAATCTCTTCTTCCTTCATTATCATTCCATCAATCTGCTCGATGGCAGGCTCAAACACAAGATTAAAAACAGCCTTTAACTCGTCAGCTGACCCAACTCCTGCAGCCAAAGCCTCATGAGCATTCTTAAGTAATGATCTGGTTTCGTCGTGCTTTCCCCACATTACTTTAGGTGGGCCTGAAATACCATGTTTCTCTAAATATGGAAACACAAGGTACTCCTTTCTTAAATAATGCTTATCTATGTCTGACAAACTATTAAATAAGTTCTTCAATTTGAACAGATACTCCTCAACCTCACTATCGCTAATTGAATCAACCTCTCTCTTTAGTTCATAATACTTCTCAACCTTCTCTCCAATAGCCTTATTTTCTTTGCTAAATGTATCAACCGGATGCCCCTCGGGAACTGGCTTAGCATCTTCCAAATCTATGCTGCCATCCAAGACAGCAGTATGCAAATCACAAAACATAAGTATCTCGTCTGAGGTAAGAGCATTAGTATTTATCAATTCCTGTTCCACCTCCACCACCTCATGATAAGGAATGTTTCGTAGTGCCTCTATTAGTTGTTTACGTAATATTTCCGGATTATCTCCTTCATGCAATCTCAATAACAAATGCTTGAGAAGCTCTTTTCTTTGCTCTGGGGGCTTACTCATAAAATGTACAGTTTATAATTCTTTTATTGGAATTTATTGTTTGATCATGGTTAATACCATCTTGAATGGCTCTACTGCATACAAAGCATGTGGATGGTTAGCAGGCATTATAATACACTCACCTGCGTTTAGAATATGTGGCTCACCATCAATTTTAATTTCAGCCACACCATCCAATATATGCACCATTGCATCAAATGGCGAAGTGTGTTCTGTTAACCCCTGATCTTTATCAAAAGAAAAAAGAGTTACGTTTCCCGACTTCTTTCTCATTACCTGCTTACTAATAACTCCACCAGATGAATATTCAATAGAGTTTTCCATAGAGAATGCTTTTCCTCCTTCAAATGTTGCCATAATAATTATATTTAGATGTTTATAATTTAGTCTTTTTATTTGATACAAACATACAAAAATTAAGAGCAGTAATTATCACATATATTAGACTTTAATGCTATTTAACACCAACTTGTCCTAATTAAAAGATAGAACGCAACGTTCATCCTATTTATTTATTATCAAAAGTAAAATCTAGTATTATAATGCATAGACCTAATACAAATCAAACAGATTATTTTAGTGTTTACAAGTGTAACTTCAAAGTATTATAAAAAAAGGAGAATCAGGCATGCACCTAATTCTCCATTTTCCCACTGCTGTCCCGATTCTGTCCCGGCACCTACCCCCGACGAGGCAATATTTCCGCATCACATCATCATTTTAGCAGTTTCTTGTCGGGATGACAAGATTCGAACTTGCGACCCCACGCCCCCCAGACGTGTACTCTAAACCGGACTGAGCTACATCCCGAAATTTGTGAGTGCAAAGTTAATTTATATTTTCTATTTGCCAAAACATATAGCAATAAACATTTTCTTAGGGCTTAACTTTGAATGTTAATTTATTATTCGTTTATTTGTATTCTTATTTATTATAAACAACTAACTTAGATGGTATTTACAGCCAAACAACTTGCTGAATTTCTTAAAGGAGAAATCATCGGAAATCCAGATGCAGAAGTTGAAAACTTTGCAAAAATTGAAGAGGGCAAACCTCGTACAATTAGCTTTCTCGCCAATCCCAAATATACTCATTACATATATGATACCAAAGCAGATATAGTTTTGGTTAACAACGATTTTGTAGCAGAGAAAGAAGTATCTGCAACGTTGATAAAAGTACCTAATGCTTATGAAGCTTTAGGAGCTTTATTAGAAATGGTAAATAGTCTTACGCCCGCAAAACAGGGAATTGAAGAGATGTCTTACGTTTCAAAGTCGGCCACTATAGGAAACGAAACATATATTGGTGCCTTCGCATACGTTAGCGATAATGCAACAGTTGGAGATAAAACCAAGATATACCCACACGCATACATTGGAGATAATGTAAAGATTGGAAACAATGTTGTCATCTACTCCGGAGTTAAGATATATCACAACTGTATAATAGGCGACAACTGTATAATTCATGCAGGTGCAGTTATCGGAGCTGATGGATTTGGCTTTAGTCAAAGCAATGGAGTTTACAAGAAAATACAACAAATGGGCAATGTTGTAATTGAAGACGATGTAGAAATAGGCGCCAACACCACTATCGATCGTGCAGTAATGGGATCTACCATAATACACAAGGGAGTCAAACTCGACAATCTGATAATGGTTGCTCACAACAGCGAGATTGGCAATAACACAGTAATGGCTGCTCAGGCAGGAATAGCAGGTTCAACAAAAATCGGAAATAATTGTATCTTAGGGGGACAAGTTGGAATTGGAGGACATATCTCTATTGGTGACAGAACACAGATAGCTGCACAATCAGGGATAATAAGTAATACACCTGCCGACTCTCAGCTAATGGGCTCACCCGCATTCAACATTAAGCAACATCTTAAGTATGCAGTAATACAACCCAAGCTACCTGACATGTACCGACAAATCTCTGCTTTGGAAAGGGAATTAAACGAAATTAAGAAAAAACTTACCGAATAGCATAAGATTGAAATTGCTAAAAAAATGCAATACAAAGACAATTCTTTAGTTTTGAATAACAAATGATTGTATCTTTGCGCCCAATATCATCCATATAAATAAAATAAAATGGTGAATCAAAGAACTTTAAAGCAGAGCTTTACCCTTAATGGCCAGGGACTTCATACTGGCCATAAAATAGAAATAACTTTCAATCCTGCTCCCGTAGATTTTGGTTATAAGATAAAGAGAGTAGATTTAGAAGATCAACCAATAATTGATGCTTTGGCTGAAAACGTTGTAAACACACAACGTGGCACAGTTTTAGGAGTAAACGGAGTTACTGTTAGCACTGTGGAACATGCTTTCTCTGCACTTTATGCCTATGGTATTGACAACTGTCTAATAGAAGTAAATGCACCTGAATTTCCAATTATAGATGGCAGTGCAATCGAATATGTAAATGCAATCGAGAGAGTTGGAATTGAAGAGCAGGACAAAGAAAAAGAGATATTTGTAGTAAGAGAAAAAATGGAAGTTTATGATCCTGAAACTGGCTCAAAACTAACTTTATTACCAGACGACTGCTTATGTATAAATTCCAGCATCGAATTTGACTCTCAATTTATACCAAATCAATATGCAAGTCTGGATTGTCTTGACAATTATAAAACAGAAATAGCAGAAGCAAGAACATTTGTATTCGTACGCGAAATACAAAAACTACGTGAAGTAGGACTAATCAAGGGTGGCAACTTAGACAATGCAATCGTCATTTATGAGCGCAAACTACCTCAAGTAGAGTTAGATGAAATTGCAGATGCACTTAATGTGCCACGAATGGATGCCAACAGTTTAGGATATCTAAATAAAAGAGAGTTATCACATCCCAACGAACCTGCACGTCACAAGATACTAGATATAATAGGAGATATGTCTCTTGCCGGTCAACCAATACAAGGACGCATTATTGCAAACCGACCGGGCCACAAGATAAACAATAAGCTAGCACGACTAATCCGCAAAGAGATTAAGAACAAAAATCGTATTCCACATTACGATCCGCGCCAAGAACCACTAATGGATATCAATCGAATTAAAGATCTACTTCCGCACAGATATCCAATACTAATGGTTGACAAAATTATTGAAAAATCCGACAAACATATCGTAGGTGTTAAAAACGTAACCAACAATGAGCACTTCTTTACAGGACACTTTCCGGATGAACCTGTTATGCCGGGAGTTCTTCAGATAGAAGCTATGGCTCAAACCGGAGGATTACTTGTATTAGCTGGACTTGACGAGCCGGAAAGATATTCAACTTACTTCCTTATGATTGATGGAGTTAAGTTTAGAAACAAAGTAGTTCCGGGCGACACTGTGATTTTTAAAGTAGAAATGACAAGTGAGCTTCGCAGAGGTATTGCTACCATGAGGGGCGTTGCCTTTGTTGGCAACAAAATAGTATCGGAAGCACACTTCACTGCTCAGATTATTAAAAACAGATAACCATACAACAATAAAATCTATGAGTTCTATTTCACCATTGGCTTACGTACATCCAGAAGCCCAAATAGGCAATAACGTTGTTATTGAACCCTTTGCCTATGTCGATAAAAATGTGATTATTGGCGATGAAACATTAGTTATGCCAAATGCAACAATATTATCAGGTGCCAGAATTGGCAAGAATTGCACAATATTCCCCAATGCAACAGTCTCTGCAGTTCCACAGGATTTAAAATTTGCAGGAGAAGAAACAGTTGCAATAATAGGTGATAACACCACAGTCAGAGAGT
The DNA here is from genome assembly GCA_964535975.1 of uncultured Proteiniphilum sp. Taxonomy (GTDB): domain Bacteria; phylum Bacteroidota; class Bacteroidia; order Bacteroidales; family Dysgonomonadaceae; genus Petrimonas. Next base: position 10,497 of record CAZHWC010000011.1, on the reverse strand, counting down.
GTGTAACTGTAAATAGAGGAACTGCATCACGCGGATCCACTGTAGTTGGCAATAACTGTTTGCTAATGGCATACAGCCACGTAGCACACGACTGTGTTTTGAAGAACTTTATCATCTTAGGCAACAGCACCCAACTAGCAGGAGAGGTTGAGATAGACGACTATGCAATTATAAGTGGTGGCGCTCTTGCACATCAGTTCACTAGAATTGGTGCCCACACAATGATACAAGGGGGATCGAAAATACCCAAAGATATACCTCCTTTTACAATGGTAGGCAGAGAACCCCTCACTTATGTTGGGCTTAATGTTGTGGGGCTTCGTCGTCGAGGCTTCAGTAGCGACGTAATCAACCTTATTCAAGACACATATAGATTTATCTATCTGTCAGGGTTAAACACCACACAAGCATTAGAAAAAATAGAACTAGAATTGCCCGACAAAACCGAGAAGAGACAAATAGTTGATTTTATCAAGAGCTCTACACGTGGTATTATTCGTGGCAACATGGATGGTTGATACAACTATGAGTCACATTATTTTTCCGGCCGAGTGGCATCCACAAAGTGGTGTACAAATTACATGGCCACACAGCAACACAGATTGGCATGACATTTTAGACGAAGTAACTTCCTGCTATATCTCTTTCTCAAAAGAGATATTAAAAAGAGAGAAGTTACTTATTGTGTGTGCAGATGAAAATGAAGTATTGAGACACTTTTCATCAGATGAGAAGAGAAAAATAATAACTGCACAATTAAACAGCAACGATACATGGGCAAGAGACCATGGTCCAATATCCATCTTTGCAAATAACAAACCCACTATCCTCGATTTTGGATTCAACGGATGGGGGTTAAAATTTGCTGCCAACCACGACAACCAGATTACATCACAACTGTTTAAACAGCAAAGACTAAACAGCAATGTAAAATATTCAAGTAGAATTAATTTTATACTTGAAGGAGGAGCCATTGAATCAGATGGTGAAGGAACTCTTCTCACCACATCACAATGTCTATTAGCTCCCAACAGAAATCAGCCAATGTCACAAGATGAAATAGAAGAATTTCTGACAAACACATTCGGACTGAAGAGAGTTTTGTGGCTCAATCATGGATATCTTGCAGGAGATGATACAGACAGCCACGTAGACACATTGGCAAGATTCTGCTCCAACGATACAATTGCCTATGTATCATGTGAAGATGTCAGCGACGAACATTATGAAGAATTGAAAAAAATGGAGGAAGAGTTGAAAGTCTTTAAGACAATTAACGGCACTTCATATAATCTCATCCCACTTCCAATGGCGGACACCGTTATTTATGATGGATACAGACTTCCCGCAACATATGCCAACTTCCTAATTATCAACGGAGCAGTGCTTATGCCAACATATGCATCAGATAAAGACATAATAGCGCATGAACAATTACAAAAAGCATTTCCAAACCATGATATTATTGGAATAGACTGTCGTTCACTCATAAAACAGCACGGATCACTACATTGCGTAACAATGCAACTACCTCAAGGGCTGTTGTAATATTATATATTCAAAGGTTTAAGATAGGCTTTTCGCGCCCATTTTAAACCTTTTGTTTTAAGATCAATCAATTATTATTCATAAAGGTCCTAATTAATTCAGTGACAATAAGCCTTATTTAAAATGAAAATAGGAATAATACAGCAATCCAACACTTCAAACAGAGACGAAAACGTAGCTCGTCTATCAGATAAAATAAAAAAACTCGCATCACAAGGCGCAGAACTGATAGTAATGCAAGAGCTTCATAACGGACTATACTTCTGTCAAACCGAAGACACAAATGTTTTTGACCAGGCAGAAACAATCCCTGGATATTCAACCGAAGTATTTGGCAAAATTGCAATGGAAACAAACACCGTTATCGTACTTTCATTATTCGAAAAACGAGCCGCGGGTCTTTATCATAATACAGCAGTCGTAATAGAAAAAGACGGAACTATTGCAGGAACATATCGCAAGATGCATATACCTGACGACCCCGCCTATTACGAGAAGTTTTATTTCACACCCGGCGATCTGGGATTCCACCCAATTGAAACATCAGTTGGCCGCCTAGGAGTATTGGTATGCTGGGACCAATGGTATCCCGAAGCTGCACGACTAATGGCTATGAACGATGCAGAAGTATTAATATACCCCACAGCGATAGGATACGAATCATCTGATACAAACGAAGAGAAAAATCGCCAGCGAGATGCATGGATTACAGTGCAACGAGGACACGCCGTAGCCAACGGACTACCGGTAATATCTGTCAACAGAACCGGCTATGAAGCAGATCCATCAGGACAAACCAAGGGAATATCCTTCTGGGGAAATAGTTTTGTATGCGGGCCTCAAGGTGAATTCTTGTGGCAAGCCGGGGAAGATGAAACAATGCAAATAGTAGAAATAGACAAACAACGTACAGAGAATGTACGTCGCTGGTGGCCCTTCTTCCGTGACAGAAGAATAGATGCTTTTGAAGATATTAGCAAAAGATGGGGTAAATAAGATATGAAAGCTTATGAAAAAGGCAGTACTTATCATAATCTTCTTAGTTATTAATCTATCGATTATAAGCAAAATATTTGCTCAACAAACCGGTAAAGCCACCTTCTATTCAGATAAGTTTCATGGAAAGAAGACATCTAGTGGAAAGCTTTATCATCGAGATAGCTTAACCTGTGCACACAGAACATACCCTATAGGTTCAATTCTGGAAGTAACCAACACTAAGAACGGTAAGAAAGTGATAGTAGAAGTCACCGACAGAGGCCCATATTCCAGAGGGAAGATTATAGACCTATCATACGCTGCTGCTCACAAGCTCGACATTGTCAGAAAAGGAATAGAAGTGGTGGAGATTGCAGAATGGCAATTTAAAAATCATATACCTCTAAAATTTGAATTCAATAAGTTGCCTCTACTGCCCACATCACAAATCCCCAATATATTTGCAAAAGCAAAAAGAGAAAATCATTTACAACTACAGGCTCCAAATATAACCACTCGCTCCAAATAATATTAATCACAAAATAAGGCTATATCAGAATAAAGAAATAAGCCCCATAGAATTGAATATTTAGAATTAATCTCAAGGGACATATAATAAATGAGGGTGAATCACAATGTGATTCACCCTCATTTATTATATAAACCCTAAGCCTCTACCTACTTATTCTCGTTTGAGAAAGAATAAGGATAATCAGTCTTCTGAGTACCCCTTGTAGTAACCGGAGACTCTGACATTGTTACATCAATCACAGCACCATCCATCAAATCTTTATGAGTTATATAGTTCTTACTATATGGCACCCCATTAAGCTTGAAGTCAGATATATAACGAGTTGACTTATTATTTCCAGGAGCATTAATCACAACACTCTTACCATTTTCAAGATGAACAGTCATCTTTTCAAACAAAGGTGCACCAAGTATATACTCATCACTACCCGGACATACAGGATAAAAGCCCATTGCCGAGAACACATACCAGGCCGAAGTCTGACCATTATCCTCATCACCGCAATAACCATCAGGATTTGGAGTATAAAGCTTATCCATTATCTCACGCGCCCAATATTGCGCCTTCCAAGGTTCACCTGCATAATTGTATAAATAAACCATATGCTGTATCGGCTGATTTCCATGAGCATATTGCCCCATATTCATAATCTGCATCTCACGAATCTCGTGAATAGGGAAACCATAATAACTATCATCAAACACCGGTGGCATCTTAAACACAGAGTCCAACATATTTACGAACTCCTTCTCACCACCCATCAAATCAATCAAGCCCTGTGGATCATGAAATACAGACCATGTGTAGTGCCAGCTGTTACCCTCAGTAAATGCATCACCCCACTTTGTAGGACTAAAAGGAGACTGGAACGAACCATCCTTATTCTTTCCACGCATCAACTTATGCTCTGGAGAATAAAGATTACGATAATTCTGACTGCGCTTAGCAAACAAATCAATCTCCTCCTGAGGACGATCTAGTGCTACGGCCAGCTTATATATAGTCCAATCATCATATGCATACTCCAATGTTCTTGCAGCATTCTCATGAATTCCAACATTGTAAGGCACATACCCTAACTCATTGTAGTAATTATGTCCAGCACGCCCAGTTGCCGAAACAGTTGGGTGTACATTCTTCGTTCCGTGAATCATAGCCTCATAAAGAGTCTCAATATCATAACCGCGCAATCCTTTCAGATAAGCATCAGCAACCACCGACGCCGAGTTATTACCAATCATAATACCTCTATGCCCCGGACTAGCCCATTCAGGCAAGAAACCACTCTCTTTGTATGTATTAACCAATCCCTCCTGAATCTCCACATTCACCGACGGATACATAACATTTAACAATGGGAACAAAGCCCTGAAAGTATCCCAGAAACCGGTATCAGTGTACATATAACCCGGCAACACCTCACCATTATACGGGCTGTAGTGCACTACATCACCTTTAGCATCAATCTCATAAAACTTACGTGGGAAAAGCGTTGAACGATAAAGTGTTGAATAAAACACACGCTTATTATCAATATTATCATCCTCAATCTCCACCTTAGCCAAAACATCATTCCAAGATCCGCGGCCCTCGTTCTTTACAACATCAAACTCTTTATTCTCCACCTCCTTAAGGTTCTGCCAAGCCTGGTCGTAGCTAATAAATGAAGAAGCCACACGAGCATGCACTTCCTCGCCACGTTTTGTTGAAAAACCAACAATAGCACCCGCATGATCAGCCTTCACCTGCAACAAGTCAGAACTCATCTTGACATTCTTCTTACTATAGTTAACACCATAGTTCACAGTAAAAGGTTTATCAAAAACCACCACAAAGTAGTTCTTAAAATTATCAGGCACTCCCCCACTATTGCGAGTAGTAAAACCTATAATTGCATTCTTCTCAGGAATAATCTGAATCGACGAACCCCTGTCATACGCATCTACCGCCACAAAAGCATTTTCCGTTTCGGGGAAAGTGAATCTAAATATAGCAGCACGCTCTGTAGGCGTAAGCTCTGTTGTAATATCATAATCTGCAAGATAAACACTATAATAATAAGGCTTTGCTATCTCCGCCTTATGCGAAAACCAGCTTGCACGCTCATCCTCATCAAACATAGCCTTGCCAGTCATAGGCATAATAGCAAACTGACCATAATCATTCATCCAAGGACTTGGCTGATGCGTTTGCTTAAAACCCCTAATCTTATCAGCATCATAACGATACATCCAACCGTCTCCCATCTTTCCGGTTTGTGGCGACCAAAAATTCATACCCCACGGACGCGCAATAGCAGGATAAGTATTTCCAGTTGAAAGCTCAAATTTAGACTGAGTACCAACAAGAATACTTACATAATCCACTGGATCAACCTTATCAATCTTATTAGTTTTTGTCACCGTCACATTACCGCAAGACGACAACAAAATCAAAATTGCAAATAAATATTTTACACTATTCATATCTATCGTTGTTTTTAAAATTCAAGCAAATGCAGCTTATTCTCCTCCTCAAGCTTCAGAATCAACTCACCAAACAAAGTATTAACCCATGCAAACCAAGTTCTAGTAAACTTCTCAGGATTATCTTTATGAAATGACTCATGCATAAATCCTGTTCCCGCATCAGTATCACGAAGCATTTTGATACAGAACTTAATCTCCTCATCACTTTTACTAGTCATAGCACGCATAATTATACTCATCGGCCAAATCATATCATAACCAATGTGAGGACCACCAATTCCCTCGCCCGCTTCACCCTTAAAGAAGTAAGGATTATCCTTGCTCAGCAAGAAATTGCGAGTATTTCTATAAATCTCATCATCATCACACTCACCACCCAAATAAGGAATAGCCAGCAAGCTAGGCACATTAGCATCATCCATCAAATAATAATTACCAAAACCATCCACCTCAAAAGCATAAATCTGCCCATGATTAGGGTGAGTAGTGATACAATATTTTTTGATAGCAGCATCCACCTCATCCGCCAAAAGCTTACACTCTTTGGCAAAACTGCTATCATTAGTCACCTGCTCCGAAATTTCCACAAGCTGGCGAAGCGATGTAACTGCAAACATATTAGACGGAACCAAAAAACCATATGTTGTAGCATCATCCGACGGACGGAACGAAGACACAATCAATCCCACAGGATTCACAGGATTTCCATACCCCACATTATTCAAAGTATCCAACTGTCTGTCAGTCACACGCAGGAAAGTATACGGACCATGATCCTCTTTCCTTTGTTGCTCCTTAAAAGTCTTCACCACTGTAGCCATTGCACTCCTCCACTGACTGTCAAATACAGAAGTATCACCAGTATGCTTCCAATAGTTATAAGCCAAACGAATAGGATAGCAAAGCGAGTCAATCTCCCATTTGCGCTCATATACCATAGGCGTCATCTTAGTACCATCACTCATCCATCTACCATTAGGATTTGGCGCAGGATTAAAAGCATTAGCATAAGGATCAGTCAATATACATTCCGTTTGTCTGTTCACCAACCCCGCTACCATCTCCTTCAACTGCACATCCTCCTTCATCAAAGGCAAATATGGCCACACCTGTGCCGATGAATCCCTCAGCCACATAGCATTAATATCACCAGTAATAACAAACGTATCAGGTCTGTTATTCTTAGTCGAATATTTCACTGTAGTATCAAGAGTATTTGGGAAACAATTTTCAAACATCCACGCCAGCTTCTCATCCTTAATTTTAGGTTTTACACGTAAAATTGTATCCTCCACAGCCTTAGATGTAAAATTACGTTTAGACTTTGCAGGCCTGTTTGTAACATACTTTACAGAACTTGCAATATTTGTTATCCCATTGCTAGCCCATGATGGATTCACGGCAAGCGCCGTAAGCCCCAAAGCACTTTTTTTAATAAAATTTCTTCTTGAAGTCATTTTCTCTCTTTTATCTAAAAATTCATTTTCTTAATTCTATACCATACGCATAAAAACACAGCATATAACCCGCCTCCCAAACTTATTTACGACCTCTTCGGCAACGCTTACGAATAGTAAATAATAAGAAAAAGCAAATTATATGCTGATATCTTTCTGCAAATAAAACTCTCTTCTATCAAGATTGCGAGAAGTTAATTGGTAATTTCTTTCTAAATCCCTCTTTGAAGCACATCAAAGTTTCAGTTCGCGACAAACCAAGAGGTTGCAATTCAGAGTGAATTATTCTCAAAAGGTCTTTATTGTTCTTTGCAAACACCTTTATCAATAAGTCATACTGCCCTGTAGTGTAATAACACTCTATTACTTCAGGTATTGCCTCCAACTTTTTCACCACATCATCAAATGAAGATGGCGACGTCAAAAACACACCTACATAAGCACAGGTCTCGTAACCAATTTTCTCTGGATCTAAGATAAATTCGGACCCCTTGATGACACCGGCATTAGTAAGCTTTTGCACACGCTGATGAATTGCCGCACCCGACACACCGCACTCACGTGCAACCTCCAAAAAAGGAGTACGCGCATTTGAAATAATTTGCTTCAAAATTTTTTCATCAAGTTCGTCTAAATCATGATACATAATTGTTATACTTTTAATTTGTTAGTAAAGCACATATTTTCCCACAAAAATAATAAAAAGATGCGTTTCATTTATCATTTATATAGCAAATTATTACAATTTAATAATATCTAAAGAAATATAAGCAAGCACAGACATAGCAGTATGCAATGAATTCTCATCAATTAGAAAGGTTGACGAATGCAATTTGCCACAACCACCTTTACTATTGTCAACCCCAAACCTATAAAAACACGAAGGATAAAGCTGAGTATAAAAACCAAAATCCTCAGCAGTCATTCTCTTGGGATACTCAGTAACATTATCCGCACCAAGAAAATCCTCAGCACTTGTCCGCACCAGCTCAGTAATATCATCATGGCTCACCGTGCACGGATATCCCAAAGGCATATCAATATCACATTCGCAACCATATGCAGAAGCAGTATTAGAAATAATTCCCGGAATCAAAGACAGCATCTTTTGTCGCTCCCCCTCATCCATACACCTCAATGATCCCGACATCACCACCTCCGAAGGAATAACATTAGTAGCCCCATCGGCAATAAATTTACCAAACGACAACGTCATTGGTTGAAAAGGATTTCGCCTGCGACTCACCACCTGCTGCAAAGCCACAATAATATTAGAAGCAGCAAGCACAGTATCATTTAGTTCGTGTGGTAAAGCACCATGTCCACCCTGCCCCTTCACTTTCACATGCACCTCATCAGCCGATGCCATCACCGTACCCGTTTGAAAAGCAATCTTTCCCGCCGGCAAATCCACATAGGCATGCTGCTTAATCACCATATCGGGACACATATCATCAAACAAACCATCCTTAAGCATCAAGTCGGCACCACCCGGCGATTTCTCCTCACCCGGTTGAAAAACAAAAAGCACCCTGCCCGCAAACCTGTCTCTCACAGAGTTCACAATCTTCACTGTACCCATCAGCGAAGCCGTGTGCGAATCGTGACCACAAGCATGCATCACACCCTCATTTACTGATTTAAAATCAACGTCATTCTTTTCATGCACTGGCAGGGCATCCATGTCGGCCACCAAAGCAACAGTCTTTCCTGCTCCTTTTCCCTCACCATCAATCCAGGCAAGAATGCCATACCCACCAATATTAGTTTTGTGATGCACTCCCTCCCTCTCAAGAAACTGAGTCACATACCTTGAAGTATTCTCCTCCTGATACGACAACTCGGGGTGCATATGCAAATACCGATAGTGCTGCACCACCTCTGGGAAAATCTCTCCCGAAACTTGCTCAATGATTTGTTTTAATTCCATAACCTAAAGTGCCCTTTTTACTGCCTCAATAAACTCCTTGCGAGTATCATTCAACTCCTTTGATCCGGCATAAAACCACGCAGCCGACTGAGCCACAACCAAATTGCAAGACGGGTCCACATAAACCATCTGCCCAAATATACCCTCAGCCGAATAGCTGCCATCATCATTCACCCACCACAAGTATCCATAGCCGCCACTCTCATCGTTAGCCACCTTGTGAAGAATAGAAGTAGCACCCTCAAGCCACTCATCAGCAAAAATCGATATACCATCAATCTTGCCACCACCCAGCATTAACTGCCCCAGTCGAGCATAATCTCTCAACGATGACGACAAACCACTGCCACCTATATTCATACCACTGCACTCATCTGCAAGCCAGTATCCACATTTCTCCATACCAAATGGCTTCCACACCTTTTCCGAAAGATACTCAGCCACAGTCATACCAGTTGCCTTATGAATCAATATCCCCACTAAATCAGTCTCACCGGTACTATAATTCCAATGCACCCCGGGCTCATAAATCTGCTTCAGTGGCTTCATATAAGTAAGAATATGAGCCTCATCACCCTCACATTCCCCCTGATACATCACCGCCACATCCGAGTTAGGATCAGTATAATCCTCATTCCAATCAATACCCGAAGTCATCGTCAGCAATTGTCTCACCGTCACATTACCATAGTCATAGCCATCAAGCTCAGAAATATAGTTTTTCAACTCATCATCAATACTCTTAATGAATCCATCCTTAAGGGCAATACCCACCAACATCGAAGAGATCGATTTAGCTACAGAATATGAAGTCCACAACGTATTCCTATCGGCTCCCAGGCCATAAGCCTCCAGCTTCACATCACCATTGTGCACCACAATCACCCCGGCTACTTTATTATCTTCTATATATGAATCAAGAGTAGTGCCATCCTCCCACTGTGGAACAATCTTTACATCCGCATCATTAAGCACCGATGGCTGATCACCTGCCTCCACCTCAATACTTGGATATATACTATGCATAATTCTAAAACGACGCTCCCTCTCCTCCTGATCCCAAAAGAGCAAGCTCTCAAGCTTCTGCCCCATCGTCTCACCCGGAATGTTTTCGGGCAAATCCCTCGAATCAGTTATCTCGTCCTTCACGCACGTTTGCACCGCCACCTCACTCTTAGGTTGCACACAGCCTGCCAACAAAATCAGCATTGGCAATAAAAATCTAATCATACTTGTCATGTTATTTATAATGTGTGATAATTAAAAACTCTAATGTCAAAGATATAAAATTAATCATCAACCATATATGAATGTTGAAATTCAAACAACAGAACCAAGTGAAATTATTTATAAGAAAGGAGAGCTGCATTTGCACTTATCCTTGCCTCATATTAATTCGTTTTGTATAAAACCCCCAAGTGAAAGCTACAAAAGCAGTTTTGGCTTTTGGGGAGTTTCAGCAGGGCTTGACTACTATCATTCACAAAGTCAGTTTATCAACGTGAGTGCTTCTGGAGTTATGGACTCTCATACGGAAAAAACATCTGGAAATTTATGTACTATGATAGATTTGACCCAGACCCA
>CAZHWC010000010.1:25010-45191 GCA_964535975.1 uncultured Proteiniphilum sp. | reverse complement strand
ACGTGGACACGATAATTGACCGTTATTTTAACAGTCTGGCAACGTGGAGAGATAAAATGAGCGTCATTTGAATATACCTGGCACGTGGACATGATAATTGACCGTCATTTTAACAGTCTGGCAACGTGGAGAGATAAAATGAGCGTCATTTTAACAGTCTCGGATCGTGGACAGATGAAATGACCATCATTTGAATATACCTGACACGTGGAGTAGTGAAATGATGGTCATTTGTATTCAAAATTTTGCTGGAGTATTAAAATAAGCGTCATTTTAACATATCTGGCTTCAGGACTAATGAAATGACGGTCATTTTAGTACTCTCAGTTACTAGGACACGATAATTGACGGTCATTTTAACAGTTTCGGTTACGAGAGACTACTTTTGACCGTCATTTTAACATACTACACTTCAGGACACTTCAATTGACGGTCATTTCATTACTTTTGGTTTCAGGTGAGTTCAATTGCTCCTCATTTCACTACTCCACTTCGTTTTCCTATCTTTGCGCCGTTCAAGTTAGCGATTCATACACAAACAATTATAAAAAAAAGGGACATCCTCCGCAATGGAAGATGTCCCTGATTATTTTAATGCCTCAAACTACTACAGATTATCCTTATAATAAGCTATTACCTTTTCATACAAGTATTTGCGTGAAAGGGGGATAAAGTGGTTTTGGTCGGGGAAGTAGAACATATCGAAGTGCTTGCCTGCGCTGATTAGTGCACGCGAATATTCGATTGAGTTCTGCACATGCACGTTATCATCGGCTGTGCCATGAACAAGCAGCAGCTTGCCTTGCAGCTGTGATGCAAGTGAAATGGCTGACGCACCTTTGTAGCCTGCATCGTTTTGCTGTGGCGTTAACATAAAGCGTTCCGTATATACTGTGTCATAAAAACGCCAGTCTGTAACGGGTGCTATTGCCACGCCTGCCTTGAAGATTCCTCCACCTCGGCTCATGCTCATCAGCACATTGTAGCCGCCATAGCTCCAGCCCCATATTCCTATGCGATTGCCATCAACATATGGTAGTGTGCCTAGATATCGCGCTGCTGCCACCTGATCGTCAGACTCCATGATGCCTAGGTTTTTGTAGGTCTGTTTGCGGAACTCTGTGCCTCTTGCTCCAGTGCCGCGACCATCAACACATGCCACCACAATGCCTTCATTTGCAAGGGCAAAGTGCCACGCCGTGTCGTAACTGTCGGTTACTTGCTGTGAGTTGGGTCCGCTATATTGTATCATCACAACGGGATATTTGCGGGATGCATCAAAGTTGGCGGGTTTTATAACCCAGCCGTTTAGCTGTGTAATGCCATCGGCAGCAGGAACAGTGATAAACTCTTTCTTGGGCAATTGTGCGGCTGCATAGTTTCGTGCTGCCTGCTGGTTGTCTTCAAGTACTCGCAACTGCTTTCCGTTGGCATCGTGCAAAGTGATGAATGAGGGTGTTGTGCTGTTTGAAAACTTATTGACAAAGAACTTGCCGTTGTTGCTGAATGTAGCATTATTCGTTCCCACCTTTTCAGACAACTTCTGGTGTTTGGGTTTATCGATATTCACCTTATATACATTGCGGCGAAGTGGTCCTTCGTCGGCTGCTTCGTAATACACGGTGTTGGTTCGGGAGTCAACAGCCAACAGCTTTGTTACATCAAAATCACCTGTGGTTAGTTGCTTTTGCAATGTTCCGGTGTATCCGTATATATATATGTGGTTATAGCCATCGCGTTCAGATACGTATGTGAATTTATCTTTGAGGAAGTGAATCTGGCTTAGAAGATCAGAGTCTATATAATATTTGCTTTCTTCCCTTAGCACAAGTTTGGCTACAGTGGTGCGTGGATTCACAAAATACATATCAAAACGTGTTTGATTTCTGTTGAGGGTCATTGCCACAAGCTCTTGCTCATTGGCAGTGAAAGTGATGCGAGGAATGTATCCATCCTCATCAAGCGGTAGTTCCATCTTGCGAATGGTGCGTGACTCTATATCAAATACACGCAAGTCAACGGTAGAGTTTTTTTCTCCCGGCTTGGGGTATTTGTATGAATAGAAATCGGGATATAGTTTTTTGTCGTATGTCTGAAACTGATACTCTCTTACAGCCGATTCGTCTGTTCGCACGAAGGCAAGCAGCTGATTGTCGGGCGAAAACTCCATAAGCTGGGTTGTAGAGAATTCTTCTTCATAAACCCAGTCTGTGGCTCCGTAAATGATTTTATTGAACTCGCCATCTTTGGTTACCTGCGATTCTGTGTCAAAGTCAAATTTGGCCAGCCATATATTATTGTCGCACACGTATGCAAGCATCTTGCCGTCGGGCGAGAAGGTGGGTATCATCTGCTTTGATGTGTTTTCGGTGAGCTTGCGAACCATATTTCGGCGCACGTCGTGATAGTAATATGTGGCTTTGAACGAGCGACGATATATCTGTTCTCTGTCTCTGAAAACTATTACTCTGTTTTCGTCGGGACTTACTTTGAAGCCTTGAAACGTATCGAAAGTGCACTGGCGTGCGGTGCGTGTGTCAAACAGTGTGTCAACTGCCTTTCCTGTGGCATACTCATATTTGATTACTGCTGTTTTCTCGGGGTTCATTTGATAGTAATGCATTCCGTCGGGCGACGATTCCATCTGCGCCACTCCGCGAGGGCTTAGTGTGCCGTCCAACAAATGGTCGAGTGTGTAGCTCTGTGCCTGCATAGTACCAAAGCAGAGCACTAATAATAGTGATAAAAAAGTTTTGTTCATTATTATGGTTTTATATTTATTGTACATCGAAATAGTAGATTAAACAAAGAAATAGTGTCTTTATATAAATACAAAATTAATCGTTCATTTTCAATGCAAAGTAATAATAAAAAGTGTTATATAGACCCATGATTAAAATAAAACATTTCTATTACTATCTTTTTAACAAAAAGAATAACTATTTTTGCAAAGTTCATCTGTACTAAAAACAGATTGAGAATATTATGATCGAACATAAGGGAGTCATAACAAGTATTTCAGACCATAAGATATCGGTGATGATTCTGCAGCAATCTGCATGTAGCTCTTGTCATGCAAAAGGAGCTTGCACGGCTGCCGACTCTAAGGAGAAGATGGTGGATGTTTCAGACTTTACCGGGAAGTACAAAGTGAATGATTTGGTGACCGTAGTAGGCCAAAAGTCAATGGGCTACAAGGCTGTATGGTGGGCATTTGTTATACCCATCATTATTGTTGTGTCCTTACTTGTGGTATCTATTTCGGTTTGGAGATTTGGAGATATGGAGGCAGCAATGGCTGCAATTGTTTCTCTGGTGCCTTATTATGGGCTGCTTTATTTACTAAGAAATAAAATGGCTAATTCGTTTAAATTTACTATCAAAAATAACAATTGATAATTATTGAATTATGAGTGTATTACTTTCTGCTGTTGCCACATTGGGTGTTATCGGAGCGGGTAGCGCTGCGATACTATACTTTGTGGGACGCAAATTTCATGTGGAGGAGGATCCGCGCATTCAGGAGGTGCAAGATGCATTGCCTGCTGCCAACTGTGGCGGGTGTGGGTTTCCCGGCTGCGCATCATTTGCCAATGCATGTGTATTTGCCGATTCATTAGACAACCTTAACTGCCCTGTGGGCGGTCAGGACACTATGGACCGTGTGGCTGAGATTTTGGGAAAGACTGCTGCAAAGGCTAAGAAGCAAATTGCGGTGGTGAGATGTAGTGGTTCTTGCGATGAAAGACCACGCCTTAATCTTTACGACGGGGTTTCTAATTGCACTATTGCTGCTGCATTGTATGGCGGCGATACGGGTTGCTCATTTGGCTGTCTGGGCTTGGGTGATTGTGTGGAATCATGTAACTTTGATGCTATACATATCAATCCTCTGACCATGCTTCCTGAGGTGGTTGAAGATATGTGTACCGCTTGTGGAGCTTGTGTGAAGGCTTGTCCTAAAGACATTATCGAGCTTAGAAATCAGGGTCCTAAATCACGACGCATTTATGTGAGCTGTGTGAGCGAGGAAAAGGGTGGTCCGGCTAAACGTGCTTGCAACGTGGCGTGCATTGGTTGCTCTAAGTGCGAGCAGGCATGTGCTTTTGATGCTATTACCATCAAAAATAATCTTGCTTACATTGATGATGACAAATGCCGTTTGTGCCGCAAGTGTGTTCCTGTGTGTCCAACCAACTCCATTCTGGAGCTTAACTTCCCTCCGCCAAAGGAGAAGAAGGTGGAAGCAACTGTGACTGCTGAAGCATAAAAGCACAATTAGAAAACTGAATCTTTATTTATTAATGACGTTTTAGGCTCTGCCGGCAAATAAAAAGCCGACAGCTAAAGGCTTATGACTGAAAACTGATAATATGTTAAAAACATTTCGCTTAGGTGGAATACACCCTAAAGAGAACAAACTATCTGCGGGCAACACAATACAACCGATTGAGATACCGGCACAAGTTGCGATACCTCTTACGCAACATATTGGTGCACCTTGTCAGGCAGTGGTGAAGAGAGGCGACAAAGTGAAAGTGGGTACACTCATTGGCAAGTCTGTGGGCTTCGTCTCAGCAAACATTCATTCTCCCGTTTCGGGCTCTGTGTTCAAAATCGATCAGGTTTTGGATGCTAGCGGCTACAAAAAAGATGCTGTCATCATCAAGGTTGAGGCTGACGAGTGGGAAGAGAATATCGACAGAACTGATACTCTGATTAAAGAATGTAACCTTTCGTCTAAAGAGATTGTGGATAAAGTGGCAGAAGCGGGTATCGTGGGTATGGGGGGTGCAACTTTCCCAACTCATATTAAACTTATGCCTCCTCCGGGAACTAAGGCTGAGGTGCTTATTATTAATGGTGTGGAGTGTGAGCCGTATCTTACTTCTGACCATCAGTTGATGATGGAGAAGACTGAGGAGATATTGGTGGGTATAACCATACTGATGAAGGCGCTGAAAGTTGGTCAGGCAATAATTGGCATCGAGAATAACAAGAAGGATGCTATTGCAAAGTTTAAAAAGGCTTGTAAGAACTATCTGGGAATTTCGGTGCTTCCGCTGAAGGTGCAATATCCGCAGGGGGGTGAGAAACAACTGATAGATGCTGCAATAAAACGCCAGGTGCCAAGTGGCAAGCTTCCTATTTCGGTGGGGGCTGTGGTGCAAAATGTGGGCACTACATTTGCCGTGTATGAGGCGGTGCAAAAGAACAAGCCTCTTGTGGAGCGCGTAGTGACTGTGACCGGAAAAGATGTGAAGAAACCATGTAATGTGCTTTCTAGAATTGGTGTACCAATCAGTAATCTTATTGACTATTCGGGAGGATTGCCCGAGTCGACAGGCAAGGTTATTAGTGGCGGCCCTATGATGGGTAAGGCTTTGGCAAGTATTGATGTGCCCGTAACCAAGGGCACTTCGGGAGTATTAATTGTGCAGACGCTTGAGGCTAAGCGCAATCAGATGCGTGATTGTATTCGCTGTGCCAAATGTATTGATGTGTGCCCAATGGGGCTGAACCCTACCCTTCTTATGAATCTGACAGAATATAGCGAATGGGACAGAGTGGAACAAGAACGTGCAACGGACTGTATTGAGTGTGGTTCGTGCAGCTATACTTGCCCGTCTGACAGGCCGCTGTTAGACTATATCCGACTGGGGAAATCAACTGTATCTAAGATTATAAGAGAAAGAAAGGACTAAAACATATGGAAAATAAACTTATCGTTTCGCCGTCGCCACACATACACAGTGGCGACTCTATAGAAAAAAACATGTATGGGGTGCTTATTGCGCTCGTGCCTGCCTTTCTGGTTGCGCTATATGTTTTCCGCCTTGACGCTCTTATAATTACGGCGCTTGCGGTTTTGTTTTGTATGGGATTTGAGTATCTCATCACCAAATATATAATGAAGAAGGAGCCACGTATTTTTGATGGCTCGGCAATTATTACCGGCGTGCTTTTGGCTTTTAATGTTCCTTCAAATTTGCCAATCTGGATATTGGCTCTTGGGGCATTGTTTGCTATTGGTGTTGTGAAGCTGGCTTTTGGCGGATTAGGGAATAATATATTTAACCCGGCAATTGCAGGACGTATATTCTTGTTGATTTCTTTTCCGGCGCAGATGACAACATGGCCTACTCCGGCTGTGGGTGCGGCAACGGATGCAATTACTTCGGCAACGGTTTTGTCTAATCTTGCTTTTAATCCTGATGCTGTGATATCTGTAAGGGATATGTTCTTTGGGTTTGAGGGTGGTTCTATTGGAGAGATGAGTGCTTTGGCACTGCTTCTGGGACTTGGATATATGCTGTGGAAAAAAATTATTACTTGGCACATTCCTGTGTCGATAATACTTACAGTGGGTATATTCACCGGGATAATTTATGCATTCAATCCGTTGGATATTTATAATCCTCTTATTCACCTGTTTTCGGGTGGTTTGATGCTTGGTGCAATTTTTATGGCTACAGATTATGTTACTTCGCCCATGACTAAGAGAGGTCAGCTTATATTTGGTATAAGCATAGGGGTTGTAACCGTGGCAATAAGGCTGTGGGGTGCTTATCCCGAGGGTGTTTCGTTTGCAATTTTGTTTATGAATGCTCTTACGCCAATAATCAACAACTACACAAAACCTAAACGATTTGGGGAGGTAATCAAAAATGGATAAATTAAAATCTACTTTTAAGAATATGTTTCTTTCACTGCTTATCATCTGTTTGGTGGTGGCTGTGATCTTGGCTCAGGTGTATAAGCTTACGGCAGGACCTATTGAGGAGGCAAGAGCAAAGAAACTAGAGAGTGCTATAACGGAGGTTGTGCCCGAATTTGATAATAATCCTGTGGATGATGCATATAAAATGCCTACCAGTGGCGGCGATTCGCTGCTTATATATCCTGCATTGAAGAATAATGAGGTGGTGGGATTTGCAGTGAACACAAATTCAAACAACGGTTTTAGTGGTGCAATTGAAATAATGGTTGGCTTTGACACTAATAGCAAGGTGATTAACTATGCTGTGCTTTCGCACGCTGAAACACCGGGACTTGGCTCTAAAATGGGCGAATGGTTTAAGGATGTAAATAAAGAGAAGCAATCAATTATTGGTCGTGATTTATCAAAAGGCATTCTGAAGGTGGCTAATGATGGCGGGGAGATTGATGCCATTACTGCTTCCACAATTACTTCGCGTGCTTTTCTTGAGGCTGTGAATAAGGCGTATGCAGCTTATAAGGATAGTGATGCTTATGCAGGTGCAACTAAAGCCAATGATGATAACATAAACGAAGAGATTAACGAAGAGAAAGGAGAAGAAGGAAATGAATAATAACTTGAAGATTATTATTAATGGAATAATAAAGGAGAATCCTATGTTTGTTCTTTTGCTTGGGATGTGTCCCACGCTGGCAACAACTAGCTCTGCCATAAATGGCATGAGTATGGGATTGGCTACAATGTTTGTATTGATTGCTTCTAATGCTGCAATATCTTCGTTGAAGAATCTTATACCTGATATGGTTCGTATCCCTGGATACATTGTGGTGATTGCAGCTTTTGTGACCGTGGTGGAGATGGTGATGAATGCTTATGTGCCTGCTTTGGCTGACAGTTTGGGTATATTTATTCCTCTTATTGTGGTGAACTGTATTGTATTGGGACGTGCTGAATCTTTTGCATCTAAAAACAAGGTGTTTGCTTCGGCTCTTGACGGCTTGGGAATTGGATTAGGATTTACTTTGGGACTTACGCTGCTTGGAGCTGTGAGAGAGTTGCTGGGAACCGGAAAGATATTCTCTTTGAGTATCTTCCCTGAGAACTTCGGTGCTCTTCTTTTTGTGCTTGCTCCCGGAGCATTTATAGCTTTGGGGTTTCTTATTGCTATGTTCAACAAGATACAGAGTGCTAAGAAATAGAGTAAATACTATTTATAAATCTGAAAATAAAAATATATTATGGAATATATAGGTATTATAATTGTTGCCATTTTTGTTAACAATATTGTCTTTGCTCAGTTTCTGGGGATATGTCCTTTCCTGGGTGTATCTAAAAAGGTAGATACCGCAATAGGTATGGGACTGGCTGTGTCTTTCGTTCTTACAATTGCAACAATAGTGACATTTCTTCTGCAAAAAGGCGTATTGGAGCCTTTGAATTTGCCTTATCTGCAAACTATTACTTTCATTCTGGTGATTGCAGCATTGGTGCAAATGGTGGAAATTGTGTTGAAAAAAGTTTCACCATCATTATATCAGGCTTTGGGGGTTTTCCTACCTCTTATCACCACTAACTGTGCTATCCTTGGGGTGGCAATATTGGTGATTCAGAAGGATTATACTCTTATTCAATCTGTGGTGTTTGCAATTGCCACATCTATTGGTTTTGCAATTGCTCTGATTATTTTTTCGGGAATTCGTGAGCAGTTGTCGCTTACAAAGGTTCCAAAGGCTATGGAGGGTATTCCCATCGCTCTTGTAACAGCCGGAATCATTGCAATGGCTTTCATGGGTTTCTCAGGTATCGACAGAGTTTTTCAATAAGAAACAGGTTATAAAATAATTAAGCATGAGGGGGTGTATCACATTGTGATTACATCCCCTCTTTCTTATTAATGATTGTAGAGTCTTATTATGTAGATATACAAAAAAGAAATCAATGGAGATGTACCTTCTAAACGCACACAACCGGAATACAACTTATTTTTTATTGTTTGTTTAAACCTTAGTCTAATCAGGCGGTCATAATGACAGGAAAAGGAAGTTGAACCCGTTTAAAAAAACAGAGTTATGAAAACGTTAAGAAATACCCTAGTAATCGCATTAGTTGCATTTTTGGCAACTTCATGCATGGCACTTCAAGGAGGGGCATATTCACAAGGATATTATGATGACTACGGACACTATGATGATCAGTATTATTATGGTGACGCAGGAGTTAATATGCAGGTGTTTTATAATGAACTAAGTCCTCACGGAAGGTGGATAAGACACAATTCATATGGTAATGTGTGGATACCGAGAGTAAGCAGGTCATTTCATCCTTATGCTACAAATGGGTATTGGGTAATGACTAACTACGGAAATACATGGGTTTCCAACTATTCATGGGGCTGGGCTCCTTTCCACTATGGTCGCTGGTTTTATGACGACTACTTGGGATGGGCATGGATTCCCGGTTTTGAATGGGCACCTGCTTGGGTATCCTGGAGAACAGGAGGTGGTTATTACGGCTGGGCACCTTTAGGTCCTAGAATGGGAATTAACATAAATATCCATATCCCTGTGAATTATTGGACGTTCTTGCCAAACAAGCATATGTATAAGCACAATATGCACAAATATTACGGAGGAAGAGGAGCATACCCTTCTATCTATAAAAAAACAACTATAATAAATAATGTAAACGTTTATAACAATACAAACTATTATAGCGGACCAAGCAGCAGAGAGTATAGAAATACTACAGGCAGAACCACAACGGTGAGAACGCTTGAAAGAAACAACACTTCCGGCAGAACAACTGTATCGGACAGATCAGTTTCGGTTTACGAACCCCAATCGTTCAGAAGTTCAAGTGGCAGCGGAAGAGGAAGCTCAACTTCAAGCACAAGAGGGACAGCCACAACAGGCACTTCAACCTCGACTTCCGGCTCAACTCGTAGCAGCAGTGGAAATACAAACAGGGAGGCAACTACAACTGCCCCAAGACAATCTACAACTACTACAAGAACTTCAACCGGTGGCACTTCGACAACACGTCAAACGCAAACAACAAGATCTACAAGCGAGGGTGCAGCTACAAGAAGTCAGAGCACTAGGAGTCAGCAAAGCACTACTGGAGGACAAACAAGATCTACAACAACTTCCACCAGGTCTCAATCAAACAATGACAACAGCTCAAGCGTGAGAAGTAGCAACAGCAACAGAAGTTCAAGAAACAGCAATAGCTCTGTAAGATCTGAAAGCAGCTCAAGCTCAAGAAGCAGCGGAACAACAAGAAGCGCTTCAGGAAGCGGAAGAAGATAATAATAACTTTATATATTGTGTGTTTATATAAGCGATAAGAGGGCAAAATCAAAGATTGATTTTGCCCTCTTTCTATATGTATACCTATCAGAGATTAATTCCAGATATATAATTCTCAGAGTCTTGTTTTATATTTTGAGACAACATCTTCTTTTTCCACTGATTTATTATTATTCCTATCATAGAATATTTCCAGATATTCAATTCTCAGAGTATTTTCTTTTTAGACAGTTTTTTTCTTTATGCTTATTGTGAGAATTATCTAAAAGTCTAAATGCTCAAAGCCTAAATGATGCGGCTTGCCTATTTTAGGAGCTCTTTTAAAGGTATTGAAGATGCTCTTAACGCTTCAACTATGCTTTCAGCATTAAGAGTGGCACCTTTTAATGAAGTGTGGGTGTGGTCGTTCTTAAAATAGCTGTTAACCTGCTCCCTATCCATCTTCTCAAGTTTTGAAGCAGTTGCTTCATTTAGATCAATAAAGTAAGCCCCGGCTTGTTCTGCTGCTTCTTTGGCCCATAAGCCATATGACTCTTTGTTTCTTTTAATCTTTCCATCGCTGTCCCACTGATTTCTTGGAACATGGCTTAGCACTATTGGGGTTGCTCCTTTCTCTATCGCATCTGTGATGTACTTTCTCAAATACCATCCATAGGTATAAATTAACTGATATCGGCCATCTTTCTCCATCTTATGAACCTTTGTTTCATCATCTGAGCCTCGCAATGAGCCTCGGGCTTTGTCTGTATTTACAGATCCGCCATCGTTGTGCCCAAACTGAATAAGAACATAATCGCCGGGGCGAAGTGCTTCATATACATTATCCCAAAGCCCTTCGTCTAAGAAAGTTCTGGAACTTCTGCCTCCGCGCGCATGATTATCAACAGTGATTTTTTCGGTGTCGAGATAATTTTCAATTACACTTCCCCACCCCCACATACTATTTTCGTCTTTATCTTCATTCTTTACGGTTGAGTCTCCAATAGTAAATAGCACAGGATTTGATCCATTTCTCTTAGTACTTACATATGGCTTCTTTTCAGGATTTAAAAACTCTGCAAGCTTAAGTCCCGGGAAGCTCCTGATGCACTCTGCCGCTGTAAGTGCATTCAAACGTGCTCCAAATGCACTTGTGTGTATCTTATCACCATGAAACATATATTGAGTTTTGGCAGCACCATAAACATCATATTTACGCGCTACGATTTCATTCATGTCGATAAATGGAACGCTCATTTCGTTTGCTACCTGACGTGCCCATATGGCATGTGTGTTGTTGCGAACAGCTCTGCCCGTGTTTTCATCAAAATTGTTGCGCATAGTTATTGACATCAAAATAACGTTCGCTCCTTTGGATTGTGTGTCTCGAATAAACTTTCGCATGTACTCTCCATATGAATATACGGTTTTGTGTTCTCCTGTTTCTTTTATCACAACTTCCAGCGAGTCTGTATTAATTCCGGGTATGGATGCACGCGCCCTGCCACTATCATATGGTCCATTGTCATTGTGTCCCAACTGAACAATTACCCAGTCGCCGGGCTTGATGCCTTCTTTCACATCTTCCCAAAAACGCTCATAAAATGTGCGACTGCTTAGACCTCCAAGTGCATGGTTTTCTACTGTAATCTTACTTGCATCAAAAAACTCCTGAGCAAAGTAGCCCCATCCCCATTGTCCATTGGACCCATTACCTTTGGTTCCGTTTCGCATTGTGGAATTACCAACTAAAAAAAGAACAGGATTGTTGCCTCTCCGCGTCTCCCCAGACTTGGGTCGTTCTGTCAATACCAGATTAAGACTATCCAAAGTATTGTCAACAACACCCGAATCTTTGATGGGTGAAGCAACATTTTTTTGGGCACTCATATTTGTGAACGTAAACAGAATAACTATTAAAGATATTATAGATTTAGCTTTCATGATTAATATTGGATTTTGACTTGACAAAGTGAATACTTTTAATGATTGTTTATATAAAAGTAAGGGTCGAACCCGATAAGAGCCCGACCCTTTATAATGTTATTTTAAGCTCAATGTTTTAGAAACCAAGTGTTATTTTGCATAACTCACTGCTCTGGTTTCTCTGATAACAGTAATCTTAACCTGTCCCGGGTAAGTCATTTCTGTTTGAATTTTCTTAGCTATATCTGCTGATAGTGCTTCAGTTTCCTGATCGGTCAACTTATCCGCACCCACAATAACTCTTAACTCTCTACCGGCCTGAACTGCATATGTTTTAACAACACCGGGGTATGAAAGTGCCAGATTTTCCAAATCATTAAGACGCTTCATGTATGCCTCAACAATTTCGTGGCGTGCTCCCGGACGAGCTCCTGATATAGCATCACATACTTGAACAATTGGAGCCAGCAATGTGGTCATCTCTATCTCATCGTGGTGAGCACCAATAGCGTTGCAGATATCCGGCTTTTCTTTATACTTCTCTGCAAGCTTCATACCAAGCAGTGCGTGTGGTAACTCCGGCTCATCATCAGGCACTTTACCAATATCATGTAACAGACCTGCACGTTTTGCCTTTTTAGGATTTAATCCTAACTCAGAGGCCATTATTGCACATAAGTTTGCAGTTTCACGAGAGTGTTGCAATAGGTTTTGTCCATATGAGGAACGATATTTCATCTTTCCAATCAATCGAATCAGCTCAGGATGCATTCCATGAATTCCCAAGTCAATCACGGTACGTTTACCTGTCTCAATAATCTCGTCATCAATTTGTTTTCTAACCTTAGAAACCACCTCTTCAATTCTTGCAGGGTGAATACGACCATCGGCAACAAGTTGATGAAGTGCAAGTCGCGCAACCTCGCGACGAACAGGATCAAATCCTGACAGTACAATTGCTTCGGGAGTATCGTCAACAACGATCTCCACGCCGGTTGCAGCCTCAAGTGCTCTAATATTTCTACCCTCACGGCCAATAATACGGCCCTTAACCTCATCAGAATCGATATGGAAAACAGTAATTGAGTTTTCAATTGCTGTTTCGGTAGCAACACGTTGAATTGATTGAACTACAATCTTTTTCGCCTCTTTATTTGCACTAAACTTTGCTTCTTCAATAATCTCATCGATATAAGTTTGTGCACTTGATTTTGCTTCTTCTTTAATTGTCTCAATCAAACGTTCTTTAGCCTCATCAGCCGACAGACCTGAAATAGACTCTAACTTAGTTACAGACTGTGTGTATAACTCATCA
This sequence comes from uncultured Proteiniphilum sp., assembly GCA_964535975.1. GTDB lineage: Bacteria > Bacteroidota > Bacteroidia > Bacteroidales > Dysgonomonadaceae > Petrimonas. The sequence continues at coordinate 31,942 of CAZHWC010000010.1, read as the reverse complement.
AGATCTTTTTGCTTTTGAGCCAGTAAGTGCTCCTGCTTTTCTAGATTAACACGAGTTTTTTCAACATTTGCACGAGCATTCTCTACTTCAGTGTTCTTCTTATTTAGGTCTTCCTGACGTTGATTTAACGTCATTTCACGCTGTTTTTGTCTGTTCTCGTTGACCTGCAACTTTGAATTGCGCTGATTTGCCTGCTTTTCAGATTCAGCTTTCATGGTCAACACCTCTTCTTTAGCTTCTAAGAGCATATTCTTTTTTATTACTTCGGCATCCTTCGTGGCATCACTCAAAATATTTTGAGCTCTCGAATTAGCCATCTTACCAGTCACATACCAAGCTGCCACCGCTCCGATAAGTAAACCGATAACGATTCCTATTACTATAATTCCCATATTTCTTTTATTTATTTGTAATTTATATTTTCTGCATGTTCACACCTTAATGCAGAATAAGTTCGTATTTATTAATTAATTATTTCAATGTTATATAATAAAAAAAGCACTTTGCAAATGACTAATCATTCACACAAAGTGCGTTACTAACAACCTGTATATACAGGCACTATTATTTCTTAAGATAAATATCCAACTCCTCAACCAACCTCCCTATAACCTTCTCATAGGGCTTAGTATCATTCTTGTCAATCTCTATATAGCTCTCACCCAATGCATGAATAGCTGCCATAATAAAAATATCTACTATAGATAACTCAGGATTATCTCCAAAAGCAATCTTGTATCGGCTAAGTTTATCATCAATTATTTTGGCGGCTTTCCTCCACTGCTCCTCTTCTTTTCGCTTTACACGCAAAGGAAAAGTTCGGCCGTCAACCTTTAGATTTATTAATAATTTATCGTTATCCATTGCATAAATCTTTTACCTGTTAAATATTCAACAAATTTATGCATTTGTCAACTTCTCGCACCAACTTCGATAGTTTCTCTTTGGCTGTATCCACATCCACTGATGCGGCTGTAATGGTTCGAGCCACTTTCAAACTATCATATTTCTTGCTCAACTGAACGAGTTGCTCCTCCTTTACTGCCAATTGGTTTTTTATTAAATCCAATTCGGCCTGAAGTCGCACATTTTCACTTTTATAAGTATCGCACAAATACACCACTTGTTTTACACGAAACTCAAGATCATTCAACAACTTTAATTTCTCGTCAGCCATAAATAACAAAAACTCACGCAAATATAGTCATTGCTTATATTTTTCACAACTTTTTATAAGTTATTTTCGTTTATTCAATACAAATATCTTTTTTTTAAATTTTATCAATTGATAAATTGTATATTTGAATTTAAAAGCATTAACTGGTCAAGCAGAAAGAACGTAATTTTCAGATTTATAGATGGTTAAGATAAGTATTAGCAACGAGATACTAGATATATGTCCGCAATTTGATTTTAGAGCAATAGAATGTGAGGTGCTCAACAGCTCACCAAACCCGGAATTATGGGATGAGATTGAGGAGTTTACGAAAGAGTTTGCAAGCAACAATAAATTATCAGATATCAATAAGCGCCACACTATACTTGCCACCAGACAGGCATACAAAGCCCTGGGCAAGGATCCAAACAGATACAGACCATCTGCTGAGGCAATGTGTCGTAGGATAGTCAAGGGCATGTCACTTTACAAAATAGATACACTGGTTGATCTAATAAACCTTGTTTCTCTGAAATCGGGATACTCTATCGGCGGGTTTGATGCTGACAAAATTGATGGCAACCTGATGCTTGGAGTTGGAAAAGCTGACGAACCTTTTGAAGCAATAGGTCGAGGCAATCTCAATATAGAAGGACTCCCTGTCTATAGGGACAACATTGGAGGCATAGGCACCCCAAGCAGTGATGAAGAGAGAACTAAAATCACAGGCAGTACAACCAGGTTGCTTATAATTATAAATGGTTATTCAGGAACTGAAGGTCTTCAAGAAACTAAAGAGTTTGCTATTGAGCTATTAAAGAAATATGCAAATGCAAAAGAAATAATATCCTCAAAACTACTATAACAAAAACGAATAATATGGGTAAAAATCTACTAATCACATTCTTATTATTAGCGCTAAGTCTTAGCGCCAAGTCTCAAAAAAGCGAGTGGAATCCTTCGGACAATGCAATGCTTGACGGAAAGACCATCGTTAAAGTAAATCTACTGGGTATGCCTACTCGTAATTTTGGGGTATATGGAGAAAGGATTATTAGCAAGAGAGTAAGTTTTGTATTAGGGATTAACTCTATGCCGGAAGGTAAAATCCCCTACATAAATAAGTTCACTACAGAGCAGGAAATCCTTGATATTAGAATAAGTTCGCTGTCGATGACTCCTGAGTTTCGTTTTTATTTAAGCCGATCGGGATTTTCCAAAGGATTCTATATTGCACCTTACTACAGATATGAAAAATATAAAGCCAGCAGCTATAATCTGGAATTCGAAGATGAAGACTATAACACCCAACACATTATGATGAGTGGTAATTTAAACACTCACAGTGCAGGTGCAATTATTGGAGTTCAATGGTTTTTGGGAAAAAGAAAGAATATTTCTTTAGATTGGACGATATTTGGAGCTCATTATGGTGCTAACAGTGGTCAGCTAAAAGGTTATACCAGTTATCCAATGTCAGAGACAACCCAAAAGGATATTAGAAAAACAATTGAGGACAGCTTTGGCAGCATCAAGATTGGAAACGTTGTTCCTGTCAAAACAGAAAACATTGTTGTTGATGAAAATAACGCACAAGTAGACATAAAAAGTCCATGGGCTTTTATACGCTCGGCACTTTCCGTAGGCATCAGATTTTAAGATGATCATCATTACTTGACTAAATCAATCACAATCCTAAAGGTTGTGCCTTGACCCATCTCCGAGCTTTTCACATAAATTCTGCCGTTGTGATAAATGGAGATTATTCTCTTTGCAAGAGATAAGCCCAGTCCCCAACCCCTCTCTTTGGTAGTAAATCCGGGACTGAAAATCTTTTTGTGCATAGATTTATCAATTCCCTTGCCCGTATCGCTTATATCCAGAATCATCTTGTTGCTTTTTTTCTGTAACTCAAAAATGATTTCACCCTCACCTGCCATAGCATCAGTAGCATTTTTCACAATATTTTCTATTACCCATTCAAATAATGGCTCATTTATCTCTGCATATACATTTTCATCAGGATAAATTGTCTTGATGAAAACCTTATTGGAAATACGCTTTTGCATATATAAAACAGCATTATCCAAAACCATTATTATATCTGCCCTCTTCACGTCAGACGCAGACCCAATCTTGGAGAAACGTTCGGCAATCATCTCCAGCCTGCCAACATCCTTTTCCAATTCATTTAGCAAAGTGTTGTCTGCATCCCTTATTCTCATCAACTCAATCCATGCCATTAACGATGAAATTGGTGTACCCAATTGATGTGCCGTTTCTTTAGATAAGCCCATCCACACTCTGTTCTGTTCTGCTTTAAGTGAACTGCTAAGAGCAAAAAACACAAGAGCAATAAATACAAACATTATCGACAAATGAATATAAGGATATAAAGAAAGCTGCTTCAATATATATGAATCATCATAATATAGATATTGATTAAGTTCTTCAAGTATGATTGGTTCATGCTTGCTTGCAAAAGCAGAAGCCTTTTTTCTTAAAAAGTTATCCACATCCTTAGCCGGAAGCTTTATATTATTCGATATAAACATATCAGACGCTATATCATGCAGAATTACGGGGATAGTAGTGTTGCTCTGCAATATATGCAAAATCAGACTCATGTCGCTATTGTCATCATTGACAACAAGCAACTGCGTTGCCTCCGCCCATATCTCTATCTTATTTCTTTCTTCCTGTGCCAGTTCCCTCACCAATTTATTTGAGAACATAAGAGAAACAACAACAATCACCATAGCAATTATTACAAATATGTACGTAACAGCTTGTCTTGTATCAGCAAATAATTTCATCAACAGAATTTTTCTAAAAAGAACTATACAAAACTAACGAAAAAAGAGTTTATTTATTGAATAACTACCATTTTATAAATTATTAATAAATATTCTCATAACAAACTCACCTTTTATCATTGTAATTCAACAAAAGATTGTACTTTTGTGTGCGTCCACAAGGCGAAACTGTTATTAATAAGAAATTCATTCTCTCTTTTTTATATAGAAAGGTATTGAGCACTTTAAAGAGCTCAATGCCTTTCGCTCTTTATTAGAACAAGGTAATCAAGCTCTACTGCAGGATTATCCTTTTTATTTTCTACTTTTGTGAAATAAGTAAACTTAATATGATAACAATCCTCATTATTGCTCTAACAAGCATCACGTCTATAATGGCTTTCAGAGACACAAGCCTAATGAACAAACTAATATTTTATCCACCTGCAGTGATGCAAGGACAATGGTACAGGTTATTCAGCTACGGAGTTCTTCATGCTGATCTTACACATCTCATATTTAATATGTTCACATTGTACTTGTTTGGCACTGCTGTTGAAAATATTTTCAAAGCAACTCTTGGCTCCGATGTTGGCACTATCAGTTTCGCATTGTTATATATATTGTCATTGCTTGTTTCCATTTTGCCAACATACAACAAACAAAAACATAACTCCTACTATCGCAGCTTAGGAGCTTCAGGGGCTGTTTCGGCTGTAGTGTTTGCATATATACTTATCAATCCCATGAGCTTTATGGGAATTATGTTTATACCAATAATGCTTCCGGCTTTTCTATTTGGCATAATATTTATCTTGATTTCTGTTAAGCTTGAAAAGACACAAGCCGGTGGAATCAATCACTCAGCACATATAGCAGGAGGAATATTTGGACTTGTTATGACTATTGTCATTTTTATTTCTGTTTCAGATATCAACCTTCTGCAATCATTTATAAGTCAAATTAGAGTAAGTTCACTCAACGATTTAATCAGATTTGGATATTAATAATATGAACCAACCGGCATTATATCTTATTCCCGTAACATTGGGCGATTCGCCAATAGAAAAGGTGACACCACAATATAATATTGAGGTAATTCTAAGTATCAAATACTTTATTGTTGAAAATATTCGTTCTGCACGTCGCTTTCTCAAAAAGTGCGACCCATCAATAAACATTGATGAACTCACTTTTTATGAGTTGAACAAACACACCAACATGGATTTAATTGGCAACTATCTAAAAGCTATTACAAAAGGAGAAAGCATAGGCATAATTTCCGAATCGGGATGTCCGGCAATTGCCGACCCGGGTGCAGATGTTGTGGAAATAGCCCAAAGACGAGGATATAAAATTATCCCGCTAGTGGGTCCTTCTTCTATTTTAATGTCACTGATGGCATCGGGGTTCAATGGACAAAGCTTTGCATTTCACGGATACCTGCCAATTGACAACAACGATAAAATAAAGAGAATAAAACAACTTGAGTCAAGAAGTTATAACGAAAATCAAACTCAGATTTTTATTGAAACTCCATACCGCAACCAAAAACTTGCCGAAGACTTCATTGCTCATTGCAAGCCGCAAACCAGGCTATGCATAGCCATGAATATAAGCTTAGACAACGAATACATAGTTACAAAAACGATGAAGGAGTGGAAAAACAATTTGCCCGAAATGCATAAGCAATTATGCGTCTTTCTTATTCACAAAGGATAACAGCTTTTTTTGCAATGAACATACAACACAATACTCAATTACAGACATACAACTCGTTTCGCACACAGGCAGTGGCAAAACTGTTTGCACAAACTGAAACTATTGAGGAGCTTTTGGAGGTTTTACAAAAATATCCAAACGAAGAAAAGCTTATTCTTGGAAACGGCTGCAATCTGTTCTTCACAAAAGATTATAATGGCTTAATCATTAAGCCATCAATGAAGGGTATCAGAATCATTAATAAAACCACTAATCACGTAGATATTGAAGCCGGTGCTGCTGAAGACTGGGACGACTTTGTTGATTATTGTGTTACCAAAGGTTGGTCTGGCATAGAAAACCTGTCCCTCATACCCGGCTCAGTGGGGGCGGCACCTATTCAAAATATTGGAGCCTATGGCACTGAAGTCAAAAATGTTATACTCACCGTCAATGCTGTTGATATAACAACGGGCAACATTATTTCATTCAACAATGAGGATTGTCTTTTTGAATATAGAGACAGCATTTTCAAAAAAACACGCAGATATGTTATCACATCAGTTGTATTTAGGCTAAGCAAGCAATTCACTTATGTCGAAAAATACATTGATCTTAAAAAGGAACTTGAAGGAATAAGCTCTCCTACTCTCTTACAAGTAAGAAATGCAATTATAAACATTAGAAACAGAAAACTACCCAATCATAAAGAAACCCCCAATGCAGGGAGTTTTTTCAAGAATCCAATACTCACTTCAGCCGATAAAGACGAGCTATTGAATATTCTACCCGAAGCACCAATATATGATTATAAAAACAATCTCTTCAAAACATCAGCAGCGTATTTAATAGAAAAGGCAGGCTATAAAGGAAGAAGAAACGGCAATGTCGGAACATATCCCAATCATGCTCTAATCATAGTCAACTATGGCACAAATTCAGGCGAAGATATAGCAGACTTTATGAAAGAGATTCAAAAGACAGTTGACTCCGAGTTCAAGATTAAACTCGAACCCGAAGTATGGATTTTTTAATTTATATCCTCATAATATTAGCACCCAGGCTATTCAGCCTTTTGTCAATATTCTGATAACCACGATCTATCTGATCTATATTATGGATAGTGCTCTTTCCACTTGCACTCATAGCTGCTATCAACAATGAAATACCCGCTCTGATGTCAGGAGAGGTCATTATCATCGCCTTTAGCGGAAAACGATTTGCATTTCCTATAACTGTAGCTCGATGTGGATCACAAAGAATAATCTGAGCACCCATAT
>CAZHWC010000010.1:22236-24910 GCA_964535975.1 uncultured Proteiniphilum sp. | reverse complement strand
TTTCCTATAACTGTAGCTCGATGTGGATCACAAAGAATAATCTGAGCACCCATATCAATGAGTTTGTCCACAAAGAACAGGCGGCTCTCAAACATCTTTTGATGAATCAGCACACATCCTTCTGCCTTTGTGGCTACTACAAGAAGTACGCTTAAAAGATCGGGTGTCAGACCTGGCCAAGGAGCATCCGCAATGGTGAGAATAGAACCATCTAAGAATGACTCGATAGTATAAATATCCTGTTGGGGTATGAATAAATCATCACCTTGTTGCTCAATTTTAATACCCAGCTTTCTGAAGCTCTCAGGAATTATCCCCAGGTTTTGAACAGATACATCCTTAATTGTTATTTCAGATGATGTCATTGCTGCCATTCCAATAAAACTACCCACCTCAATCATATCAGGCAAAAGAGTATGTGTGCATCCCGCAAGTTCAGACACACCTTTGACGATTAACCTGTTGGAGCCAATACCATCAATTTTTGCACCCATCCTTACAAGCATTCGGCTAAGCTGTTCCACATAAGGTTCGCAGGCCGCATTATATATTGTAGTTTCTCCTTCGGCCAACACCGCCGTCATCAAAAGATTGGCAGTCCCTGTAACAGAAGCCTCCTCCAAAAGTATATAACTACCTTTAAGGTTCTTAGCAGAAAGACTAAACAGTTGTTTTGCTTCATCATAAATAAGTTCAGCACCAAGCTTCATAATTCCGTTGAAGTGTGTATCAAGTCGTCGGCGACCTATCTTATCTCCTCCTGGCTTTGGCACCACTGCATGTCCAAAACGAGCCAACAAAGGACCTATAATCATTATTGAACCTCTAAGAGACGAGCTTTTATTTATGAAGTCATTAGTGTGCGTATATTCTAAATCAATTTTCTCTGCATGAAATGAATATACGTCACTTTTCAATCTTTCAACCTTTACACCCATATCTGAAAGTAACGAGATAAGATTATTTACATCTAATATATCGGGTATATTCTCTATCACAACTTTTTCTTTAGTCAAAAGTGTTGCACATATTACTTGAAGAGCCTCATTCTTGGCTCCCTGCGGGGTTATTGTTCCACTAAGGCGATGTCCGCCCTCAACTATAAATGAAGACATATTACTAATAAGAGTTTTGATAATGTGTAGTAATGCAAAGATAACCTTTATGTTTTGTGATTTAGCATTAAATGAAATTAAATTGTGTATATTTGCACACAGATTTTGGTGTCGCATATCTCAGTTATCCTCGAGATATACGGTGAAAAGGGAATCAGGTGAAAATCCTGAACAGACCCGCTGCTGTAAGCTCTGCGTAAATCCTTTGGCAATTACCCACTATCCACTGTTCAGATTTTTATAATCAAGAATGGGAAGGAAGCCTAAGGAGGAGCAAGTCAGAAGACCTGCCAAAATGAACATAATTAGTATGGACTCGAGGGAATAAGTACTATATAGAAATTTGAGCAGATTTAAATATATTGTGACTACATTATATACATTGTATATGATATAGAATGTTTCATTATTATCTCTTCATTGACGTCTATTACACCTACATTCCCAATCGAGAAGTTCATTTATCTAATTAATAATGATTTACAATATTATTTTATTAATTATAACAACAAAATGAAAACAATTAGATTTTTTGCAATGTTGCTTACAGCAACTATTATTGTGGGATGTAGCGACAGTTTCACTCCTTTGTTTGAGTCAAACCTGGACAACAAGACCCTATTTTTTGTTCACAAAGGTGGCGAGCAGTCATTTATCATTGAAAGTAACGAGCAATGGAGCATTGACGAGCTGCCGGGCTGGATTACAGTTAATGTTCAGGATGTCAAGGATACACAGACAAGAAGCACCTCTTATGAAAAAGGAACAAAAGAAGTAACTGTAACTGTAGAGGCGAATGAAAAGCATCAGTCCCGTAGTGCGAATATTAATATGACGTCTTCAAGTGGAATTAATATTTTATTAAGCATTAAGCAAGACAAAAAGCCAGAATTGATTGGCTATTGGATTTTGAGCGAAGGATATGCAGGACAAAACAATTCAGAATTAGCATACTATGATATAGCATCAGATGAGCTAAAGAAGAAACAGTTTGAAGCAATTAATGGTCTTAAACTGGGAGATACCGGCAACGAACTGAAACAATACGGCAGCAAAATGTATTGCTTGGTGAGTGGTCCCGGCTTTGGCAATTCAACCCCTGAAGGCGAGGCATATATAGAAGTCATAAATCCTTTGGATGGCAAATCTCTGAAGCGAATTGCTTTTAAAGATAGCGAAGGAGTGACATCGAAGCCAAGAAAAATGGTTTGCGAAGAGGGTAAAATATTTGTCAGCAGCTATGGCAACGAAGTTGTTCGCATCGACACTTTATCTCTTGAGATTGATGGTCATGCAAAATTAACGGGCACCTTTGCCGAAGGGTTAACATACAATAATGGTAATATATACGTGTGCAATTCAGGTCAGGGAGCAGATAATAAAATTTCAGTTGTAGATGCTAAAATGATGAAAGAGACAAAAGTTATAACCAGCCCTATGAATCCTACGGGAATTGTTACTGTATCTGACAAAGAGATAATCTTCAACACCAACTATCCTGATTATGAAGTATATAAACTCAATCTTGAAAATGACAGCTATGAGAAAATAAACAATAT
>CAZHWC010000010.1:0-22136 GCA_964535975.1 uncultured Proteiniphilum sp. | reverse complement strand
ATGAAGTATATAAACTCAATCTTGAAAATGACAGCTATGAGAAAATAAACAATATGTATGGTTCTGACATTTCCTTAATCAATAACAATGTTTATACTTGCTTCTTTGATTGGACGACATACGAGGATATGACCTACAAATATGACATCACAAGCGGCGTTAGCAATGATTTAGAGCTAGACTTATCAAGTGTAGGAATTAGCATGCTAATGGGATATCATATCGGCACAATAAACGATACTGAAGACTTATATCTTTCCGGAATGGGAGAAGATGTAGTTATCTTCAATCCAATAACACTCGATATCAAGCTTGCATTTAAGATGGGACTAGCCGGAGCAAGTGGAGTTGTGGCTGTTTACAACTAAAAAATTTGGCAAATAGGTCCTCATAAGCCTTTTTTGTTTGGAGACTACTCGCAAAAGTTAATTTTCATTGCAGGTAGTCTCTTTTCTTTTAATAAAAGAGAGGCAATTTCGTTTTTTATGCACATAACACACTCGAATTACAATCACTTAGATACAATAAAATATCATTTTGATAAGTTTTTAAATCATTTTACACATACCATAATAGTCAAAAATTAATAGCTTTGCAAAAACATTAAACATATCTAAACAATTTTTTAATCTTTAAAAGAGTAATTGCTTCAAATAAAACAATAATTAGAAGTATTACAAAATATTGCCATAAGTGACTTTTAACAAAAACATCTAAGCAAATTAAATCAATATAAAATGAAAAGTAAGTTTGAAAACCTTTTAATTGTGGCATTAATTACAGCAATGTGGCTGATGTCCTTAAGTATTTATTCTCAGAATATATCTGTTAAAGGATATATCAAGGACACAAATGAAGAGCCTTTAATAGGAGTAACTATCAAATTGATAGGCTCATCAATTGGAACAGTTAGTGATTTTGATGGATTATTTAACTTGACTAATATACCATCAGACGCCGAATTAGAGATCTCATATGTTGGAATGAAATCACAGATTGTAAAAGTTAATGGGAGATCCTCATTGGAAATAACCATGTATGATGACACTGAAACACTTGATGAAGTTGTCGTTATTGGATATGGAACTGTTAGAAAGAGAGATTTAACAGGCGCCACTTCATCTGTTAGTGGCAATGAAATTACAAAAGTTCCAGTTACAACAGCTGCTCAAGCAATAAGTGGAAAGCTTGCAGGAGTAAATGTTACAACTAGCAGCGGTGCACCCGGGGCCGAAATTAACATTCTTGTTAGAGGTGGCACATCTATTACTCAAGACGTTAAACCACTATATATTGTAGATGGATTCCAAATGGATAATGGATTGCAAAATGTTGACATCAATGATATCGAAAGCATTGATGTAATGAAAGATGCATCTGCAACTGCCATTTATGGTGCTCGTGGGTCTAATGGTGTAGTATTAATTACAACAAAGTCTGGCAAAGAGGGAAAAACTAGAATAAACTATAACTCATATTTAAGTTTTGAGAGTTTAAGTAACACATTAAAGATGTTGAATGTAGAAGACTATGTCAAATACCAATATGAGTATCAGACTCTTAGAAATCAAGAATCATCATGGGCAACAATGTTTGGAGGTAATACTTCAGATCCTAATTTTTACTCAAATGCATTTGGCAGAATAGAAAATGATTATAGAAACAGACAAGGTATTGATTGGCAGAATTTAGTCTTCGGCGGTAATGTTATTACCCAAAACCACAATGCTTCAATTAGTGGCGGTACAAGTAAATCAAATTTCCTAGTAAGCTATAACCTCATGAATCAAGACGGTATAATAGCCAAAACAGGATACGATAAAAACAATCTTAGAATAAAACTAAACCACGAACTATTTAAAGGTGCCAGATTTGACCTCTCAAGTAATCTAAGCACAACAAAAATTGAGGGTGGAGGTGTATTTGATGGCCTTAAACAGACTGCACTTCAACCTACAACAGGCGGTGTTTTATTTACAAACGAGGAGATGATCCATACTGACCTGCGTGATCAAATGATGCTATATGAAAGTGCTTACGATATTAACAACCCTATCATATCACAAGACGCTGTAACCAAACTTCAATACAGACGTCAGGCCAGTATTAATGCAGGTTTGGATATAGACATACCCAAAATTAAAGGTCTGGTATTTAGAACAGCAGGTAGTTATCTGTGGGAACAAATACGATCAGACTTATGGGATGATGGTCGTACAAATGATGCTAAAACAAAACAAGGCCCTTGGGGTGAACGGAATAATGCTGAAAAGTTTACATGGCAAATTACAAACACATTATCTTATAAAACAACTATTGCCGATTCTCATAGTTTAAATGCCATTGTTGGTCATGAAATTTGGTATACTGAAAGCATGAAACTAGACAATACATATTTAAAGTTCCCTAATGATAACTTTGGGCTTAATAATGTAAACATGGCTGGCGATCATATATCAAACTCTGATAAACAAAGAAATGGAATAGTATCTCTATTTGGCAGACTAATGTATAGCTACGAAGACAAATATTTAGTAACCACTACCCTTAGAGGTGATGGCTCTTCAAAGTTTTCAAAGGGAAACCAATGGGGAATACTACCATCTATCTCGGGAGCTTGGAGAATTTCAGAAGAACCATTTATAAAAGATAATATTCACTTCATAGACAATTTAAAACTTAGAGGTGGATATGGTATAACAGGAAATTGCAATATTGACAATAATATGTTTGTAACTGACTATCAAGGCGGAAAATATTTTATTGGTTCTGCTGAGATTCCGGCATTAAAACCTCAATCTACCCTTGGAAATCCCGGACTAGTATGGGAACAAACAAAGTCGACTAGCGTTGGTTTAGATATTACTCTTTTTAGAAATCGTTTGAATTTAAATATTGATTATTACAACAACACATCAGACAACCTCTTAATAAAGCAGAGCATTGCTAAATCCTCTGGATATAATGATCAATTTCAAAACATTGGCTCTATCCAAAACCGAGGGTTTGAATTTGTGGTTAACACAATAAATCTAAAATCTAAAAATGGTTTTGAGTGGCGAAGCGATCTAAATGTATCTTTCAACAAATCCAAAGTTTTAGCTTTATATGGAGATCCGGATGCATGGATGAAAGTGGATGTTGGCAGTAGAATGGAATTTATTATTCGTGAAGGCGAGCCACTTGGACAGTTCTATGGATACAAATACGGAGGCATTTATACTACAAATGATTTTAATCAAAATGCAAACGGAACATACTCTTTAAAAGATGGAGTAATAAGAAAGAGTGGGCTAACTACAGCTCAAATAGCATCTATTAAACCTGGGGATATAAAATTTGAAGGTGTAACAGGACAAAAAGATGATGCAGGAAATCCTGTTTGGAGTGATGCTGATAGAACTGTAATAGGAAATGCACAACCTAAATTTTTTGGAGGGTTTAATAACACCTTTTTCTATAAAGGATTCGATCTTGGTATTTTTATGGTCTTCAGCTATGGAAACGATGTTTTCAACATGAACACACAAAGATACGTAGGACCATACTTTGCAAACCAAAATGCATCATCCCTAATGAAGGAGCGTTTTACATTAATAGATCCTTCAACAGGAAAAGAATCATTTAATCTGGATAGGCTTGCAGAGTTAAATCCCAATCAGGCAGACAGAAGAGCCATCTGGAGTTTAAATGCCGCAAATAAAGACAATGCAACTGTTGAGAAAACCGACTATAATATAGAAGATGGTTCCTATCTACGCTTAAGTAACATTACACTAGGATACACAGTACCAAAAGAAATTATACAAAAATCATTCATCAATAATCTTCGTTTATACTTAACAGCTAATAATATTTATACGCTTACAAACTATTCAGGTTTTGATCCTGATGTTTCTTCTGAGACATCATTCCTTAAACGAGGGGTAGACAATTCAGCGTATCCAAAAACATCAAGTTATGTTGTTGGAATTAATCTTACATTTTAAATAATAATACTACAAATAATATGAAAAAAGAATTTATATATATCATAGGATTATCAATCTTTCTACTTTGGTCATGTCAGGATTGGTTAGACATGCCTTCAGAAAATAAATTTGATACGGTTACTGTTTTTCAATCCATTAGCAAGGCTGAAATGGCAGTTTTAGGTGCCTATAATGATGCTATTGCACAAGAAATGTATTATCAATTACTATCAGGCACAGATGAATGTATGTCTGTTGAATTAAACAATAGTAAAGGGATTTTCTCAAGATATGCATATGACTCTTCAAACTCTTCAGGAAACAGTACTTATAACACCATGTATTCTGTTATTGAACAGGCAAATAATTGTATTAAGGGACTAGAGGCTATGACGCCTGCTAACGATGAAGAACAAAAGAAAATTGACCAGTTGATGGGTGAGTCTCTTGCATTGAGAGCTTATGCTTATTTTCACGTTGTTCGTCTATTTGGAGATGTTCCTTTTTCATTAATACCTACTGCTGATGCAGCATCAATTACGTCTGGTCGCCACGATAGAGATGAAATATATGATCAATGTGTTTCAGACTTACAAAAAGCAACAGGGTTAATACCCTGGAAACTAGAAGGAAATATTCCTAGTGAACGAATTTCCAAACAAGCTGCCTATGGAATATTAGCTAGAGTTTCATTACACGCTGCCGGATACTCATTAAGATTTAATCTGGAAACTTATGATCCTTCATCTATAAGTCTATCTAAAAGATCAGACAATGAGCGAATAACTGAACTATATACAATTGCTAGAGATGCATGCAAGCAAGTTATCAATCAAGGTGAAAACGAACTTGTAGATAAGTATGATAAAGTTTGGAGGGATCTTTTGTGCAAAAGATATAACAGTGAATCAATTTTCGAACATGGGATGTATGGTACCAGTCATAATGATGTACGCTTAGGATACACTACAGGTATTCCAACACCTGCAAGCAATGTTCCATACGGAAGAGGTGCACCTCAGGTTGCTGCGATGCCTACACTATATTTTGAATATGAAGAAGATGATCAGAGAAGGGACGCAACAATTTGCAATTACGAAATTAGGACGAACAATAATGTTGCCACTATGGTGCCATACTCTAGCATGACAATTGGAAAATATAGAGCAACATGGAAAAATGAAAGAGGCTCAACAGACTCAAGAAGAGACATTAATGCTCCCATATTACGATATTCTGATATTTTACTAATGTACGCAGAAGCTGAGAATGAAATAAATAACGGACCAACTCCATCTGCAAAGGAAGCATTAGAAAAGGTTCGTACAAGAGCATTTAACGGAGATAGAAATAAGATAGGTGAAATTCCAAGTAATAAAAATGATTTTTTCAAAGCAATTGTCAAAGAAAGAAAACTTGAATTTGCTTTTGAGAGTATAAGAAGAGGTGACATCACTAGATGGGGTATCCACTATGATATTCTCAAAGAAGAAAAAGAGAAATTATTACGCATGGCAAATAGACAAGGTGAGTACGCCAATATACCTATGTTTGCAGCTTACAAAACAATTACAATGACTGCACTTGAAGAGCCAAATGTTGGTTTAGACATTTATCAATCATTTACTCAGGAGCCTGAACAGTCAATTAAAGATAACCTTCAAGCTCAAGGGTATACTCTAATAAATCTATATGGCGCAAATACGGGAGGATTCTTTGCTAATGCATTAGATGCAAATCTATCATGGGTTCAAAGCTTCTTTGATGGTTTATCCAAAAATAAGACTGAATTATTACCATTAAACAACAATATGATGAATGATAATCCAGAATTAAGAAATCAACAACATCCATTATACAGATAGCTAAATGAAACCAAATAATTTAAAAATTATAATTCTTCTTTCCTTAATAGTTTTATCAACTAAATTATTATTTGGACAAGACTTAGCATTTCCTACTGCCGAAGGTTTCGGGAAGTATACTTCTGGTGGACGAGGTGGAAAAGTAATAAAAGTTACCAATCTTAATGATTCAGGAGAAGGAAGCCTCAGACATGCAATTGATCAGAAAGGAGCTAGAATTATAATTTTTGAAGTAGATGGTACAATCCAGTTAGAATCGAAACTAATAATAAAAAATGACAGCATAACCATCGCCGGGCAAAGTGCCCCCGGCGATGGAATATGCATAAAAGACTTCCCACTCTACGTATCTGCAAATAATGTAATTATACGATATATACGTTCTAGAATGGGGGATTTACATGGCATCGAAGACGACGCAATGGGTGCCAGAAATGTTAAGAACTTAATTATAGACCATTGTTCTTTGTCGTGGTCTATAGATGAATGCCTATCAATTTATCAATCTGAAGATATAACAGTCCAATGGTGCATGATAACTCATAGCCTTTCTAAATCATCTCATTCAAAAGGGGCTCATGGTTTTGGTGGAATATGGGGAGGGAGGAGAGCTTCATTTCATCACAATCTTTTGGCACACCATAGCAGTAGAAATCCTAGATTTGCATCAGACGGGTTCTCACCTATCGACTTCAGAAATAATGTTGTTTATAACTGGGGATATAAATCAGCATATGGAGGTGGCAGATATGGAAGGATAAACTTTGTTGCCAATTACTATAAACCCGGACCTGCAACATTCTCAGAAAAGGGCTCTATTTTTATTGACCCTGCTGAAGATGGCACAAGCTCCTATTACCTTTCAGGAAATATAATGGAAGGAAATATTCAGGTTACTAATGATAATTGGAAAGGAGTAAGCTCAAAAAAACCGTATAAAAGAGTAAACAAACCTTTCGAATATATGAAAATCACTGAAGACAGAGCTGATGTAGCTTATGAAAAGGTATTATTATTGTCAGGATGTAGCTTTAGAAGAGACAACTATGATAAAGCTATCGTAGAAGAAGTAAGAGGGGGCACCGCCAAAGGTGGCAAGACTTATAGAGGAGGAAATGTAGGTATAATTGATTCACAAGAGGAAGTAGGTGGATGGCCTGTACTTAATCATATCAAACCTCATAAAGATTCTGACAATGATGGCATACCTGACTATTGGGAAGAGCTAAACGGACTAGATCCAAAAGACCCAAATGACTCAAGCATAAGCACCCTAGATAATCATTATACAAATATAGAAGTATATTTAAATTCTATTCTGAAAAATTAAAAGACTTATAATTCTAAAGCTAACAACTTTAGCACCCTCTTCATCCTATCATTATTTCGGGTTGCAAATTCTTAAGAAAATCAAGCAAAAAGGGAAGTTCATGAATATCTTTATCTAAAACCGCACCATTAAAGGTAATAATATCCAAATCAATAACACGCGGTGCATTTTTATTTTTGGTTCTAACCCTTCCAATAATTGATTCTATTTGCTTAAGCTCCATTTGCAGCTGCAAAAGTCCACTGTTAGTCATCAACAATATAGCTCCATTCAAAAAGTCTGCTTGATCTTCATATTTCAAAGCCTTGGTATTTATAAAATCGGTTCGCTTCACTATCAAACCAACCTGCTGAATCATTTCCAACGCCTTTGAAAAGTTCTCTTCTCTGTTAATATTTGAACCCAAAGCCACCATCACCTTATTATATCGGTCGGAACTTGATATACGCACCATCACATTATCAGCAAAACGAAGTGCATGCGGCTTCTCAAGCTTCACCTCAATATCCTGAATATTGGGACTGTAAGTCTGAATCGTATTGTATATAACTTCTGCAAGAGTTTCAATCAAATTAAACTGCTGACGATCAACCAAAGCAATAATACTTTTTGTTAGATTCTTGTAGTCTAAAGCATCTTTCACATCATCACTTTCAGTAGCAAAACATACGTCATATTTAAACGAAAAAGAGATTACCAAATCTTGCAACTTTTCTCTCTCCCACTCCTGAAAGCCAATATACGCCCTTAGACGCAAATCCTCAACTTCAATTGTTGATAACTTTGGAATATAGAATTTTCTCATCCTAATAATATTTATTTAAATTAGATGATCACCGCCATCAATATACAATATCTGACCCGTAACAAACTTGCTTTCTTGCAAATATCTGAAAGCCTTCAAGATATCATCCAATCCTCCATATGTTTTCAGAGGAATATCCTGAGCAAGATTTAGCAAGTAGCTCTCATCCTTTCCCTTTGGCGGCAATACCAATCCCGGCGCAATAGCATTTACCCTAAAATGCGGAGCCAAATGAACTGCCGATAATTTAGTAAACTCCTTAAGCAGTTTCTTGCTAAGAATATAATCAAGATGATTAGAATAGTTTTTCTCAACTTTCGTATCTATGAAGTTAACTATATGCCCCTTGTCAAATACTCTCGCAAAAGCTTTGGTAAGAAGATATATATTTTCAAAATTAATCTTCATTTCTTTATTATACATATCGCTACCCCTGTCCTCAAATCCGGAAGGCCTGAAGTCAGAAGCACAGTTTACAAGTATATCAATAATAACTCCGCGACTTTTAAACACTTCAAATATTTCATCAAAGTCATTATCAGACATAAAGTCAATCTGCACAAGTTCAGAAGCAACACCCAACGAATAAATCTCTTTCTTCACCAACATAACCTTATCTACAGAGTTATTATAATGAAGAATAAGATTATATCCACTACGTGCCAAGTCCAATGCTATAGCCTTTCCTATCCTGTCAGCACTGCCCGTTACCAGAGCATATTTATTCATAATCAAAAGCCCTCTTTAACTATATATTCATTTGACACACCCAACGATGCAAGGTGCTTCTCCACTGCATCCATCATGGGTTTAGGTCCGCAAAGATAGAAAAACTTAACCGAATCATCCACCATAGATTTAATTAACTCTGCACTAATATACCCTCTCTTGTTTATATTTACTAGTTGTGCCATAATTATTAATTTTTAAACATTAAAACAAATATTGTCGCTTTCACCATCTGAAAGTTAATGGTGTATGAAAATAAAACATTTTATAATCTGTGATGTTCATAAGCTATATAAAGAAAATAATTATTCAAAAGAGTTTTAGGTTATCCCGCTTCTTATCGACTGATATATAGTGAATGTCTCTAATTAACATATAAAATATATAGCCGATAAGTCTTGTTTATATCCTCACTCTTTTATTACTTTGTGTATTGATATTTAACTATGAAGAAGAACTCACAAAAAGTTGTACTTAAGTTGATTAGCACATACATACAATTCTAAAAAAATAATTTATGACAAATAAAACTGTTATTACAGACTTAAAACAAGTCACGATACGGTTTTCAGGTGACTCCGGTGACGGCATGCAGCTCACAGGAACACTATTCTCTACCCTATCGGCTATTTTTGGAAATGAAATTTCAACCTTCCCCGACTACCCTGCTGAAATCAGAGCCCCACAAGGTTCGCTACACGGAGTATCAGGGTTTCAGGTTCGTATTGGTTCAAAAGATATCTATAATGCAGGCGACAAAACTGACGTTTTAGTAGCAATGAATCCCGCAGCATTAAAGGTAAATAAACAGCACTTACGAAAAGGCTCAATAATAATATTCGATACCGATTCATTCACCAAAAGAGATTTAGACAAAGCTCTGTTCACAACTGAAGACCCTTTTGAAGAATTGGGATTGAAAGACGTGCAAACAATTCCGGTATCAATTACCTCAATGACTAAAAGTGCACTCGAAAACAGCGGACTCGACAACAAAGACATTTTGAGAAGTAAAAACATGTTTGCTTTGGGTGTGGTATGTTGGCTATTCAACAGACCCATCGACATTGCCGAACAACTACTGAAAGATAAGTTTAAAAAGCGCCCGCTGCTGGTTGAGTCAAATATTAAAGTATTGATAGACGGCTACAACTATGGTCACAACATACACCTTACTGCAACTACCTACAGGATAGAGTCAATTGACACAAGCAAGGGTTTTTATACAGATATAAATGGCAACACAGCCACAGCATACGGATTAATTGCCGCAGCCGAAAAGGCAAATCTCAAACTATTCTTAGGATCATATCCTATCACACCAGCCACAGATATTCTTCAGGAACTGGCGGCAAGAAAAGACTTGGGAGTAAAAGCACTGCAAATGGAAGACGAAATTGCAGGCATTGCAACAGCCATTGGCGCAAGCTTTGCCGGTAACCTTGCTGCCACATCCACTTCCGGTCCCGGGTTGGCACTAAAAGGCGAAGCATTAGGGCTGGCAGTTATGACAGAGCTGCCTCTGGTGGTGGTTAACGTTCAACGTGGAGGACCATCAACAGGCATGCCCACTAAAAGCGAGCAATCCGACCTCAACCAGGCTCTTTACGGAAGAAACGGAGAAAGCCCTCTTGTGGTGATGGCAGCAGCCACACCTACCGACTGCTTCGACAGTGCATACTGGGCATCAAAAATAGCTGTAGAACATATGACTCCCGTTATATTGCTCACTGATGGCTATATTGCCAATGGAGCCTCGGCATGGAAAATTCCAAATCTGGATGAATATCCAAGCATTAAACCACACACAATTCAGGAAAGCTATGCAGGCAATGCCGAGGACTGGAAACCATATGTTCGCGACAGCGAAACTCTGGCAAGATATTGGGCAGCACCCGGAGTTCCGGATTATATGCACCGAATTGGAGGATTAGAGAAAGACTACAACACCGGAGTAATATCTTCAAATCCCGAGAACCACCAGCTAATGGTAGACACTCGTCAGGCTAAGATTGACAGAATTGCCGATTTCATACCCGAACAAAATATAGTGGGCGATGCTGATGCAGACACACTTATTGTTGGTTGGGGAGGTACGTATGGACATCTTCTTGAGGCAATG
The DNA here is from genome assembly GCA_964535975.1 of uncultured Proteiniphilum sp. GTDB lineage: Bacteria > Bacteroidota > Bacteroidia > Bacteroidales > Dysgonomonadaceae > Petrimonas. The sequence goes on along the minus strand of CAZHWC010000010.1, from coordinate 11,314 downwards.
ATGAGACTTCAGGACAAAGGCAAAAAAGTGGCTTTGGCTCACTTTAAGTTTATTAGTCCATTACCTCGCAACACACACGATATACTCACAAAGTATAATAAAGTTATTGTAGCCGAACAGAACAATGGTCAATTTGCATCACTTCTGCTCAGCAAGTTTGATGATATTAAAATCAACAAATTCAACAAAATAGAAGGGCAGCCATTCAGTGTTAGCAATCTTGTTGATGAATTTACACAAATCATTGAAAACAAATAATTATGGAAACGTTAGAAAAAAAACAAATAAAATATGCACCAAAGGACTTTAAAAGCGAAGTAAGCATCCGTTGGTGTCCCGGTTGTGGAGACTATGCCATTTTAAGCTGTTTGCAAAAAGCATTATCAGAGATTGATGTAACACCCGAAAACACTGCTGTTATTTCAGGTATTGGTTGCTCATCCCGTTTGCCATATTATATGAACACATATGGCTTTCACAGCATCCACGGAAGAGCTGCTGCCATTGCCACAGGCGTAAAAACAGCCAACCCCAACCTAAGTGTATGGGTTGCAACCGGCGATGGTGATTCTTTGGCAATTGGTGGAAATCATTTTATACATGCAATCCGCAGAAATGTAGACATCAATATTATCCTTTTCAATAACAAGATATACGGATTAACTAAAGGACAATACTCGCCAACCTCAGATCGAGGTTTCGTTTCAAAGTCATCACCCCACGGCACGGTTGAAGACCCATTCCGCCCATCTGAACTATGCTTCGGAGCAAGAGGCACATTCTTTGCCCGCGCTATTGATGTGGACATGAAGAATACCACCGAAATTATGAAACTGGCAGGCAAGCACAAAGGCACATCAGTTATTGAGGTTTTGCAGAACTGCATTATTTTCAACGATGGCATACACAACAAAATTGCCGACAGAACATGGAAAGCAGAAAGAACAATTTTGCTAAAGCATGGTCAAAAGATGATATTTGGCGAGGACAATAACAAAGGTCTGGTGCTGGATGGGTGGAATCTCAAAGCCGTAACAATTGGTGAAGATGGATATACCATTGATGATATTCTGACACATGATGCAAATATGGAAGACAACACTCTTCACACCAAACTTAGCCTTATGGGCGAGATGAATGAGCTACCCGTGGCTCTTGGAGTAATTCGCTCCGTTGAAACTCTTACATACGACAGCGAACTTGAAAAGAAAATAGAAGAGGTTCAGGCAAAGTCAACAGCTAAAAACTTTACCGACTTTGTGATGAAAAACTCACATATATGGGAAATAAAGTAGCAGACTAAGCAGCAAGCTTTTAAGCAATATATAGTATAGGGATTTCACTTAAAACAAATAGTGAAATCCCTATTTTTTGTGATAGGATTTAACACTGACATATAGACAATATCTCTAAGTCAAACATTTAACTCAATTAAGTAGGATATTCTGAACAAATTCATCATCTTTATGGTTAGAATAACTTAATGATAATTTGCCTATATGAATACCCAAGACAAGTTTAACTACATGGACATAGGAGCCATTGAAGAACTTTACAGCAAGTACAAAGAAAACCCCGACAGTGTAGACGAAAGCTTTCGATTTTTCTTTCAAGGCTTTGATTTAGCAACAAAGCACTTTCCCTCAAAACCAGGAACAAGCACAGCTGTTTCTGCAACAAGCATCCCATCTAAGGAAATCAATGTAATGAACCTTATTTCAGGATACAGACGAAGAGGGCATTTATTTACCAAGACCAATCCGGTGCGTACACGCCGAACCTACTCTCCCACACTTGATATCAAGAACTTCAACCTAAGCGAAGAGGATCTAGACACCACATTTGAGGCGGGTAATGAAATTGGGATTGGAAAAGCCACACTTCGAGAAATTATAAACCATCTTGACGAAACATACTGCAAGTCAATAGGTGTTGAATACCGATATATGACCAAACCCGAAATTGTGCAGTGGCTTCAGGAAAAGATGGAAGGAAGTAAAAATCAGGAAAACCTCAGCAAAAATGAAAAGCTGCATATACTTGACAGCCTTATCGAAGCATCGGGCTTTGAAGATTACCTTCACCGCAAGTTTGTGGGACAAAAACGATTTTCACTTGAAGGATCAGAAAGCCTTATACCTGCGCTAGACGCCATTGTGGCACATGGCAGCAAGTTTGATGTTAGCAACATCCTTATCGGAATGCCACACAGAGGCAGGCTTAATGTGCTAACAAACATCATGCGAAAGCCCTACACGCAAGTATTCAAGGAGTTTATTGCACAAAACTATGATGAAGTAATAATTCATGGAGACGTGAAATACCATCTTGGATATAACAACGTTATCGACTATGACGGAAGAAAGGTGGCACTAACACTCACACCCAACCCATCGCATCTCGAAGCCGTTGACCCCGTTATTCAGGGTATGGCAAGAGCCAACATTGAAAACAAGCACGATTATAAATACAACGAAGTATTGCCAATACTTATTCATGGTGATGCAGCAATAGCCGGGCAAGGCATAGTTTATGAAACTCTACAGTTTTCAAAATTAGAAGGATATAAGACAGGCGGAACAATACACATTGTTGTCAACAACCAGGTTGGCTTCACCACCAACTATCTGCAGGCACGCTCAAGCACATACAGCACAGACGTGGCAAAGGTTACACACTCACCCGTTTTCCACGTCAATGGAGATGACACAGAAGCAATGGTGTTTGTGGCAAAGTTGGCATTAGAGTTCCGTCAGAAATTCAATATCGACGTGTTTATTGATTTGCTTTCATACAGAAAATATGGGCACAACGAAGGAGACGAACCACGCTTCACTCAGCCAAAACTGTATGACATCATTGCGAAGCACAAAAATCCTCGTGACATTTATGCCGGAAAACTAATTGCTCAAGGCGTATTAACACAAAAAGAATACGAAGAGAGACTTGACAAATTCCGCAGTGATTTGGATAAGTGCTACGATGCTTCATCAAACAGCACAAAGATAAACATACAACCTTTCCTTGAAGAGGAGTATAAAGACATACGCTTGCCAAAAGCAGATGACTTCGAAACTCCTGTTGAAACAAAGGTATCAAAGGAGACATTCCTGAAACTTGCAAAAAACATAACCACACTACCCGAAGGCAAAAACTTTTACAACAAAACGGTAAAACTATTTGCTCAGCGATCGGAAATGATAGACCACGACAAGTATGACTGGGCTATGGGTGAGCTGATGGCATATGCAACACTTTCGGCAGAACAGTTTCCGGTGAGATTAAGCGGTCAGGATGTGGAAAGGGGAACATTCTCGCACCGACACGCAGAAATTATTACCGAAGACGGAGAAGAAAAGTATTACCCACTCAATAATCTTGGAGTAGAACAGGCAAGAGTCAAAGTACACAACTCCCCGCTAAACGAATACGGAATACTTGGCTTTGAGTATGGTTATGCTCTTTCACAACCAAACGGGCTCACTATTTGGGAGGCGCAATTTGGCGACTTTTTCAACGTTGGACAAGTAATCGTTGACCAATACATCTCATCTGCAAAAGAAAAATGGGGCATCAAATCAGGATTAGTACTATTCCTTCCTCACGGATATGAGGGACAGGGTGCCGAACACTCAAGCGGTAGAATAGAGAGATTCCTTATTCTGTGTGCCAACTACAACCTACAGGTTGTAAACTCCACCACTCCGGCAAATCACTTCCATGCACTGCGCCGCCAGTTGCACAGAGATATCAGAGTGCCGCTAATAGCATTCACGCCAAAGAGTCTGTTACGTCATCCGGAGTGTACATCCACTTTGGCCGACTTCACCGAAGGTGGCTTCATGGAAGTAATTGAAGACAAAGATGTAAAATCATTCGCTAAAGTTACTAAGCTGATTATGTGTTCAGGAAAAATCTATTATGAGCTTAATGCAGCTCGAAAAGAAAAAAATGCCGAGCACGTGTCAATTATAAGAGTTGAGCAACTTTACCCATTTCCACAAAAACAAATTGACGAACTTCTTAAAAACTATAACGACAATGTGGAGATTGTGTGGGTGCAAGAAGAGCCCCTGAATATGGGAGGAGCAATGTTTGTGAAGTATCAGCTCAACAACTGCAATTTGCAGATAATAAGCCGTCCGCCAAGCGGAGTTACTTCAGAAGGACTAACAGCACTTCACAAAGTAAACCAAGCTCTTATAATTGATGAAGCGATGAAATAAATAATAAACAACAAGATATTATGTCAATAGTAGAAATTAAAATACCAAGTCCCGGTGAATCAATAACTCACGTTGAGATATACAAATGGCTTGTTGCCGATGGAGATATTGTAAAACGAGACACAGAAGTAGCAGAACTGGAGTCCGAAAAGGCCACTCTTACCTTAGTCGCAAACGATTCAGGCAAAATATCAATTAAAGTATCGGAGGGCGAAAGTGTGGAAGTGGGAGCAGTAGCTTGCACAATCGACACTTCCGCAGCACCACAAGAAGAGGAGCACGAGAAGCCGGCAGAACAAACCCCTCCTACACAAGAAGAGCCCAAAAAGGAGGAGCCCAAGAAAGAAACACCCGTTGCAGAAGAAGCAAAGCAAGACGAGAAGGTAAAAATTACGCCTGTTGCTCAGTTGCTTATGGATGAAAACGATCTGTCGATAGATGATGTGATAAATGGATTGCGTCGTCTAAAACGCTCAGACATAGAGGCAGTATTAAATGCTCAAAACATACCCGGCAATGCAATTGGAATGAAAACCCCTCCAAGCCGCAACTCCGAAACTAGCAGAATGAGTGCTTTGCGACGCAAGCTAAGCGAAAGGCTGGTATCTGTTAAGAATGAGACGGCAATGCTCACCACTTTTAACGAGGTGAACATGAAACCGATAATGGATATCAGAAAAAAACATCAACCCGCCTTTGTTGAAAAACATGGTATAAAACTGGGCATGATGTCGTTCTTCCTAAAAGCATGTGCAATAGCTCTGAAAGAGTATCCTGCTGTAAACTCAATGATTGATGGCGAGAACATGGTCTCATATGACTATGCTGACATCTCTGTGGCAGTGAGCACACCAAAAGGATTAATGGTTCCGGTAATAAGAAATGTGGAAAGCCTGAGTCTTGCAGACATTGAAAAGGCAATAATGGAAGTAGCAGATAAAGCACGCAAGGGCAAACTGTCGATTCCCGAAATGAGCGGAGGCACATTCACCGTTACCAACGGAGGAGTGTTTGGCTCGATGATGTCAACCCCAATTATCAATCCACCACAGTCAGCAATATTAGGAATGCACAATATACTTGAGCGTCCGGTTGTTATTGATGGCGAGATAGTGGCACGCCCCATGATGTATGTTGCATTGTCATACGACCATCGCATTATTGACGGGCGCGAGTCTGTGAGCTTCCTTGTAAGAGTAAAACAACTTTTGGAAAATCCTGCAGATATGCTTTTTGGCAATAGCAATGCAGAAAAGGTGCTGTTGGATTTATAATATTACAAACAAATACAAATATGCTAACAATTGTTTATTTTGACGATTTGGCGAAAAACCTATGATTCACGAATGTGAACGCCGGTAAAAGTTTTGCTTCGTCATAATTCATGACTGTGAAAAGCATATTTCGACATGTTTTAGTGGTGTCCACGTCTGTGAACACAACATTTCAGATGTATTGGTGTTACTTACCACTCGTGAAAGGCATATTTGATTACATTTATTATACAAATACCTAGTGATTGTTAATCAAATTAACGCAAATTCAAAATTCACAGTCGTGAAAGGTACCAAAAGGTTTTATTATGTACCTTTCACGAACGTGAATTGTAATCTGCCGTTTTATTTGCTCTCGTTCACGACTGTGGATGGTGCTAAAATAAGTTTTTACATGTAGTTCACGACCATTTTTCCTAACAAAAGTAAATATTTGATGCGGCTCACAACTGTGAAGCGCACAAAACAGTTCAAAACCTACGATTCACAGTCATGAAAAGTGCCCAAATGTTTTCTAATTTATAATTCACGACTGTGAATGGTACCAAAAACTTTGTAAAGCTCACGTTCACGACTGTGAATCATAGGAAAAAGTTTGCCGGACAAGCATTCACTAAAGTGACAGACAGTGAAAATTTTGCACAACTGCTGTTCACGTTTAAGAATGGCACAAAAACCTTTGCGCCACAAGCATTCATGTTCGTGACCGACTCAAAAAGATTATAATAATAAGGATTCTATTTGCTCTTTCTTCGTTTTATTTCCTGCTCTATCATACTTAGCTCGCGGCTTGACTGCCCCCTTACTGAAGTATTCTCTTCAACACGTCTAAACAGATAAGGCATCATAGTTCTCACTTTTCCATAAGGAACATATTTAACAACATTATACCCCTTTTCAGACAAATTAAAAGTAATATGATCGCTCATACCATATAGCTGTGAAAAATAGATATTAGGATGATTTTTTGGCAAGTTGTTCTCTTCTATAAGTGTTGCAAGAAGCTGAGAGCTATACTCATTGTGAGTTGCCACCATAAAATTGATAGTATCAATATGTTTTATAAAGTAGCGTATTATTTCATCAAAATCTTTGTCCGTTGCCGGTTTGTCGGCATGAATTGGAGAAGGATAACCAATTGACTCTGCACGCGAACGCTCAATTTCCATATAAGCACCACGAACTATTTTCAAACCAAATTTAAAACCCTCCTTCAATGAAATCTCATGATGCTCCTTCAATCTCTTTATAGCATCATGGCGATACATCTGATATGTGTTTTGCACAATTGCTTTCTCCTTGTTATATTTCCTCATCATGTCCAACACCATCTCATCCAGTATAGGCTGAATCCACGAATGCTCAGCATCTATCAATACGGGCACTCCCAACTCATACCCTCGTTTAAAAATGGTGTCAACTCTTTTATAAATACGATCAAGTTCGTCCTCTTCTTGTTTGCAAAGCTCCACTTGATCACTCTTCTTTGCCAAAACCAGGAAGCGACCGATACCCGTAATTTTAAATGCGCTGAATGGTATGTTTTTATTGTCTTTTGCAAGCTCAATTGTTCTCAGAACCTCTTTGCATGTCTCGTCAAACAGTGCGTCCTCTTCTTCACCCTCAACGGCAAAATCAAGAATAGCCCCAACATTTCTTTCAGCAAGCTTATTAATAGTCTTGGCACAATCGGATATAGATGTTCCTCCAACGAAATGACGATAAATTGTTTTACGAATAATTCCATCCACAGGAAAATGAATAGAGAAGGCAAAGTTAACCATGTGCTTACCCATATTAACCATAAAGTTATTGTTCATCACCTTAAATAACATATGGGCTTGTCGCAGCTCCGAGTTGGTTTTGTTTTTAAAGGCAACCTCTGTGTTGCTGAAGTCAATATTCGCAAGTTGTGTGTACATATTTATTTTGAGTATTTAGATTTTTCACAAAAATAAGATTATTTCTCATTTTAACGAGTGTTCCAACCTTTTATTTGTATATTTGTGCTACTTAACATATGTATAAACCATAAAAAAACAACTTTATTTATGCCGAAAGGAGTTTATAGATTACCAGTAGTAAAAAACGAACCCGTATTGAGCTATGCTCCGGGAACACCGGAAAGAAAAAACCTACAAGCAAAACTTGCAGAACTAAACAAAGGCGGTTTAGATCTGCCAATGATTATCGACGGCAAAGAAGTGAGAACCAACAATCTGTTTGACATTAGACCACCTCACAATCACAAGCACCTGTTAGGATACTACCACCAGGGCGACAAGACGCACGTGCAACTGGCAATAGATGCAGCCCTAAAAGCAAAACCGGCATGGGAAGCCATGAACTGGGAGAGCAGAGCGGCAATATTTCTAAAAGCAGCAGATCTGATTGCAGGACCATATCGTGCAGAATTTAATGCAGTGACAATGATTGGACAATCAAAGAATGCGTTCCAATCTGAGATTGATGCTGTGTGCGAGCTGGTTGACTTCTACAGATATAACGTCAAAAACATGTACGACCTGTACGCAATGCAACCAAGTTCGTCGCCCGGCGTATGGAACAGAACTGTATGGCGTCCGCTAGAAGGATTTGTTTTTGCACTTACACCATTCAACTTCACTGCCATTGCAGGCAACCTGGGCGCAGCTCCGGCACTGATGGGCAACACAATTGTGTGGAAGCCATCTAAAACAGCAGCCTACTCTGCCAACCTGATAATGAAAGTGTTGAAAGAAGCAGGACTGCCCGATGGAGTTATCAACCTTGTGTATGTGGGCGGAAGAGAAGCAGCTGATGTTATATTTAATCACAGAGAATTTGCAGGATTGCACTTCACCGGCTCCACAGGAGTGTTTAACGGTATGTGGAAAACTATCTCCAACAATATGGAGAAATTCAAATCATATCCGCGCATAGTGGGCGAAACCGGCGGAAAAGACTACGTTTTTGCCGACCACACAGCAAACCCCAAGCAAGTGGCAACCGCACTAACACGTGGTGCATTTGAGTATCAGGGACAAAAATGTTCGGCAGCATCGCGCGCCTATATTCCATCAAACATATGGGAGGATGTGAAGAAATATATGGGCGAAGATCTTGCTAAAATCAAAACCGGTCCTGTTGATAACTTCACCAATTTTGTAAACGCTGTGATTGATGAAGAATCGTTTGACAAACTTGCAAAAGTTGTCGACGACGTGAAAGCATCTAACGAAGCAGAAATTGTATTTGGAGGAACATATGACAAATCAGAAGGATACTTTATTCATCCAACCGTTATCTTATCAAGCACACCCGACTTCTATACAATGAAGGAAGAGCTGTTTGGTCCTATCCTCACAGTATATGTTTACGAGCCTGACAAGATTGACGAAACAATGGAGATATTAGATAAGACTACCGACTATGCACTAACGGGTGCCATTTTCTCGGCCGACAGAGCAAGCATTGAGCATATGACAACTTGCCTGACTCATACTGCGGGCAACTTCTATATCAATGACAAGCCAACGGGAGCGGTAGTTGACCAGCAGCCATTTGGCGGCGGACGCGGATCGGGCACCAACGACAAAGCGGGTTCTATCTTCAACCTATTGAGATGGGTATCGCCACAAACAATTAAAGAAACATTTGTGACGCCAACCGACTATATGTATCCTAACTTCCTGGAAGATTAAGATATTTATAACTTATAGCAATTTGATAGGGGGTGAGTCGAATTGTGACTTCACCCCTTTATTATAAGGATAAATGAACAATTCATTTTTATAAAGGTTAGAAATAGAAACAACTACAAACATGATAACTACTTACGAAATATTATTAAGATTAGTAATTGCATCTATATTTGGAGCATTAATAGGACTTGAAAGAGAACGCATAGACTGGGCAGCAGGTATGCGAACCCATATGATGGTGTCTGTTGGTGCCTGCCTGATTATGATTGTTTCGGCATTTGGGTTTAGCGACATACTGGGCACAGAGAATGTGGACCTCGACCCATCACGTGTGGCAGCGCAGGTGGTGAGCGGTATAGGTTTTATTGGTGCAGGTGCTATTCTATTTCTAAAACAAGGCACCGTAAGGGGGCTAACCACCGCCGCAGGCTTGTGGACCGTTGCCGCAATTGGCCTTGCCACGGGCGGAGGAATGTATGTTGCAGCTGCTGCCACCACGGCTATTGCCCTAGTGATACTGTGGGCATTGCATCCGCTGGAGCGAAGATTTTCAAAACGATTTAATCATATATCACTGAAAGTGGTTACAGGAATCAGCGAAGATGATTATGAAGTTGCCAACAACCTTACTACAGACAAAGACATCCAGATACAATCATTCAGAATCGAAAAATACTCAGATCACTTGTCTTGTCACTACAAACTTAGATGTAGAGATGTAGAGGTATTAAACGTATTGAAAAATGAATTAAAGCACAATCCTAAAATCAAAGAGTTTGTGTGGGCGCAATAAGATAGCAGATATTAATGGTGATGATCTGCATCAGACTCTGCTTTATCTTTGTGAACCGTTCCAAAAGCATGTTCTGGCTTTGCATAAATTGAATATAGCTTCAGTGGCTCAGTACCAATATTTATAATATTATGCCATTTACCTGCAGGGACTAATATTATGTCATCATCACTTGCATCTTTTATAAAGTCCAAACTATCTTCATAATCCCCCATCATCACACGCGCTTCACCTTCTTCTACACGTAAAAACTGTTCAACATCATCATGCATTTCCAGGCCTACTTCTCCACCAACGGGAATAGACATGACAGTTAGCTGAAAGAACTCTCCTGTCCAAATAGACCTTCTAAATAATTCATTTTCCAGAGTATAATCCTCAATATTAATTACTAGTGGCGTGCCGCCATAATCATCAAAAACTATCTCGCCTCTTACCTTTTCATCTTCTAAATTCAATTCTTTTTGTCGTTCCGCAGGATTTTGGCAAGCAAACAAGAACGTAGTCATTACTGCAACAGATAAAACAATTTCTCTTTTCATAATTTTCTGGTTAATTTGTTTAACATAAGCACTAAAAGTTGCAATTTAATAAATTATCACAAGCCCTCAAACAAAAAGCTCGTTCAAAATAACACAAACATGTTATTGAGAACGAGCCATATATAATATAATAACCTACTATCTTTCGTGAGCAGTGCCCCGCCTATTGGCAACAACCATTTTATAAAGCTGGTCGTTGGGACGAATTTTCTCAGCAGTCTTAATTGAAAAGCTCTCTCCCTTTGCAACCTCACTCGCAGGATTCAAGTCCACACGCATATCCTCGGCAGTAAGGAAAATTGCCCCGGTAGTTGGGCCGGTAATCAGCAATTCTTCCCCTTCGCTGATTGATTGAGCCTCAACCAAAAACTCAGTTACGCCTATGTTTGTGAAATGCTTCACAGCCTTACCTATATACACTTTGCGTTTGGTAGCACCCGAGCCATATCTGTGCGTCCATTCTCCAAGTCGTTGACCAAGGTAATATCCATCCCAAAATCCACGATTGAACACTGTCGCTAGTTTCTCATTCCAAACATCTATCTTTTCTTCTTCAAAAGTGCCATCAATATAAGCCTTCACAGCCTCCTTGTAGCATGAAGTAACAATGCTGACATATTCAGGACCACGGGCACGACCCTCAATCTTGAATACCCTCACTCCGGCATCCATCATCTTATTCATAAAATGAATGGTTTTTAAATCCTTTGGCGACATGATATATTCATTTTCAATATCAAGCTCGATATCACCATCTTTGTCCTTAACAGTATATCCGCGTCTGCAAATCTGATTG
>CAZHWC010000009.1:42976-45518 GCA_964535975.1 uncultured Proteiniphilum sp. | reverse complement strand
CAATGGTCATTCTTATCTCTAATTACTTCAAATTCTATTTCTTTCCAACCCTTTAGACTCTCCTCTACAAGAATTTGATTTGAAAATGAAAAAGCATTATCACACAATACTTTGAAGTCTTCTACATTGTCACATATTCCAGAACCCATTCCGCCAAGGGTATATGCCGAACGAACCATCACAGGAAAACCTATCTCTTCAGCAGCTTTTAGAGCTTCATCCATACTTTCAACAGCTTGTGAGATTGGAGTTTTAGCACCAATTTCATCGAGCTTTTTCACAAACAGATCTCTGTCTTCAGTAACCATTATAGCCTCTACAGATGTACCCAAAACTCTTACATCATATTTCTCTAATATACCATTTTGATACAACTCTGTACCACAATTTAGAGCAGTCTGACCACCAAAAGCCAACAAAATACCATCTGGCTTTTCTTTCTTGATAACCTTCTCAACAAAAAAGGGCGTAATCGGAAGAAAATAAACTGTATCCGCTACGCCCTCTGATGTTTGAATTGTTGCAATATTGGGGTTAATAAGTATCGTTTCAATACCCTCCTCACGTAAGGCCTTCAGAGCCTGTGATCCAGAATAGTCAAACTCACCGGCTTGCCCTATCTTAAGAGCCCCTGAACCAAGTAAAATAACTTTTTTGATTGATTTATCCATTTAGATTGAATATATAATGTAATGTCTATATTAATTCATATGAAAATATAGCTTCGAAATTGTGCAGGATTGTCAATATTTTAATACTAAGATTGACAAAACGAATGTTGTAAACACACTATCGAGTAATGAGGGCAAAATTACAAAAAAATATCATACCTTAATATATTTAACATAGCAAAAAGACTTTTCTCCATCAAAGAGACATTTTGTTGCAAAAAAAACCATAAAAGCAGTAATGATGCGAGAATTGAAAAGGTTGGAAAATAATGAAAAAACATACATGTACACTTTTTAATTTAATTTGTAATTGAATATTAGCTCGGTTAATTAAATTCATTATCTTTGTTGACTAAAATCATAAAACCACATTAAGTAATAATGAACAAGAAAAAAGTTCTCACATTAGTTTTATTCCTATTTGCCCTCATTCACGTTTATTCTCAAGACGTAATTGAATGGAAGTTCTCAATTCAGGACAAAGGCAACGGAGAAATTGAATTAGTAGCTGACGCTACAATTCAAGACGGATGGCACATGTACGACTCAGAAATCCCTGATGGCGGACCATTTCCAACCGCAATCAGCTTTGATGTTTTGGAAGGTGCAGAATTAGTAGGTAAGTTCCAAGCCTCAGGTAAAAAAGCTGTAGTAAAATATGACGATATATTCGGAATGAATGTCGGCACATTTGATAATTCAGCCAAATTTGCGCAACGAATTAAAATTACCAATAAAGATAAATTTAAAATAGAAGGTGACGTAAGAGCACAAGCTTGTGACGACAGCAATTGTACTCCACCACTGCCAGTAGACTTCTCTTTTGATGCGTCTAAACTGCCAAAGACTATAGCAGCAGCAAAATCGCCTGCAAATACTACTGAATCTAAAGATGCAGTAGAAGCTACAAAAATAATACCTGGTGAGGAAGTTACTGCCGAAACATTAGAGGATGACGCAGAAGTAGAAGATGCCGAAACTGAAAATGTTGCTCCTATAAATGTTTCTACAGACACGTCAAATTTAAGTAGCAATCCATTATGGACTCCGGTTATTGATGAGCTGAGAGAATACGGTATGAAGGGGAGCGTTGATGGAAAATCTCTTTGGTGGATTCTAATAGCCGGATTTATTGGTGGTTTAATTGCACTGGTAACTCCATGTGTGTGGCCACTAATTCCTATGACAGTAAGTTTCTTTCTAAAAAGAAATAAAGCCAATCGTAAGAAAGCCATATCTGATGCTATAATTTATGGTGTATCCATTATAGTAATATATGTACTATTAGGATTAACAATAACAGGTATATTTGGTGCAAGCGCACTAAATGATTTATCAACAAGCGCTGTATTTAATATTATATTCTTTGCATTATTGGTATTCTTCGCAATATCATTCTTTGGAGCATTTGATTTAGTATTGCCGGCTTCTTGGACAAACAAGATGGACGCCAAAGCTGATACGACAACGGGTATGCTAAGCATATTTTTCATGGCATTTACGTTAGCTCTTGTATCTTTTTCATGTACTGGTCCAATTATTGGCACTTTGCTAGTAGAGACTGCCACTACAGGCAATATTATAGCACCGGCTATTGGTATGTTTGGTTTTGCATTAGCGTTGGCAATCCCATTCAGTTTCTTTGCAATATTCCCATCTTGGCTAGAAAGCATGCCTAAATCGGGCGGATGGTTAAACTCAGTGAAAGTAGTACTAGGATTTTTAGAATTAGCTCTTGCTCTTAAATTCTTATCAGTTGCAGACCTTGCATACGGATGGAGAATTCTTGACAGAGAAACATTCTTAGTATTGTGGATTGTTATATTTGCATTACTTGGACTATATCTGTTAGGCAAGCTAAAACTACCACA
>CAZHWC010000009.1:0-42876 GCA_964535975.1 uncultured Proteiniphilum sp. | reverse complement strand
TTGTTATATTTGCATTACTTGGACTATATCTGTTAGGCAAGCTAAAACTACCACATGATAGCGACTTACCTTACGTTTCTGTTCCAAGGCTATTTATGGCTATCATCTCATTTGCATTTGCAATTTATATGGTTCCCGGTCTTTGGGGTGCTCCGCTTAAATCTATTAGCGCATTTGCACCACCAATGTATACGCAAGACTTTAATCTGTATGATGGATCTGTTGAGGCCAAGTCTATGGATTATGAAAGTGGAATGGCCTATGCCAAGCAAGTCAACAAACCAGTCTTAATAGACTTCTCAGGATATGGATGTGTGAATTGTAGAAAAATGGAAGCTTCTGTATGGACAGATGCCAGAGTAAAAAGCATTCTTGAAAATGACTATGTATTAATCACTTTAATGGTTGACGACAAAACCAGATTACCGGAGATAATAGAAGTAGAAGAAAATGGTAAGACAACAAAGCTAAAAACAATTGGTGACAAATGGAGCTATCTGCAACGTCACAAGTTTGGTGCTAATGCTCAGCCTTACTATATAGCTTTAGATACTGACGGAAAAGTAATCAGCCCTTCTTACGCTTATGATGAGGATGTAAGCAAATACATTCAATTCCTAAATACCGGAACTTCAAATTTCAAAAAATAGCATTCCGAATATTTTTAGATAAAAATAATTATCAATAATAGAATACCGATAAACGAAGTGAGTGCACTTTTTTATCGGTATTTTTTTACAATAATAAGACATGAATAATAAGCAACAAAAACTAGAGGCCTTTGAACGTCTGCTAGATGTTATGGAGGAACTAAGAATTAAATGCCCCTGGGATAGAGAGCAAACTAACGAGAGCCTTAGAGCGAACACAATAGAAGAAACATACGAGCTTGCCGAGGCGATAATTAACAACGATAATGATGAGATAAAGAAAGAACTTGGGGACTTATTGCTTCATGTAGTATTTTATGCTAAAATTGGTGAGGAGAAACAAGCATTCGATATAGCTGATGTCAGCAATGCAATATGCGACAAGCTTATCTTTAGACATCCACATGTTTTTGGAGATAAAACGACTAACACGGCAGGAGAAGTTGAAAAGTCATGGGAAGAGATTAAGCTCAAAGAAAAAGGTGGTAATAAAACCGTTCTTGAAGGTGTTCCTTCTTCATTGCCATCTATGGTGAAAGCATATCGGATACAAGATAAAGCTCGCAATTCCGGATTTGACTGGAATAAGCGTAATGATGTATGGGGAAAAGTGAAAGAAGAACTAAGCGAACTTGAAGTTGAAATTGAAAACATGCATGAAGATAATATTGAAGCAGAATTTGGAGATATGCTTTTCAGTATTATTAATGCTGCCCGTTTATATGGGGTCAATCCTGACAATGCACTTGAAAGAACCAATCAAAAATTCATTTATCGTTTCAATTATATGGAAAACAAGATAAATGAAATGGGCAAAACACTTAAAGATACATCTCTAGAGGAATTAGAGCAAATTTGGCAAGAAGCTAAAAGAATATGAAAAATTTAAACCGAATAAAATATGGATTATTAGCTCTATCTGTTGCATTATTAATTGGAGCTACTTTATATCTGAATTCATTAATGCCAATAATTACCGGATATGCAGCAAAAAATCTTGCCTCTGCGGTTTTTGTCTCAAATAGGTCCCAAGAGGATGTAGAAGCACTTGACCTAAACTTCTCATTTATAAAATATACCAAAAACAAAATTGATTATGCTAATAAAAGTGTAACCAGTAAGTTCTTATGGGGAAAATCTGTAGCTAAATACAGAGAAGGATATGGATGCTCTTTAGTAAAAAATGAAGATTTATTCAATAATAATTTGCCATTATTTCAGATACCATACAATCAAGATACTATCTTATGGCCAATGGGCAATATTATTCCAAAAGTGGAGACAGGAGCTGATATTAATGCTCTGACAGAAATTAAAGACAGGCTCATCAATGAAAATAAATATGGCGGGCATGCATTTGCATTTATCGTGACCCATAAAGGAATTCCGATTATAGAAGGATATAATCAAGGAATTAATAAAGATACTCGCCTTTTATCTTGGTCTATGGCAAAAAGCTTCACAAATGCCTTAACCGGAGTTGTAGTTAAAAACGAGGGTCTTGACATATACTCACCTATCAATTTTCCTGAATGGAGTGATGACAAAAGAGAGAATATCACGGTTAATGACTTGTTGAGAATGCAGAGCGGACTAAAATGGAATGAGAATTATGGAAATCGTTCGGATGTTACAGTTATGCTTCATTGCGAAGAGGATTTTGCCAAATATGCAGCAGAAAAAAAATTAGAAAACACACCCGGCGAAAAATGGTACTACTCTTCCGGCTCCACTAATATAGTAAATAAGGTTTTACGTGATAAAATAGCTGATGATAACAAATACTATAGATATGCTAATGAACAGCTATTCAATAAAATTGGTATGCCTAATGCCGTATTTGAACTTGATGAAACCGGTAATCAAGTAGGCTCATCGTATATTTACGCTACAGCTAGAGATTATGCCAGATTTGCATTGTTATATCTCAATAACGGCTATTTTAATGGTGAACAGATTTTACCTGAAAACTGGATTGATTACTCAACAAGTATCACTTCTGACAGCAATGGAGAATATGGAGCTTCATTTTGGCTAAATCTTTCAAAGATATTGCCCTCTGCGCCTGAAAGCATGTATTCTTGTCATGGACATGATGGTCAAAGAATATTCATTCTCCCCGAACAAGAAACAGCTATCGTTGTCTTAGGATATTCTCCCAAGACAACAAATAATATGAATTTTGATTTGTTAATATCAGACATTCTGGAAGCTATATTACTTCCCCACTCTCCATCTTGAAAGTATATTTCTACGCTCGGGGAAAATACCATTTTGCTTAGTTCTGACATCCTCAACTACATAAAAGATATTATTGTCAAAACCAACAAGAACTTTTTCCAGCTTTTTCATCTCCTTACGATCGATAACAGTTTCAATGATATCTATCTCATTTGTTGAGCCTTTACCGTGAGTCATTGTAGCTCCATAATTTAATGCACTTAAACGTTGAATAAGATCAAAGCCATTTTTTTGCGTATAAATTCTACATAATACAATTCCATAAGCAATACGCTTTTCTAACAATATTCCAACATAATTACCAGTGGCATAACCACCCGCATAAGATAGATATGCTACAAAGTCATTGGCTCTGGACAGAATCTGAGAAATAACAACCACCCAAATAAAAACCTCGAAAAAGCCTATTAATGGTGCTTTATACTTTTCTCCCTTCGACACAAAAATAATTCTAAGAGTACCTAAAGAAACATCAAATATTCTTCCAAAGAATATCATGATAGGCAATAACCACGGATAAACATCAAGAAACTCAAACATAGAAACTTGTTTTTAAAATATTGTTGCAATTTACATTGTGATTTTATTTCGCTTTATTTTTAGCTCGGCAAAGATAAGAAAACATTTAATGCAAAAAGCTCAAAAAGATTACTCACTTGCTGAATTCAGAATAATAGGATTTGAAACATCTTCAAATAGATCTAAATCAAAGTATTTTGCTGTTGCAGTTATATGATCAAATATATCCGAAACAATTCCTTCATACTCCAACCATTTAATTGTAGAAGTAAAAAAGTACAATTCTAAAGGAAGTCCTTTTGAGACGGGCTGCAATTGTCTCACCATTGTTGTCATTTCATTATGCACACCGGGATGATCTTGCAAGTATTTTTGAATGTAAGCTCTATACAATCCCATATTTGTCAAATTTCGTCCATTTATAGCTATAGACTTATCAGCATTTACCTTTTCATTATATCTATTAATTTCCTCCGTTTTTGAATTAATGTAGTCTGCAATTATTTGTATATCTTTAAAACGTGACAACTCTTCACTTTCGATAAATCTGATAGAGGATTGCTTTATAAAAACTGAACGCTTCAATCTTCTTCCACCATTTTCCTGCATACCTCGCCAATTTTGAAATGACTCAGAAACCAAAGCATAAGGTGGAATTGTGGTTATTGTTTTATCAAAGTTCCTAATCTTAACAGTAGTAAGAGTAATCTGAATAACATCACCATCAGCATCATATTTAGGCATAGTAATCCAATCTCCAATACGAACCATATCGTTGGCCGAAACTTGTATGCTTGCCACAAACCCCATAATGGTATCTTTAAATACTAACAGTAGAATTGCTGACGCAGCACCCATACCCGTTATAAAATACATTGGTTTTTGTCCTGTTAATATTGAGAAAAGAATAATGAAAGCAATAAAATAGAAGAATATACTGACAACCTGTATATAACTATCAATTGGCTTGTCTTTAAGCTGATCTTTAACTTTTAGAGAATCACCGAATGCTTTTACAGCTGACATAAGAAGCCATATCACATAAAACACTAAATAAATATCGGCAGCCTTAATACCAATGCTTGCCAATGATGGGTATAACTCAAAAACAATAGGGATTGCTCCTCTAACCAAACTATAGGGGATAATCATTGAAAGATAGTGCGGGAAACGACGTTCTCTTAAATGTTTTAGATATGACATCTTGGATATTTGAGCCATTTTATCAAAAACACTTCTCAAGATATAACGAGTTATGTGATATATAAGTAAAACAATTACTACTGTTATTCCAATTAGAAATAGTAAATTTATTATATCAAGTAATTGCCCTGAAACTCCAATACCACTAAGAAAAGCTTTTGACCACTCACTAATCACGCTTGTTGACTGCGTTATTTGTTGAATTTTTTCTTCGTCCATATTCTTATTTTATAGATTAATAAAAACAAAGATACAAGTTTTGATACTTCAGAGAGAAATTGATTTCTTAAATAAACTTTATTATAAACTTATATCTAGATATTAGATGTAATTGAATGATAATTATCATGAGATAATAAGAAATGAATAAATAATCTGATAATTAAAAACAAAAAGTATTTCAATATTTTTATTGTATATTTGTGCAGTGAAGATATCTATTAGAGGAGTAACGTCTAATGTTTCTTTGACTTATGTCGCAAACATTACGCAATTCCATAATTATGATATTAATTAATAATGCATATTAAACATAAATTATTAAAATGGGAAAAGTATTAATCATCGGTGCGGGTGGTGTAGGAACAGTTGTTGCTAACAAAGTAGCAAAAAACAATGATGTTTTCACTGAAATTATGTTGGCTAGCCGCACAAAAAGCAAATGCGATGTTATTGCAGAAGATGTGAAGAAACGTACTGGAGTTGATATCAAAACAGCTCAAGTAGATGCTGATAGCGTACCCGAACTTGTTGCTCTGTTTAATGAGTTTAAGCCGGAATTGGTAATCAATGTAGCTCTTCCATATCAAGATTTGACAATAATGGATGCATGCCTGGAATGTGGAGTTAATTATCTAGATACAGCCAACTACGAACCTAAAGATGAAGCAAAATTTGAATACAGTTGGCAATGGGCATATCAAGATAAATTTAAAGAAGCAGGACTGACCGCTATTTTAGGCTGTGGGTTCGACCCGGGTGTTACCAGTATTTTTACTGCCCATGCAGCAAAACACCACTTTGACGAAATTCATTATCTAGACATAGTTGATTGTAACGCAGGTGATCATGGCAAAGCATTTGCAACTAACTTTAATCCGGAAATAAATATCCGCGAGGTTACTCAGAAAGGGAAATACTGGGAAAATGGCCAATGGATAGAGACAGAGCCACACGAAATACATAAACCTTTAAATTATCCAAACATTGGTCCTAAAGAATCGTACCTAATATATCACGAAGAATTAGAATCATTAGTAAAAAACTTTCCAACCCTTAAACGTGCACGATTTTGGATGACTTTTGGAGAAGAGTATCTAACTCATCTTAGAGTAATTCAAAACATAGGAATGGCACGAATAGACGAGGTTGAATACAATGGTCAGAAAATTGTTCCAATACAATTTCTTAAAGCTGTATTACCTGATCCGGGAGAGTTGGGAGAAAACTATACTGGTGAAACATCAATTGGCTGTCGCATACGCGGAATCAAAGATGGTAAAGAGCGCACCTATTACATTTATAACAATTGTAGTCACCAAGCAGCATTTGAGGAAACAGGGGCTCAGGGGGTTAGCTACACAACCGGTGTTCCTGCAACTATAGGCGCCAGAATGTTTATGCAAGGACTATGGAAAAAACCCGGAGTTTTTAATGTTGAAGAATTTAATCCGGATCCATTTATGGAACAGCTTAATAAACAAGGTTTACCTTGGCATGAGCTTTTTGATTTAGATTTAGAATTATAATTTAAATATAATATTCAAAACCTTTACAGAGCAATTCTGTAAAGGTTTTTTATTTACATATAAATAAGACTTAATGCTTTATGAGAAAAATCGTTCTTTTATTTTTATTTGCTTTCCTTTATTTTAATACCAAGGCTGAAGAAGCAAGATTATTAAGATTTCCATCTACTAATGGAAGTGAGATTGTTTTTTCCTATGCAGGAGATTTATACAAAGTGCCCATTGATGGCGGAGAAGCCAAACGACTTACATCTCACGTAGGATATGAAATGTTTCCAAAATTCTCTCCTGATGGACAGGAAATAGCATTTACCGGACAATATGACGGAAACACTGAGGTGTATACCATTCCCAAGAATGGAGGGGAGCCTCTTAGAATAACATACACAGCCACCAACTCTAGAGATGACTTGGGCGACAGAATGGGTCCAAACAACATCGTGATGGGATGGACTCCTGATGGCAAAGAAATTATCTATAGAAATAGAATAAGTGATGGATTCACAGGGAAATTATACCGAGTTTCAAATCATGGAGGGCTATCAAACGTAATTCCTCTTCCGGAGGGAGGATTTTGCAGTTACTCTCCTGATGGAAAAAAATTAGCTTATAATAGAGTCATGCGTGAATTTAGAACATGGAAGTACTACCAGGGGGGCATGGCCGATGATATTTGGATATACGATGAGACCTCAAAGACGGTCTCAAACATTTCCGAAAATAAAGCTCAGGATATAATGCCTATGTGGATAAATGAAGAAATATTCTATATTTCCGATAGAGATAGAACAATGAATCTGTTTGTATACAACACAAAAACAAATGAAACATCAAAAGTAACTCACTTCAATGAATATGACATCAAGTTTCCAAGTGCAAATGGAAATACTATTGTATTTGAAAATGGAGGATATATATATAAACTTGATGCGAAGACAAAACAAGCAGAAAAAGTAAATATACATTTATCATCCGATAATATTTACTCAAGAAGTGAGATTAAGGATGGCAGCAGATATATAAGTAGTGCAAGTTTATCACCTGATGGAGAGAGGCTGGCGATTACCACCAGAGGTGAAGTTTTCAATATTCCTGCTGATAAAGGGGTTAGTAAGAATATTACTCAAACTCCCGGAGCCCACGAAAGAGGTGCAAAATGGTCACCAGACGGAAAATATATAGCATATATATCAGACATAACAGGTGAAACCGAAATATACATCCAAGACATTAATATTATTGAACCAATACAGCTTACAAAAAATAACAATACATACATACGTTCTTTTATATGGAGTCCTGACTCAAAATCAATAGCCTATACTGATAGGAATAATCGTCTTATCATTTTAAATGTTTCAAGTAAGAAAACATCTGTTTTACTTCAGGATCCAATCGGGGAGCCTGCAGGTGTAAACTTTTCACCTGATAGCAAATGGCTAACATATACTAGAATGGAATCTAACGACTTTAATGTAATTTATGTATATAACCTAGAAACTAAAAAAGAATATCCTATAACCGATAAGTGGTATGAATCAAATAATCCTGCTTTTAGTCAAGATGGCAAGTACATTGTATTCTCATCATCAAGAGATTTCAACCCAACATATGGCTCAAAGGAATGGAATCACATTTATTCAAGAACCAATGGAGTATATATAAGTCTGTTGGAACAAGATACACCATCACCTTTTTTAGAAAAAGATGCTGTTGTAAATGATGATAAAAAACCAATAAGTAAAGACTCTACTATATCGGTAAAAATTGATATAGACAATATTAGTGACAGAATAATAAAACTTCCAATAGGTCCTGGCTTTTACCATAACTTCTATATGAACAATAACAAAGTATATTATTCAAAAGGAGGAAATGCTACCCTATTCGATCTTATCAAGCAAAAAGAAGAGACAATAGCAGAAGGAGCAAACATGTCTATTGAGTATGGCAGAAAGAAAGCCCTATTTATGAAGGGGGGACAGCTATACGTTGAAAATACACCTATGGGAAAAGCCGGCTTATCCTCACCGACAAATCTATCACACATGAAAATAACTACCGATTATTCTAAAGAATGGGCTCAGATATATGATGAGGCATGGAGAGTATATCGCGATGGGTTTTATTTAGAAAATATGCATGGCGTCGATTGGAAAAAAATGAAGGATAAGTATGCGGTTATGCTTCCTCATGTAAAGACCCGTCTTGACCTAAACTATCTAATTGGCGAATTAATAGGTGAATTAAATATTGGCCACGCATACGTAAATCCAGGTGAGACGTCAAGAGCCAAGACTATAGATTTGGGTTTGCTCGGAGCAGAGATATCTAGAGATAAGAGTGGATTCTTCCGTATACACAAAATATTAAAAGGAGAATCATGGGACAAAAAACTACGTTCTCCACTTCGCGAGCCAGGAATTGAAGCTAGTGAAGGTGACTTTATTGTTGCAATAGATGGAACTCCAACCAATTCAGTCAATGATATGTTTTCACTCTTGGTTGGTAAGGCTGATGTTCCCACAGAATTGTCTTTAAACAGTAGCCCAAGCACTGAAGGAGCTCGTAAAATTGTAATAAAACCAATCAGAGAAGAATACTCTCTGTATCACTATGAATGGGTACAAGAAAATATTAGAAAAGTCGACGAGGCATCAAATGGTAAAATTGGATATATTTACATACCGGATATGGGAGTTGATGGCTTGAATGAATTCGCTAAATATTTTTATCCTCAACTTGACAAAGAAGGGCTAATAATAGATGACCGAGCTAATGGGGGTGGCAATGTGTCTCCTATGATTTTAGAACGTTTATCACGTGAACCATACAGACTGACTATGAGACGAGGTTCAACCAAGATAGGAACAATACCCGATGCGGTTCAAGTGGGTCCCAAAGTATGTTTAATAAATAAATATTCTGCATCAGATGGTGATCTTTTCCCTTGGGGATTTAGAGCATTAGGATTAGGAAAGCTTATAGGTACGCGCACATGGGGAGGAATTGTTGGCATAACCGGCTCGTTACCTTTTATTGATGGAACTGATATACGTGTGCCTTTTTTCACAAGCTATGATGCTGTATCAGGAGAATGGATTATAGAAAATCATGGTGTGGATCCAGATATTGTGATAGATAATGATCCAATAAAGGAGTGGAATGGTGAAGACCAACAGTTAAACCGTGCAATCGAGGAAGTGATGAACCAACTCAAAGATCGAAAGACATTAAAGCCAATTCCTGCACCAAGAGTATGGAATAAATAAAATAAATTATTAAATTGATTTATAACTCCCCCGCTTTTGTTCTTTTATTGAACTAGCGGGGGTATGTGTGTAAATTATGAATTAAAAAAGCAATCATCTTTTAGTTTAAATCACTATTTTTGTAAGCTAAAAAGCAAAATTATCAATAATTATTTGCCAAAATATGAAACCAAAAAGTTTAGTAGATATAGGCGATTATTCAAAAGACGATATTCTTCGTATTTTGAAAAGAGCAAATGAGTTTAAATCAAATCCTAATAAAGACTACCTTCAGGGAAAAGTATGTGCAAGCCTGTTTTTTGAACCATCAACACGTACTAGGTTGAGTTTTGAAACTGCAGTCAACCGTCTTAGGGGGAGAGTGATTGGCTTCTCAGATGCTGCAACTAGTAGCTCTACAAAAGGAGAGTCACTAAAAGACACTATAATGATGGTTGGCAACTATGCCGACCTAATTATAATGAGACATCATCTTGAAGGGTCTGCACGATACGCATCCGAAGTTTCTCCTGTGCCTGTAATTAATGCAGGAGATGGGTCTAACCAACACCCTACTCAAACGATGCTTGATCTATTTACTATTTATGAAACTCAGGGAACTCTAGATAATCTAACGATAACTATCGTTGGAGATTTAAAGTATGGAAGAGCAGTTCATTCATTAATTCAAGGACTATCATTTTTTAATCCTACATTTAACTTTATTGCTCCCGATGAAATGCATATCCCTGAAAAATACAAGTTGTTTTGCGAGAAAAACAATATAAAATATACCGAATATGCAGAGTTTGCACCTGAAGCAATTAATAGTGCCGATATACTTTATATGACAAGAGTACAACGTGAACGATTCACAGACTTAATGGAATATGAAAAAGTAAAAAATGTATATGTGTTATATAATGAAATGCTAAAAGATTCTAAACCAAATCTTAGAATTCTACATCCACTTCCAAGAGTAAAAGAGATAAATCAGGATGTTGACAATAATCCAAAAGCATATTATTTTCAGCAAGCTGAAAATGGTGTCTTTACTCGTCAAGCAATAATATGTGACTTAATGAATATCGAATTATAATTAATAAAACAATTGTTGTACAACTTTTGACTAAAAGAAATGTTATAAAAGTAGCAGTGCAACATAAAAGATAATTTTTTATAGTATTATGGGCAAAGAATTACAAGTGGCAGCTTTAAAAAGTGGCACTGCAATTGATCACATTCCTACAAACGCAGTTTTCAAGGTTGTGTCAATTCTGCAATTACAGAAATTAGGTTATAGAATCACAATTGGCAACAACCTAAATAGTAGCAAAATGAACAAAAAGGGAATTATCAAGATTTCCGATAAGTTCTTTGAAGAAGAAGAGATTAATAGAATTGCTCTTGTAGCACCCAATATTAATCTTAATATAATAAAAGATTACGAAGTTATAGAAAAGAAAAAAGTTACTCTTCCTGATGAAATCGTTGAGATTGTGGTTTGCAATAATCCCAAATGTATAACAAACAACGAGCCAATGAGTACTAGGTTTCATGTCATTGATAAAGAAAATGTTACTTTACAGTGCCATTATTGTGAGCTAAAAATAAAAATGGAAGAAATTGTTTTAAAATAAGAAGTTCTCATTCCGGTTTTTCTTTTCTATAACTAAATAGTAGTTTATAACCAACCCCTAACTACACATAGTAATTAGCCACTATTGGTTGCTAATATTATGTTATATGAGAGAGCTTTAACAAAGCAAAATTTTTATTTTAGTTCACTATGAAAAGAGATTTCAAAGCAGGGGCAATGATATATCCACTTCCTGTAGCTTTAATAACTTGTGGCAGAAACGTAGATGAGTATAATATCTTTACATCAACATGGATGGGGACAATATCATCTGATCCACCAACTTGCTATATATCAATAAAGCCAGAACGCCATTCTTATAATATAATCAAAGAAAGCATGGAGTTTGTAATTAATCTAACTACTGTAGAAATAGTGAAGAATGTCGATTATTGTGGTCTAACATCGGGATTAAACATAAACAAGTTTGAGAGGTTCGGTCTAACAGCTGAATATGCAAAGATTGTCAATGCTCCTATTATCAAAGAGTCACCAGTGAATATTGAGTGTGTTGTAAAATCAATTTTAGATTTCAACTCCCACGATATGTTTATTGCGGACATTGTAAATGTAAAGGTTGACGAGGAATTATTTGACACTAACTCAAGTAGAATAAATTTAAATAAAGCAGATCTTCTTACATTCTCATATGGCAACTATTATAGCTTAGGCGAAATAGTTGGAAAGTATGGTATGTCGATGAAATAATAAAAAATAGAAAATAACTATTAAACTATACAAGTTTTAGGTGTTCTCATGAGAAAAAGTAATATTTTTACGAGTCACATAAAACAATGTAATTATTATGCCCGTTAATTTACCTAACAAGTTACCTGCTATTGAGCTCCTAAAAGGAGAGAATATTTTTGTAATGGAGGATTTAAGAGCTTCTACGCAAGACATACGTCCTCTTAAAATATTAATTCTTAACCTTATGCCTCTAAAGGTAACCACTGAAACTGACCTAATAAGATTGTTGTCAAACTCACCTTTACAAGTTGAGATATACTTTTTAAGACTTACCACACATACTCCTAAAAATACTCCAATAGAACATCTGACTTCATTTTACACAAAATTTGCAGATATAAAAGATAAATTTTATGACGGAATGATAATAACAGGAGCTCCTGTTGAGATGCTACCATTCAAGGAGGTAAAATATTGGGATGAGCTAACAAATATTTTTGATTGGGCGCGCAAGCATGTAACTTCTACTTTCTATATTTGTTGGGGAGCACAAGCCGCACTACACCACTTTTATGGGATAGAGAAATATCCTTTAGATAAGAAGTTATTTGGAGTGTTTAATCACACGATAAATGATCCTTCATTTCCATTATTCAGAGGATTTGACGATGAATTTTATGCTCCTCACAGTCGCCACACATCAATTAGTAAAGAAGATTTAAAAGGACAGCCGGAATTAAAGATTTTATCTGAGTCGGATGAAGCAGGAGTTTATATTGTAACCTCAAGAGGAGGAAGAGAATTCTATGTTACAGGACATTCAGAATACTCACCTGACACACTTCATAACGAATACATAAGAGACTTTGAAAAGGGCATGGGCAATGTAGAGCTACCATTAAATTACTACAAAAATAATGACCCAAAGCAAAGTCCGATTGTGAAATGGAGATCACATGCAAACCTACTATATATTAACTGGCTTAATTACTTTGTTTATCAAGCCACTCCTTTTAATCCTGAAAAGATTAAAGAACTAGGCTCGCTCTAAGCCTCCAATTATAACAAAATTGTAAATCTTTCAAACAACTGTTTTTAAAAAAGCAACTCTGCATATCGCTGTATGCCGTTTTTTATGTAAGTTTGCACTCAATGAAAGAAAAGATACTAATATTTATTATAAGTCTGATATACACTTCAGCTATCATGTCTCAGTCTCGCATTATTTTGCCAACTGACACTACTAATTCTGTTGCCACAGATCCAATCAGTGAGCAACTACCTCGACCTATGGAAGCTGTAGACACTACCAAACCTGAGGTCCCATTTGACACTATAAATCTAGTATTGCCTGCTGCAACAGTGTGGCATATCAATGAGAAAAGTGCTGAAAGAATTATTGTTCAAATGGACACAATGAAATATAACTTTCAGCAAACTATGCTACCCGATGGATATTCGCTAGCATCCGGCTATTTAGGCACTGTTGGTTCACCTTTTATATCAAAAATCTTTTTTGAAAATGAAGAAACAGGTCAGTTCCCATTCAACGACCCCTATAAACCATATAGCTTTTCTCCAACAAAGCAAGTCTTCTACAATACGCATGTTCCATACGCAAAACTAGACTACCAAACAGCCGGAAGCAGACCCATGAGGGAACAAAGACTTAATGCACTTTTAACTACAAACTTTAATAAAAAAGCAAATATTGCATTCGAAGGAAACATTATTGACACAAAAGGTTTGTATAAAGCACAAGGGAACAAACAGACAAATTGGAGCCTGTTTGGAAACTATTTAACTGATAAGTTTGAAACTCATTTATATGCATCTACCTCCACAATCAGACATTTTGAAAATGGAGGAATAACTGACGAGACATTCATAACAGACCCGGAGTCAATTGGGCAGTCATTTCAATCGGTAGACATTCCCGTGAGATTTACAGAAACATGGAACAAACTTGGATCAAGCCATCTATTCTTTTCAGGAAAGTATAATCTGGGATATTATTCAAGTTCACAAGACTCTCTTACTGCTGATGAATTCATACCTGTAGCAAGTATTGGACTAACCTCACATTATACTTCGCAAGACAGGCGCTTTCTTTCTTATGACACTGCTCAGGTTAATATTGAAGGAAAAACTATGCAGTATATTGACCAATTTTATCAAAACAAGTACTATAATAATGCTGTTGATGATAGCATAACTTTCAGATCAATTAAAAATATATTGTCACTATCACTTAGAGAAGGATTTAAGCCATGGGTTAAGTTTGGGTTAACTGGCTTTATTGAACATGAATATAGAAAGTTCAATATGATTGATATTATTGATGGAGAACTAAACAGACGAACTCACAATGAAAATGCAATATTTGTTGGAGGGATTCTTAACAAGCAACAAGGAGAATATCTGAGATTTAATGTAAGAGCAGATTTTGGTCTCGTTGGTGCCAGCTTAGGAGAGTTGAAGCTAGAAGGAGATGTTGAAACAAGATATAAAATTGCAGGAAAACTCACAACATTAAGTGCCCATGCATACATCAAAAATCTAACTTCAAACTATTTACAAAATAACTATAGATCAAAGTATTTCTGGTGGAATAATGACTTTAGTGATTCCAGAAGAGTATTTCTTGGAGGAAAGCTTGATATTCCTTTTACCAAAACAACTTTAAATATTGGAGTTGAAAATATACAAAATCATATTTACTTTGATCATAATAGAGATATCACCCAAAACAGTGATAACGTACAAGTATTAATGGCAAGGATAGATCAGAGGATTAAGTTAGGCATTTTTAACTGGGACAACCAAGTTGCTTATCAGACGTCAAGCAATCAAGATGTTATTCCTGTTCCTATACTTAGTGTTTATTCTAATATGTACTTAAAAGCACTCATAGCAAAAGAACTAACACTACAATTTGGAGTGGATGCTCATTATCACACAAGCTATTATGCCCCAGGATACGAGCCTGCTCTTCTTCAATTCTATAATCAAAATGAAAAGGAGATTGGCAATTATCCAATTGCAACAGTATATGCCAATATGCATCTAAAGCAAACCCGTTTTTTTGTTATGTTTTATAATGTTGCTTCAAAAGTTATAAAGCCACGTGAATATTTTTCGCTACCAAATTATCCGGTCAATCCATTTATGCTTAAACTAGGATTGTCAGTAGATCTACATAACTAAAGCCTGTCAAATCAATTAGAACGTGAAGACCAGAACCAGAATCATAGTATATTTTGTTTTACTTTTAATAGCAATAATTGTTATGATAAGGCTTTATAATCTAAACTATAAGCCCACAAATGATCTTCCAAGAGATTATACAGAAATAATAGCAAGTGGTGAAATAAATATAGTTACAGATTATAATACTTTCGGCTATCATATTGCGGGAGATACGACCGTAGGATTTCAATACGAAATGATAAAGGCACTAGAAGAAGATTGGAAAATAAAAGTAAATATCTTCCTAGAAAACAGTTTAGACAATAATCTTTCAGGGTTAGAAAAAGGGAAGTATGATATTGTTGCCCGAAACATACCTATTAACTCTACGCTTAGAGAAAGATTTAGTTTCACTCAGTTCATTTTAAAAAACAAACAAGTATTGGTACAAAGAAAGCAAGAGTATAACGATAGCATTCCACCTATTCGTCAACATCTAGACTTAGCAAAGAAAACAATACATGTACATAAAGACTCACCTATTATTTTACGTCTTCAAAACCTTTCAAATGAAATAGGAGATACAATATTCATTGAACAAAACTCCACTTATGAGGAGGAACAACTGGCGATGATGGTTGCAGGAAGAGATATTGATTTTACTGTATGCAGCGAGAAAACTGCTAAAAAACTTGCTAAAGAACTTCCCGAGATAGATATTGAAACAGACATTAGTTTCACACAACTTGAGTCTTGGGCTGTAAGAAAAGATTCTCCAATATTATTAGACAGCCTCAATATATGGCTTAAAAATCTTATTAATTCAAATAAGTTTATGGAAACATTAAAAAAATATTCATAACCTGTTTCCCTAATCTATTTTCATCATCTCACTCATTATACCATCTGAAATAAAAATACCAGACTGTGTTAACTTCAATTCATCACCGTCTAATAACAATAACCCTTCTTTTATAAATCTTTGTGCTGAGCTCAAACAATATGTATAATAGTCCTCACCAAATAAGTCTTTCAGTAGAGACAAATTCATTCCTTTCATCATTCTTAGTTTTGTTAAGATAAACTCATTATACCTCTCATTTATAGATAAAACCTCAGTTTCTTGTGGCAATTCATCAGAGTGTATAGAAAGAATATATTTACCTATAGATGAAATATTCCAACTTCTATTTGTACCATCATAAGAATGAGCAGAAGGACCAAATCCCAAATATTTCTGATCTAACCAATACGATGTATTATGTCTCGAATACCTTTTATTTGTTGCAAAATTTGAAATTTCATATTGCTCAAAACCACTTTTAGCCAACTTATTAATTAGCATTGTAAACATATTTATGCTGGTTTCATCCGCAACAGGAATCACTCTCCCGCGTTCTAAAAGAGTATATAATTTTGTATTTTCTTCATATATTAGATGATAAGCTGAAATATGCTGAATATTTAAATCAATAGCTGTCTCGATATTTGCAGACCATCTTTCAAGAGACTGATTTGGCAACCCATAAATCATATCAATACTAATGTTATCATATCCAAAATCTTGACATCTCTTTACTGCGTCAATAGCTTGTTGAGCACTATGTCGACGACTTAAAAAATTCAATTCCACATCGTCAAAGCTTTGTATTCCAATACTTAATCTATTAATAGGTAAAGATTGAAGCATCTTCACATAATCATTAGTTAGGTCGTCAGGATTAGCCTCAACAGTTATCTCAACTTCATCTTCAATAGTATAGTTCTTTTCAATGAAATCAAAGATATCTTTAAAATGATTTTCTCTAAGCCTCGAAGGTGTTCCACCTCCAAAATAAATAGTTTTTACCGACTCCACTACCTCATCCTTACGCATGACAAGTTCTCTACACAATGAATCAACAAACGCATCCATATTGCTCTCATTAGTCTCCTTATAAAAATCGCAATAAATACACCTTGTCTTACAGTATGGAATATGAATATATATACCAGCCATTATTATTTTTTACTTTATGCTTTTAATAATTTTTTTATAAGCTGAAAAATATTTTTTCAATCGTTCAATAACTTTTTCATCTATGACCTCTAATCGTCTCAAGTCCATATTATCAGAAAGGTCATTCAACTTAACACGCAAAGCTATTGGATTACAAATCACTCTGTCGATATATTCATCGTATGTCTCCTGCTTATCATAAAAAGTTATAGCATGCACTGCATCCAAAATATAGTTTTCAAATCCTTCATTAATCAGGTCGTCGATACTAAGATTACTATCCTCTATCACGTCATGTAAAGCCCCAACAATCTTTTCCTGAATAGTTTGTCCCAAATTCATAACACGCAACACATGATTTATGTATGGCTGATTACTCCTATCAAGCTGAATGTTGTGTATTTCCACTGCTATTTTTGTAGCTTTTGAAAGCTGTTCTTCTAATGTCATATATTAATTTAATTACTAGTTGATCAAATAACCAATCAATACCCTTGCTTAAAACACAAAGGTATCACAATAAGAGCAATTAATCAGAATAAGAATCTATTTATAAATTCATTTTTTATCTTTGTATACTTATTAATTAATCTATAATATATTCTATGTCTCAGAACTGTCCTTTATGTGGAAACATTAAAAATGAAAATTCTATTTTTTGCGACAAATGCAAGAGTAAAATTGAAAACGAATATGAAGTTAATGTTTCTGATGAACTTAAAGATAAGAATATAAATACTATAACCTCTAAGGCTTCTGATATAAAAGATACCGTAATAGACTCAAAGCCTTCAAATCACAAAAAAGGAAAATCAGCAATAAAATTATTCTCAATTATTATAAGTTTTATTTTTATAATTGCGTCCTCATTTTATCTCTATAAAACTATAGTAATAAACAACAATCTAGAAAAGGCAAAATGGGATGAGGCAACTAAAGAAAACACAATATCAGGATACTTATCTTATATGGTAGAGTTTCCGAAAGGTAAAAATTATAATCTTGCAGAAGAATCTCTTATGAGATTAAAAAAAAGTGAAAGCGATCAATGGGACATACTACAAAAGACCGACAATATTACAGAACTTCTTATCTTTATTAATCACTTTCCAAATAGTGCATATATCCCATTAATAAGAAAAAGATTGGACTCGCTAACGTGGTGTGCCACATTAAAAGACAACACCAACGAAAGCTACAGAAAATATATAGACCTATCTAGTAATGGAGAATTTGAAGGTTATTATCTTCTACACGCAACTGAAAGACACAAATTATTAACACAGAGTTATCCAAGTGAGCGACACGAATTGGATAGTATACAAAAAACAATTGACGGTTTTTTTGTAGCGTTATCAACAATTGATGCAACGAGTCTAAAACAATATTTAGCTTCCAATATTTATCAATTCTTTAACATGGGTAGTGGTACACGTGAAAAAATAGTTGGAGATTTGGTAATTTCAGGATCGAAAACCCAATCTCCAACTATTAGCTTTATTCCGGATTTAACCGGGGTTACTTATGAAAAAACTCTTATACAACACTACAAAGCACACATACCTCTTTACAAATCATATACAAATTCAGAGGGTCATGTTAGTAGTATCTATGGATTTATTATTAATGTAGAGCTTGATTCAAATTTTCGAATAATTACAATCAACGAAAAAAGTCCAATACATTAAAAAATACACATCCTCGTATAACTTAATCCCAGCTCAATATTACTTTACCGCACTGGCCACTTTCCATAACATCAAAACCTTTCTGAAAATCATCAATAGAAAACCTATGTGTAATAATTGGAGACAAGTCCAGTCCGGAGATTAACATTTGCTCCATCTGATACCAAGTCTCCCACATTTCACGACCATAGATACCTTTAAGAGTAAGCGCTTTAAATATAACCTCATCCCAATCTATCACAGTATTATTGGGAAGTATACCTAATAACGATATCTTTGAACCGTTATACATATTTTTCAACATATCATTAAATGCATGAGGCGAACCAGACATCTCAAGACCAACATCAAATCCTCTCATTCCCAGCTTTTCGATTGCCTGTTCTATAGTTTCACCCCTTGATGGATTGACTGTAATAGTCGCACCCATTTTCTTGGCAATATTCAATCTATAATCACTCAAGTCACTTACCACGATATATCGTGCGCCGGCAAATTTAGCCACCGCTGTAGCCATACTTCCAATCAAGCCAGCCCCAGTTATTAGCACATCCTCAGCTATCAAAGGAAATGACAGTGCGGTATGAGTAGCATTTCCAAAAGGATCCATAATCGATGCAATTTCATCAGGAATACGAGGATCTAGTTTGATTACATTTTCTGCAGGCAAAGACATATATTCTGCAAAAGCACCATCAATATTTACACCAATACCAACAGTATTTTCACAGACGTGAAGTTTACCTCTACGACAATTACGGCAATGACCACAAGCCAAATGTCCTTCTCCGGTAATTCTGTCACCTACCTTCAGGTTTTTAACTCCACTTCCCAGATCCACTATTTCACCAACATATTCATGTCCAATAATCATTGGTGTTTTAATTGTCTTCTGAGCCCAGTTATCCCATAAGTATATATGCAAATCGGTACCACATATTGATGTCTTTTTCATTTTAATCAGAACATCATTTACACCAATCTCAGGAATTGGCATTTCTTGCATCCAAAGACCTTTTTCAGGACGTAGTTTTACTAATGCTTTCATATATTAAAATTTAAATAACGTTTAATTTTTTTCCAACCTTTATAAAAGCCGAAATTGCTTTATCAAGATGCTCTCGCTTATGTCCTGCAGACAATTGAACTCTAATTCGCGCTTCATCTCTTGGAACTACAGGGAAATAAAAACCTGTTACATAAACACCCTCATCTAGCAACTCAGACGCAAATTCTTGAGATAGCTTTGCATCATACAGCATAACTGCACAAATAGCCGACTCAGTTGGTTTAATATCAAACTTGGCCTCTTTCATCTTCGCAACAAAATAATCAACATTCTCATGAAGTCTATCTTGCAAAGTATTTTCTTTGTCAAGAAGTTCAAATGCTCTAACTCCGGCACAGGCAACCAAAGGAGGGATAGAATTTGAAAAAAGATATGGGCGCGAACGCTGGCGTAACATATCAATAACCTCCTTATGTCCGGTAGTAAAACCACCAATGGCACCTCCAAATGCTTTTCCTAAAGTACCGGTAATTATATCTATTTTTCCAAAGCAATCAAATAATTCAGAAACACCCCTACCGGTTCTACCTACTACTCCTGCCGAGTGGCTTTCATCAACTGCAACAATAGCATCATATTTTTCAGCAAGCTCAATAATCTTATCCATTGGTGCCACATTACCATCCATAGAAAAAACACCATCAGTTATAATCATACGGAATCGTTGTTCCTGTGCTTCTATAAGACACTTTTCCAGTTCATCCATATCAGCATTTGCATAACGATATCTTTTAGCCTTGCATAATCTTACACCATCAATAATTGAAGCATGATTTAATGAATCTGAAATAACAGCATCCTCTTCGGATAATAATGGTTCAAAAAGTCCGCCATTAGCATCAAAACAAGATGCGTATAATATTGTGTCTTCAGTCTTGAAAAATTTACTTATTGCATTTTCAAGCTCTTTATGTGTATCTTGTGTTCCACAGATAAAACGAACAGAAGACATACCATACCCTCTTTCATCAAGAGTTTGCTTTGCGGCTTGAATTAAATCTGGGTGATTTGACAAGCCCAAATAGTTATTAGCACAAAAGTTTAACACCTCCTGTCCTGACTTCACTTTTATTTCAGCCATCTGAGGAGTAACAATGATTCTCTCATTTTTGTATAATCCTGCATCTTGAATTGTTTCTAATTCTCTCTGTAGATGCTCTTGCATTTTTCCGTACATTTTATTAAAATTTTAATGATTAATAGTCTTTGTTTTAAGATTTAAAACCTCTACAATATATCTAATGTACAACAATATACCATAAAATATACTATAAAGTATTTGTGGTTTCTTTACCAACAAAAATAAAAAATAGTTCCGAATAACAAGATATTATTCGCCTAGTAGATTTGTGGGAATTTCCTTTTTAGATTTAATACCTAATTCTTTCAGTTTCTGTGTTTGTAATACTAAATTATCGTTACCCGTGGACAACTGCTTATATGCATCTCGATATGCGTTAGATGCCTGATCCAGAGTTTTACCAACCCTTTCCAAATTTGCAATAAATCCAACAAACTTGTCATACAGCTTAGCTCCTCTGTCTGCTATTTCCATTGCATTTCTATTCTGGTACTCTCTTTTCCACAGATCCACTATTAACTTTAGAGCAGCAATAAGATTTGTCGGGCTTATAAGTAAAATTTTCCTATCATAAGCATATTGCCAAATTTCGGGATCACTCTTCAGAGCAAGCATAAAAGCAGGCTCATTTGGCACAAACATCATAACAAAATCTAATGACGAGGCATAATCTTGATAGCTTTTTACGCTGAGCTCTTCAATATGCCTCTTAATAGACTTAATATGCTCCTTTAGTGCCTCTTTTTGATCAGAAACATCTGTTGTTTGTGTATATCTAAGATAAGCACTTAATGACACTTTAGAGTCAATAATAACTTTTCTGTCATCAGGATAAGAAATTATCACATCCGGTTGCATCCTATTACCAAACTCATTGATTAAGAACTTACCGTCTGCATCCCTCAAAAACTCCTGCACAAAATACTCTCTGTCTTTTACCAAACCGGAACGCTCAAGAATATTTTCTAAAATTATTTCCCCCCAATCACCCTGAGTCTTAGAGTTACCTTTCAAAGCATTCGTTAGATTTACGGCATCCTGACTTATTTGTTTATTTAACTGAGCCAATCTCTTCACCTCTTCTCCCAAATAGAAGCGCTCTTTGGACTCAGCCACATATGCATCCTCAACTTTCTTCTTAAAAGATTCAATATTATCCCCTAAAGGTTTAAGAAGAGAGCCAATATTATCTTGATTTAATTTGGTGAACTTAGCACTCTTCTCATCTAATATTTTAGCAGCGATATTTTCAAATTCAACATTAAACTTAGCCCTCAGTTTTTCAAACTCCTGCTTTTGAAGCTCATGCCTTTCTTTTATAGACTCATAATTTGCATTAGCAGTTGACAACAAAGCTACATACTTATTCACCTCCTCGCTCTTAGTTGTCAACTCTATCTTTAAATTGTCAATTTCTACATATTGTCTCTCCACAAGCTTACTTTTAACATTAAGCTCAGCAGAAATTGAGGCAATATCTCTCTCTAGTCCTTGAATATCTAAATTTAGCTCCTGCTCCTTAATAGAATATTTTCCCATATCATCTTGCAAAACACTCATCGATGTCAACAATGACTCAATCTTTTGCTGTGCAAGCTTTAATTCTAGATTCAATGAATTATTATTTTCTAAAAGAGCTTCATATTCATTCTTGGATACGGAACTTGATTTTGACTTTAATGTAGCCATAATCCAAGCAATACTACCACCAATTATGAACGAGATAAACAGATAAACAATATAACTCATTTTACTTCTTCAAGTCTTTCAATATATGTCCCATTTTATTTTTTTTGGTTTCCATATAAAACTGATTGTATTTATTTGGAGCAATAACAATAGGAACATTTTCTACTACCTCAAGTCCGTAAGATTCCAAACCAATGCGTTTCACAGGATTGTTAGTCATTAATCGCATTTTAGTTACACCCACATTTTGCAATATCTGAGCTCCCACACCATAATCACGCTCATCAGCTTTATACCCCAAATGCAAATTGGCATCTACGGTATCCATTCCATCCTCTTGAAGTTTGTAAGCAGAAGCCTTTGCCATTAATCCTATTCCACGTCCCTCCTGATTTAAGTAAACCAAAACACCTTTTCCTTCTTCTTCAATCTTCAACAGCGATTGATGCAACTGCTCTCCACATTCACAACGCAAAGAACCAAAAATATCACCAGTTGCACATGAAGAATGTACTCTCACCAATACAGGCTCATCTTGTTCCCATTCACCCTTAATCAGAGCAATATGCTCCATACCATTGGATTTTTGCTGAAACGGAATCATACGAAAATTTCCATACTGTGTTGGAAGCATAACTTCCACTCCCTTTTCAACGAGTGACTCTGTCCTAAGGCGATATCTTATTAATTCAGCTACAGAAATAATCTTTAGGTCAAACTCTTTTGCCATTTCCATCAACTCAGGCATACGAGCCATAGATCCATCCTCTTTCTTTATTTCTGCCAAAGCACCTGCAGGATACAATCCAGCAAGACGCGCCAAGTCAATAGTAGCCTCAGTGTGCCCGGCTCTGCGAATCACACCACGACTCATAGCTCTCAATGGAAATATATGTCCCGGACGACCGAAATCATCTGGTTTAGTCTCTATACGCGCTAAAGCCAGGATTGTCTGAGCTCTATCATAAGCAGATATTCCTGTTGTACATCCATGTGTAAGCAAATCTATTGACACAGTAAAAGGAGTGGCATGAATAGAAGTATTATTGGCAACCATCATAGGCAAATCAAGTTCCTCCGCACGCTCTTTTGTGATAGGAGTACAGATTAGTCCGCGCGCATGTGTTTCCATAAAGTTAACCTTCTCAGGCGTAATACATTCAGCAGCGATTATCAAATCACCCTCATTTTCACGATCCTCATCGTCAACAACAATAACAAAGTTTCCTTTCTTAATTTCTTCGATAGCTTCATCTATCGTGTTTAATTCAAATTCTCTCATTTCTATTATTTATTGAACTATACTGATTGCACAACCCCCATCATATGATTTAGTTCTGCATTTAATTTTAATACCAATTTTAAATCTCTATTAATTCTCTTCTCAAAAGGAACAGATATCAACTTAATTGTCAAACCTATTGGAAACACATACATCAATGTTCTGTCAACACCAGAACCAGCTTTAAATGGTCTCACATAATTTATTAATATAGGATATTCTTTTGCTTTCTCAATAATCGAAGAGTTTCTAGCATTTGACAAATGATTTAACAAGCTTTCTAATTCAGCTTTGATATTCTTCAAGCCATTATCATATTCAACATCGGTCCAGTACTCAACATACCTAAGAGTGGAATATTTGTCTAAATGTTCATTTATAATCCCATCCAAAACCTTGGTTTGACCTACCACTTTATCATATTTTACATCTTCAATAACAACATCTTTGATGGTATAATTTCTCTTTTCTCTTATAAAAAAGAGTTTTTTGAAAAAGCTAACATAGATATCTGTACTCATTATAACAGAGTCGTTCATTGCCTTATATGTCAAAAACACACCTAAAGGAAGCAATATCATCGAACTAAACCACATTCCAACCCAATGAATCCACACACCATCACGTGCCATCTTGAAACCAATGTTATTAAGAATATAATATATAATAAACAATATTACGGATATCACGATTGGCATACCCAGTCCGCCCTTCCTAACTATAGACCCTAATGGAGCACCTATGAAAAAGAATATCAAACATGCGAAAGAGACTGTAAACTTTGTATGCCACTCAATCCATTGTCTGTTAATATTCCTCTGTGTGGTTGTTTTATTCATCGAGCGAAACAGATAATCATTATTATTATTATCTGCCTTATTGTATGCCGACCGAAGGATTGAATTTTGAGTCTGATAATCTTTTGACAAGAACATTGAATCCATTTTAACAGGATCTGAAGATGTAGCTGCTACAATTATAGAATCCTTTTTCTCTGAAGGATAGCTATTTCTGAAGCTCAAATAAGTATACTGTTTCATCATTTTCCTGTCAGAAACATTGATACTGTCAATATAGTGTTCCAGCGAGTCTATTGAAGTTTTTAACTGAGCTATATTTTTTGACACATAACTACTTGAGGTGTTTTCTTGCAACACACTCTCCTCCATACGATTAAAATTATCATCATACGGGATAGTCATGGTTTTTTTCTTAAAATTCTCTCTAGCGTAAGGGATAAACTCAGAAGAAGATGAGGAAGTAGTGGTTGCCCCTTGAGTGAAGTTATGAAACTGTTGTCCATCATAAACAGTAAATAAAAGAGATAACTTATCTTCTGACATACTCATTTTGGCCGAATCGCTAACAATAACAACCATGTTGTTAAATCCACTAGTCAGGTCATATATCGTAACATCATAAAGCATACCTGTTTCTCTATTCTTTTTCCCCACATACATACCATATCCATCAATCTCTTTATAAAACACA
This sequence comes from uncultured Proteiniphilum sp., assembly GCA_964535975.1. Classification (GTDB taxonomy): domain Bacteria; phylum Bacteroidota; class Bacteroidia; order Bacteroidales; family Dysgonomonadaceae; genus Petrimonas. The sequence goes on along the minus strand of CAZHWC010000009.1, from coordinate 17,447 downwards.
CCCTCAGGGATATCTAATTCTGGAGACTTCTGCCGTATAGAAATTAACAATGAATAGAATTTTGGTTGAATCTTAGTCATGGCATCATTCTGAAAAAAGAAAGTACCAATGCTTATCGCAGTTACCAATACAATTAGCGGCACCATAGATTTCAACAAAGATATTCCGGCGGATTTTATAGCAAGCAACTCAAGACTCTCCCCAAGGTTACCAAACATCATTAACGAAGCTAGCAGTATAGATAACGGTAAAGCCATTGGAATCAACTGTAATGCCGCATACATAAACATTTCGGCAATGACCTTTATCTCCAATCCTTTACCAACCATATCTTCCACATACTTCCATAAAAACTGCATTACCACTAGAAATAGTGATATCACAAATGTCATTATAAATAATGGAATAAATGTTTTTAGAAGATATGTATATAGTTTTCTTGTATTGAAATTACCTCTCATTTATTAAAAATAAAATACTATTTTAATTTGATACAAAGATAATAAAATACAATGGGGAAACGTATTATTCGGTTTAAGAAAACAAAAAAGTATAACTTAGGCAAAATAAATATTATATAACACCAAGCTGCCTCATCATTTTTTCAATTTGTGTTTCCCAAAGGTAAATTGCATCAGCCTTTTCATCCGGCTCTGCAAAATCGGTTACTTGAAGTGACAGTTCTCTTGACAATTCCAATTTGTGAATCCTAAATTCAAAATAAGAGTCATCATCTTCATCTACCCAATGATATCTAATATTTGACTGAGGTTTTTCATAAACTATAACAGCATCACTACTTGACTTACCCCAAAAAAATGTATAAGTGGTCTCATCCGAATTTATCTCTACTGCGTCTGCAAACCACTGCATCAAGCCGTCAACTCTGCTGATCATTCTCCACAAACTTGCTTGAGAAGCATTTCCCATGACAAACTCGATATGAAACTTTTCTTTAGGCATGAATATTATGTTTATAATGTTGGCACAATATACAAATATTTTTGCAAAATAAAGCACATTCTATTTTTATTTTAGTATTGTGTGGAATTTGTAACCATAAAGCAACAAATAAGATACATGAAAAAGGTTGCTCCAAAGAAGCAACCTTTCTATAAATCATATTATACAAAATCATCTAATAGGCTTATACTCAACAAAAGCTTCAATAGCCTCATACGAAGCTAAACCTAATTTATTGTACATATTGGCAGTAGCACGATTACGCTCCTCAGAACGCTGCCAGAACAAGCGCTCATCATCGCCGAGGAATGGAGCACTGTCCATTTGTGACTGATGACGCAAGATTGAACTACGCTTTGAACGAAGTTCTTCCGGAGAAATAGGAACAGCCATTTCAATATGGTCAATCTCCCACTCTGCCCAAGCACCTCGATACATCCAAATACGACAATCTTTAAACCACTCATCGTCCTTCATTATATCGATTGATGCAAGTATGGCATCCAAACAAACCTTATGTGTGCCATGTGGGTCAGCCAAGTCACCGGCAACATATATTTGATGAGGCTTAATACTCTCAATATATGCTTTAACAATTTCAACATCCTTCTCCGAGATTGGGTCCTTTTTCACTTTTCCTGTCTCATAAAATGGTAAATCAAGGAAAGTTACATTCTCAGCAGAAACACCAACATATCTATCAGCAGAAAGTGCCTCTTCACGACGTATTCTGCCCTTAAGGAAACGAACATCAGCAGTGTCCACATCCTCATTTGTTTTCTCGTTATGTAGGAAATTAAGAATCTCATCCGCCTTTTCAAGCATTTCTTTATTTCCCGAGTCAGACTCCTCTAGAATATGCTTAAATACAGATACATATCTAATTACCTCTTCATCTCCTACCGCTATATTCCCTGAGGTTTGATATGCAACATGCACATCATGCCCCTGATTCACAAGACGCTGAAAAGTCCCCCCCATAGATATAACATCATCATCAGGATGGGGGCTAAAAATAATCACACGCTTTGGATACGGATTAGCTCTTTCCGGACGATTTGTATCATCAGCATTTGGCTTACCACCGGGCCAACCCGTAATGGTATGTTGTAAATCATTAAATATCTTTATATTAACATTATAAGCAGAACCGTATAATGTTATAAGCTCACTCAACCCATTTTTATTGTAATCCTCATTAGTTAGCTTCAAGATTGGCTTATTCACCACTCCGCACAACCAAACAATAGCACGACGAATTAGCTTACTTGTCCATTCACATTCAGTAACCAACCAGGGTTTACTGATACGAGTAAGATCGTGTGCTGCTTCCAAATCAATATAAACATCTGCATTTGGGTGAGTTTGCAAAACAGAAGCAGGCATAGCTTCAGTAACCGAGCCCTCTACCATCTTTTTGACACTATCGCCCTTTTGTTCACCCCAAGCAATAAGGGAGATCTTTTTAGCATCCATTATTCCCGCAAGTCCCATTGTTATTGCACTTACAGGAACTTTTTCAAGAGACTCAAATCCCGAAATAATATCTCGACGCGAATCACCATCCAAAATAACAAGTCTTGTTTGTGAATACAAGTTTGTACCAGGCATATTAAAGCCTACATTACCTTTGCTTCCCAATCCCAAGAGCAAATAATCTAGCCCACCCAGTTTATGTAAGCTCTGATCATACTCCTCGCATTTAGTTGCAATCAAATCCTTCTCAATAGAAGCATCAATAGAAAAAATATTATTTGGTTCTATATCTATTAAATTCAACAATGACTCCCTAATCGAATGTAAGCTGGTAAGAGTCGGCTCTGTTACTGGATAAAATTCATAAGTATTAAAAACAATCATATTTTTAAAACTTACTCCCCCCTCATTATGCAATCTAACTAATTCAGTAAAAACACGCTGAGGAGAATTACCTCCTGATAATCCCAAAACAAACTTTTTGTTTTTAGCTTCGCTCGCCTTAAGATGCTTAACAATATCATTTGCTATTTCAATAGCTGCATTGTCTGCCAACTCATTAATACGAACAGGCATTTTCTCATAACGACTAAGAGTATATTTTTCAAAATCGTTCACAGGCTTATAATACCTTTGGGGTATTCTTTCAAGCGAAATATAAGAGCTTAAATCTAAACGCATAGTAAATATATAATTTAAAAAAGGTGATACATATTAACCGCAAATATATAAAATATTTAAATACTCTTAATACACAAACGCATTAATTTTAAAAAGAAGTACTTATAAAAAGATTATTTAAACTACGACCTTCGATTTATCTAAACTTCTTACCACTCTCGAATATATAAACAAAGCTACAGCCGACACAGCACCAATACCCACAAATACATACCAAATATAGTGTGCATGCTCAGTAGCTGCAGCATAAGCCACTTTATCAAGAATACCTGAACTATCAGTAAACAGACGCGGATCAGGACAATATTTTTCTAATAAAAAGCCCGAAACACCAAAAGCAAACAAATAAGAAAAGAATGAATGCAAATGACTAAATCCTAAATACAACCCCTCTTCACCTTTTGGTGCCTGCAAAGAAAAGTATTCAAGATATCTTGGGGATATAAAACACTCAGCCAAAGCTTGCATTGCAATTCCCACAATCATCATAAAAGCAACCGGATGAAGCCCCAAAATATTCTCACCTCCCACCTGATTACCAAACGACATTACAAGTGCAGAAAGAGGTATTATAAACATACCAACCATCATTGAACTTATTGCACTTCTCTTCTTCATAAAAGAAGTAACAAAGTTTACCGACATAAACACAATTAAAGGATTAACGTTTGCATACCATCCGGGAGTAGCACCATCACCAATAAGACGCAATACATACTTCGGCATGGTAGAATACATCTGACTTTGTATCATCCAAAATCCACTCACAATAATCATCAAAATCATAAGTCTGCCATTTGTCGCAACTTTAGCTAACGATTTTGCAATCTCACTCATTTTCTTTCCTTGTCCCTCAGTATGAGAAGATTTATAGAACAGGAAAACCAATATTAAAGCAAGCAGGGTCATTGATGCAGCAAAATAATTCAGATAAACCAATCCCTGGTCACCCATACTTTTTCTTAATGGATCCACTACTGTTTTACCAAGAAATGCACCAATATTAACCATCATATAAAAAATGGCATAGCCTCGTGCACGTGTCTCACTTGTTGTCTCACGCGCTATTGTTCCCGAAATTACAGCTTTAATAAAAGCACCACCAATAGCTGCAATAATCAAAATAGGCACTATAGACCATTGTTGAGAGCTACCAATAAGTCCGGTAAATGTAGTTGTCATTCCATACGAAACCAAACCAGCACTTTGTAACATAGTTGGCAAAATTGCAAGACCGGCATAGCCTATTGTTAACAATGCAAACGCAAGCAAAATTGAGTTTCGGAAGCCCATCTTATCAGATAAAGCACCTGCAAAAGTAGGTAATAAATATAATGATGCAGAATAGACTCCTGATATAATACCTGCCTGTATATCAGTGAATCCCCATACATTAGACAGATATAATGTAATAACAATAAATACGGCATAAAAAGCCAAACGCTCTAATAGTTCTACTGAGTTTGCAACCCAAAATGCTCTGGAAAATTTAATCATAAGTGTAAAATAGTTTATTTTATATTCTCAATTTTTAGTAACATGAATTTATTATATGGCGAACAAAGATAATTATTGTTATCAAATAACCCTTCTTAATCAAAATCAACAACAGTAATCCCAGCTCCTCCAAACTGAACATGCTCATCCTTAAAACGGCTAACACCAGGAGTTACTCTCAGATAATCTCTTATTATTTCTCTTAATGCTCCTGTGCCGGTTCCATGCAGTATCCTTACTCTAGACACATTAAGTTGAATTGCATCATCTACATAGTACATTACAGCCTGAAGAGCCTCATCACCTCTCATCCCGCGCACATCAATTTCTTGTTTAAAGTCAAGCTTTCGATCATGCATAATATCACGTGTATTAGATATCCTAGTCTCTTTTTTAATTTGGTTGTTACTCACTCTCTCAAGCTTATCCAAATCTATTGTAGATTTAATCACACCAAATGCCACTACTGCTTTTTTACCCAAAAGCTCCATAACGTCGCCAATTGCTGTCTGCCCATTAAGTCTTACACTATCACCTACAGCAATTTCCACCTTAGTTTTTATGGCATCATTAATTTTATCAGTCTTTTTTCTTTTCTTACTTTTCTTTTTTATTTGTTCGGTATCCTTACCACGCACATTATCTTTATATTCTTCAAGAGTCTTTCGCACCTCTCTTGTTCTCTCTTTGTCTGCTTGAGACTCCTTAATCTGCCTGATTGTATTTTCTATTATAGCATTGCTCTCACTTATCAGCCTCTCAGCCTCAATTTTAGCCTGAGACAAAATATCCCTCTTCTGCTTATTTATCTCATCTATATCAGTTTCATACTTAACAGTAATTCGTTCAAGGTTTTTTCGTTCTTTTCTAATCTCCTCCCTTTTTCTCTCCCAATATCTTTTATCACGAGTAATATCCTGAAGATACTTATCCATATTGATATAATCACTTCCCACTATCTCCGAAGCTTGAGCAATTACATCTTCTGGCAAACCAATCTTTCTGGCTATTTCCACAGCAAACGAACTTCCCGGATTTCCTATCGACAGCTGATATAGCGGGCGCATCTCGTGTCTGTCGTAAAGCATTGCTCCATTAACAACTCCCACATTTTCATTTGCAAAATGCTTTAAGTTCTGATAATGAGTAGTGATAACACCAAATGATTTGTTACCGTTAAACCTATCCAACAGTGTCTCAGCAATTGCTGCCCCTATTTGTGGCTCAGTGCCACTTCCAAATTCATCTATCAGCAATAGCGATTTATCATTACAATTCTTAACAAAAAACTTCATATTAATTAGATGCGAACTATACGTTGATAAATCATTTTCTATTGACTGCTCATCACCAATATCAATAAAAATATCATCAAACAAACCCATCGTTGAATTATCGCGTACAGGCACAAGCATTCCACACTGAAACATATACTGTAACAATCCCACAGTCTTCAGACAAACTGACTTTCCACCAGCATTAGGTCCTGAAATAACCAACAACCTATTTTCTCCATCAAGAGTAATATCCAATGGAATCACCTTCCTATTACTCTTCTTTAAAGCAAGAAACAACAATGGATGCACAGCCTGAGCCCAATCAATTACTCTTCTATTTTCAAATGCAGGCTTTATAGCACCAATCTGAATTGAAAATTTAGATTTAGCCCTAATAAAATCAATATTTGCAAGAAAGTTATATGAAACCAATAACTCATCCATATATGGTCGCAAGAAATCCGTAAATTCAGTCAAAATACGAATTATCTCTCTGTGCTCATCATTCTCCAGTTCACGGATACGATTATTTGCCTCCACCACTTGAGACGGTTCAATATAAACAGTTTTTCCTGAGGCCGACTCATCATGAACAATCCCCTTAATTCTTCTTTTAAAAGATGGATTCACCGGAATCACCAAACGACCGTCCCTCATACTTGGTGTCACATCCTTATCTACAATACCCTCAGATTGAGCACTCCTCAAAATTGAATTAAGAGTTTTAGATATGCTATTGAAAACAGATGAAATATCTCTCCTGATTTCACTAAGCCTTGGCGATGCATTATTCTTGATTTGTCCAAACCCATCAATAATCTGTTCTATTCTCCTGCTTATCTCTTTTGAAATAAAAATATCTCTTGCCAAATCAGACAATGCCGGATACTTACTTTGCTTTTCATCATCTTCAAAGAAGCTAACTATAGAAGCGATTGTTTTGAGTGACTTGTTCAGTTCAGACAATGCCGACTGATCAATCCAAGAACCAATTACTCTAACTCTTTTAAGAACAATTCGCAGGTCATAGAAATTATCTGCAGGAAATGAATCCTCCTCCTGAATAATCCTAACAAATTCCTCTGTCTGAGATAATAATGTATTTATAAAATCATAATCGGCGGAGAACTCCATTTCCTCCACCTTCTCTTTTCCTAACGTACTAAGACAATTCTGAGACAGTAAAGACCTTATCTTACTGAACTCTATTTTATGTTCAAAATTTTCGGGATAAATCACAATTTTAATATGTTAATCTGCAAAAATACTTTATTTGTGCGTAATCATGAAAGAAATACAAAACGAATAAGTTCAAATTTAGTCAACAAAAACCTTAGTTCCTTGTTATACAATCAAACAGCCAAATATAAAATGAAGAGAACAATATCAATATTCTTATTATTCATCATGATGCACATTGCAATACATCCTGTGATTGCGATGCACTTCTGTGGTGGAGAATTGCACTCTTTCAATTTATACCAAACCAGCCACAATCACACATGTTGCACACCACAAATAGTTATCACAACAAACGAGAGTTCATGCTGTAGCAAAGCGGATGACATCATACCTGAGTACTCAATTAATTCTAACATTGATTTATTTCAATCAAGTTGCTGTGATTATGAAACAGTAGAGATATCAACTGACAATTTTCATCACAACGTAGATGAGACGATAACGTTAGTACCTCAACTATTGACTGTGAACAATTGGATTGTACTAAAAAACTTATTTACAGTAAACCCACCACCTGAAGATGCAAACAATTTCATAAAAGATTTTCCACCCAAGGGGCTTTTTATGGAAGATGTAAGTATTCTCACTTACATATGCATCTATCGTATTTGATTTTATAGAAACACAAAAACACATTCATAAATTTCCGGACAATATTCAACTATAGTCAGGATATTACTTTGCATATAATCTGATACAAAATCAGAATTATACACAATTCTATAAAATTCAAATAAACAAAAAGATGATAAACAAAGTCATTCACTATTTCCTAAAAAACAGATTTATCACGATTCTGTTATTACTCATTATATTAATATGGGGAATATCAACAGCACCATTCCATTGGAAAAGCATACTTCCACGTGATCCAATACCCGTTGACGCAATTCCTGATATTGGAGAAAATCAACAGATTGTTGCCACAGAATGGATGGGTCGCTCACCTAAAGATATTCAGGACCAAATCACCTATCCACTTACAACCTCCCTGCTAGGCATACCGGGAGTAAAAACGATTCGCAGTTCCTCCATGTTTGGCATGTCCTTCATTTACATAATCTTTGATGATAACGTAGAATTCTATTGGAGTCGCTCCCGAATTTTAGAAAAGCTAAACTCACTACCATCCGGCACATTACCCGATGGAGTACAACCGGCATTAGGTCCCGACGCCACAGCCCTTGGTCAAATATATTGGTACACCTTGGAAGGCAGAGACCCTAAAACCGGAAAACCAACGGGAGGATGGGATCCAGAAGAACTCCGCTCAATTCAAGATTATCAAGTCAGATATGCATTATCCTCATCCGAAGGAGTATCAGAGGTAGCATCCGTTGGGGGCTTTGTAAAAGAATATCAAATAGAAATAAATCCAAATTCAATGCGTGCATTTAATGTATCTATAAATGATATAATGCATTCTGTACAAAAGAGCAACTTAGATATAGGTGCGGAGACAATTGAAATTAATAAAGCTGAATATCTGGTTAGAGGATTAGGATATATAAAAAGTGTTTCAGACCTAGAAGAAGCCGTTGTAACAATTCGAAATGGTTCCCCTGTCAAGATAAAAGATGTAGCATTTGTAAACTTAGGTCCTGCCACCCGTCGAGGGGGGTTAGACAAAGAAGGAGTTGAAGCCGTGGGCGGCGTTGTAGTTGCACGATATGGCTCTAATCCGCTTCACGTCATCGATAATGTAAAAAGCAAGATTAATGAATTAGAGTCAGGATTACCACAAAAGACACTTGCCGACGGCACGGTATCAAAAGTGACCGTAGTGCCTTTTTATGACCGTACAGGGCTTATCAATGAAACAATAGGCACACTTGAATCTGCACTCACACTAGAAGTACTTATTTCAATAATAGTTGTAATAGTAATTGTTTTAAATCTTAGAGCATCTTTGGTAATCTCTAGCATACTACCCATCGGTGTGCTCATGACATTTATAATAATGCGCTACATGAATATAGATGCCAATATTGTAGCTCTGTCGGGCATAGCCATCGCCATTGGTATAATGATTGATGTTGGTGTAGTATTTGTCGAAAACATAATCCGGCACATGAGCATGGACGAAAACAAAGATATAAAAGGAGGGAAACCTCTGATTAATCTTATACACAAAAGTCTGGCCGAGGTATCAGGAGCCGTACTCACAGCAATGCTCACAACAGTTATAAGCTTCATACCCGTATTCATGATGGAAGCTCAGGAGGGGAAACTATTTAAACCTCTTGCTTACACAAAAACCTTTGCTCTAGTTTCAGCTTTTATGCTTGGCATTGCTATTCTGCCCACATTGGCATACTATGTCTTTTCTTGGAAGATAACATCCAAGATGATTAAGAAAGTTGCCAATATTATTTTAATCATAGCAGGTATAATACTGATAATAATCACCGGAAGTGGAGTTTATATAGGATTATCTTTATTCGGTCTAAACAACCTCTTTGAATATAAGTGGAATAATAAAAAAACAGCAAACTATATAAATATAGGGATTGCCACCCTTATGGTAGTTTATTTTCTTACCACACAATGGCTGCCAATTGGAGCACATGCAGGCCTGCCGGTCAACTACATATTTGTAATGATAGTTATTGGCGTCATATTGGGTGGGCTATGGCTGATGGTTATTTACTATGAAGATGTTTTAAGATGGAGCTTAGACAACAGAACCATTTTCATGTCAATACCTATTATCACAATAATATTTGGAATAACAATATGGCTGGGATTCAACACCACATTTGGATTTATTGCCAAAGGATTTGAATCAGTTGGCTGGAAGTCATTTAGAGAAACTAGTTTTTGGCAAGCATCAAGCAGCAAGTTTCCCGGCATTGGACAAGAGTTCATGCCAAGCCTAGACGAAGGCTCATTCTTGCTTATGCCCACTACAATGCCACACACAGGCATAGAAGAAAACATCAGACTAATTGAAATGCTTGACAAACGAATTACAAATATTCCTGAGGTAGAAATGACGGTTGGAAAATGGGGGCGAGTTAATTCAGCATTAGACCCGGCACCCACACAAATGTTCGAAAACGTCATCAATTACCGACCCGAATATATTCTGGACGTAGGAGGACACAGATTAAAATTCAAGACAAACCGCAAAAGGGAGTTTATTCTGACAGATGGATCTACCTACAACCCAAAAGATGGATTCAGGTTAATTCCAGCCGACAGCCTTATACCACACAAAAGAGGAGAATACTTCCGACAATGGAGACCGGAAATAAAAACAACTGATGATATTTGGCAAGAAATTGTAAATGTGTCACACTTACCCGGACTTACAGCAGCCCCCAAGCTACAACCTATTGAAGCCAGGCTCGTCATGTTATCTACAGGAATGCGAGCACCAATGGGAGTTAAAGTATCCGGGCCCGATTTAGAATCAATAGAAGAAGGAGGCAAAATATTGGAAGCAGCACTTAAGGATGTTCCTTCAATTCTTCCCTCAACTGTATTTTACGACCGATCAGTAGGAGCCCCTTATGTAGAAATAAAACTAAACAGACGAAACATGGCACGCTTTGGCATCACTGTTTCCGATTTGCAAGACATTATAAGTGCTGCAATAGGTGGTGAACCACTCTCCACTACCGTTGAAGGAAGAGAACGATATCCAATTCGTCTCAGATATCCACGCGAACTGAGAGAAAATCCAGAAGAATTGTCAAGATTAATTATTCCAACTGCTAACGGCACACAAATCCCATTGAGTGAAGTAGCTGATATCAACTATACCAAAGGTGCACAAATGATTCAGAGTGAAAACACCTTCCTTGTTGGTTATGTAATTTTCGACAAAAAAGAAGGACAAGCAGAAGTTGGAGTGGTTAAGGAGGCTGAAAAGGTACTAAAAGAGAAACTAAGTTCCGGTGAGATTTCATTACCCAATGGAGTATCTTACACTTTTGCAGGTAACTACGAACAGCAGGCACATGCAACCAAAAGACTTCTAATAGTAATTCCCATAAGTCTTATAGCTATTTTGCTATTACTCTTTTTCCAGTTCAAAACAGTAACTGCATCACTCATCCACTTTTCAGGAGTATTTGTGGCATTTGCCGGAGGCTTCATACTCTTATGGTTATATGGAGAACCATGGTTCCTCAACTTTTCTATTGCCAACACTAATATGCGAGAAATGTTTCAGATTGCACCGGTCAACCTAAGCATTGCTGTGTGGGTAGGCTTCATCGCCTTGTTTGGTATTGCAACAGATGATGGAGTGCTTATGGGAACATATATTCACAACACATTCATAGATCAGAATCCACAAACTAAGGATGAAATTCGTGAAGCTGTTGTTCATGCAGGTCTAAAGCGAGTAAGACCGGCAGTTATGACCACAGCTACCACCCTTATAGCACTGCTACCCGTTCTCACATCCACAGGAAAAGGAGCGGATATAATGATTCCTATGGCCATTCCAACCTTTGGGGGCATGATTATTCAATCAATGACAATGTTTGTTGTACCCGTAATGCAATGTATGTGGCGCGAATCGGTAATAAACAAACAAGAGAAAAATAAAAGCACAAATACAATATGATTATGACAAGTACATATAAAAAACATATTACAATAATATTTGCTTTCATATTACTATTGAGCTCAAATATTAAAGCACAAAGTGATTCTTTATCTCACTATCTCACAGTGGCAGCCGATAACAACACCGGACTAAAAGCAGATTTCCTACTTTATAAAGCTTCAATGGAAAAACTTCCTCAAGTAGGAACATTACCCGATTTGCAATTAGACATGGGATTCTATATTCAGCCAATGGATGTAATTGACGGCCGACAAGTAGCAGACTTCACTCTTATGCAGATGTTTCCATGGTTTGGCACAAAAAAAGCAGCTCAAACAGAAGCACAACACCAAGCCAATGTAGCATATGAACAATTCAGAGAATCACGAGACAATCTATTCTTAGAGGTCTATACACAATGGTATAAGCTATGCAGTTTACAACAAAAACTAAAGAATATTGACGAACAGCAAACTTATCTGAATCATCTTCAAGAGTTGGCAGTATTAAAATATTCCTCCTCTTCTCCTAATAGTTCAGGTGCAGACAACATGTCATCTACCCTACGTATCAAACTAGAAACTGTGGAGTTAGACAATAGCAGAGAGTCAATCATATCTGAGATAAAATCCGAAAAGGCAAAGTTCAATTCGTTGCTTAATCGCCCTTCAGGTATCCAGGTGATTATACCCGACACAATTATCAAAGTCAACTTTTCTTTAGACATACTATCGGCACTTGAGGATATTAGTGCTCAAAGTCCAACACTAGGAATGATAAAAGAAGAGTCACTCTCATTCGCAGCTAAAGCTAAAGCAGATAAGAAAATGAGTATGCCAATGATTGGAGTTGGAGTTCAGTATTCTTTATTAAACAAAAGGCTTCCAACTGTTATTCCTGTTAGTGATATGAATGGGATGGATATGATTATGCCTATGATATCTCTTTCTATACCTATTTACAGAAATAAGTATAAAGCCCAACAACGTGAAAGCAAACTTATGCAACAAGCCGGCACCGAGAGATACAACCAAGTATTCAATAGCATAAAGTCAGAACTTATTAGTATTAATCACCAATTAGATGATGCTCTTAGAACTATTACCCTTTTGGAAAAGCAAACAGAACTTGCAACAAGCACACATAGCTTAATACTAAGAGAGTACTCAACAGGCAGAAGCAATCTTACAGATGTAATAGAAGTTCAACGGCAACTGCTTGATTATAAACTAAGAAAAAGCGATGCTATTGCCACTTACAACACTATGGCTGCATCAGCACAAAGGCTATCTTCATTTAACGACAAAATAAATTACAATAAACAATAACAGTCATGGCTAGAATATTTAAAATAAATAAGTATACAAAATATGGTTTGATATTAATTCTGGGAATACTTCTTGGGTGGTTATTCTTCGGCAGCAATTCAGGCAGCAATTCCAAATCTGCTCACTCACATTCGCACGACCATGAGGAAGACGTAGTTTGGACCTGCTCAATGCACCCCCAAATAAGGTCAGACAAACCTGGTCTTTGCCCATTGTGTGCTATGGATTTAACACCGCTAAGATCTTCAGGCAGTGGAGGCGACCTAGTGCACCCCGATGCAATACAGATATCTGAAGAAGCAATTGCTTTAGCAAATATTCAAACCACCACCGTCAGCAGACAACAAGCCGTAAAAGATTTACATCTATATGGAACTATTCAGATTGATGAGCGTTTATCTCAATCTCAGACGTCACATATTAATGGAAGAGTTGAAAAGTTGCTTGTCAATTTCACCGGAGAATCTGTAAGAGAAGGACAAACTATTGCCCTCGTATATTCTCCGGATCTGATGAATGCTCAACAAGAACTGCTAGAGGCTCAGAAAATGGAAACAATTCAACCCACTCTATTACAAGCAGCAAAAGAAAAGCTCAAATCGTGGAAAATGACTGATGAACAAATAAACAGCTTTCTGGAGTCGGGCAAAACAAACCCTTTAGTTGAAATTAAAGCAAATACAAACGGAATAGTAGTCAGAAAAAATATTAATCAAGGAGACTATATAAACCAAGGCGCCATACTTATGGACATTGCAAACCTTTCACAAGTATGGGCTATGTTTGATGCATACGAATCCGATCTGCCATTTCTGAAGGTAGGCGACAATCTAGAATACACCCTGCAAGCAATACCAGGGAAAACTTTCTCGGGTAAAATATCTTTTATTGACCCATTATTAGACAAAGACAGCCGCACAGCAAAAGTAAGAGTTGTTACGTCAAATCCGGGTCATCTGCTAAAACCTGAAATGTATGCCTCAGCAACAGTCAACTCCTCACTCAAACAGTTCGATAATGAAATAATCATACCTAAGTCTGCTGTATTATGGACAGGCAAGCGCTCTATAGTTTATGTTAAGCAACCCGACACAGAAGTTCCTGCGTTTATGCTTCGCGAAGTAGAATTAGGTCCATCTCTGGGATCAGCCTATGTAGTTCTCTCAGGCATAGAGGATGGTGATGAAATAGCAACAAACGGCACTTTCACAATTGACGCCACTGCTCAGCTTGAAGGCAAACGCAGTATGATGAATTTGGGAGATAATGAAAACTCCATAGACATTGAACATACAAAAGGAACTCACAAGATGATTAAGGTTGGCGGAAGCTGCGGTATGTGTAAAGAGCTTATCGAAAAGACAGCCAAAGGTATAAATGGTGTTCATAAAGCAGTATGGACTTTAGAAACCCAAGAGCTTCATCTAGATTATGATGACAAAAAGGCAAGAATTGACGAAATTAGCAAAGCAATAGCAGCGGTGGGATACGATACCGAACTGCATAAGGCCGATGACAGTGTTTATGATGCACTTCCCGGATGTTGTAAATATAGAGAATAGCTCTTTTTATACTTCAAAATAACATTAACAGGCCCATTTTCATTTACAAAATGAAAAATGGGTCTGTTATTTTTAGGAAAATGATTAAATCTAAGTACTTTTGTGGACTTATATAAAAACATAAATTATGAAGAATCTTTTTTTATTAATTATTGCACCAATTTTTCTAATGACTGCTGTGCAGTGTACTCAAAAAAGTACTGAGAAAGGAAACGGTAAATGGAAGCTGGTTTGGGAAGATGAGTTTAAAGGAAAATCCATCGACGAGTCAAAATGGGCTTTTATACCACGTGGAGATAGCGAGTGGAACAGATACATGAGCGATCATCCAAGTTTATACGAAATAAAAGATGGTAACCTTATTATCCGTGGTATTGCCAACAATGTAGCAGCTGACGATACAGCATCATATCTAACAGGAGGCATCTACACAAAAGGCATCAAAACTTTCGGTAATGGTCGCCTTGAAATTAAAGCAAAACTTAAACCTGCTGTTGGCGCATGGCCTGCATTCTGGATGCTTCCCGAAAGCGAACCCAAATGGCCATCAGGTGGCGAAATTGATATCATGGAGAGATTGAGCCATGATAAATTTCTGTACCACACTGTTCACTCAGATTACACACAAACTTTGGGTATCAAAGACAACCCTCCGGCAAGTTCAATTGTAGGAGTTAATCCAAACAATTATATTGTTTATACACTTGAGAAATACCCTGACAGTCTTGTATTCTATGTAAACGATACAAAAACGAAGAACTATCCACGTATCGAAACAGAACACGAGGGTCAATTCCCATTTGCAGACGAAGAGTATTTCCTAATGCTAAACATGCAATTAGGAGGTAACTGGGTAGGTGCAGTTAACGAAAATGAACTTCCTGCTGAAATTATGATTGAATGGGTAAGATTTTACGAACTAAACGAAGAGTTTGTAGAAAACTAAGTAGCCCCCTAATATAATTATATAACAAGTCCCAAATAACTCTTTCGAGTTATTTGGGACTTGTTATTTAATACCACCTTTAATACTCTACTCTTCAGGACCTATATATTGGTAACTGTAGTCAGTTGTAGAAAGATATGCACTTGAATATATAGTATATTGATTATTTTCTTTTGACATATATGTATAGAAATATATCATATCTCCCCCAATACTTGAGCGAGACTGAAGTATTAGCTTATAATCCCGAGAGTAGTATTCTATAAACTCCTTATAATTAATCTTATAATCAGTATCAAACAGCAAATCAAAATTAGATATAGCAATAATATCTCCCAATTCGGGATGTCTTTGTTTTGCATACTTTATAATCAGAGGCAATTCAAATTCTGCAATCTTTACTCTGTCTGCACCTTCACCATACTCTTCTACTATGTTGAAAAATTCTCTTCTGAGATCAACATAATCAATACCTTCTATTTTACGACCAGATTGCACCACCTTATTAAAGGTACCCTTGCTTGTAAACTCTAGTATACGTTCTTTTATATGTTTGTCTAAATTTCCCATTTCATTATCTTTAATTGTCCAAACCGATTTTCTGTACATTGAACTATTAAGCCATCAAAGATAATAAAAATTAGAATCCACACCTTGTAATTTGTCGTTGCATCATTCTATTTGCCAAATCTTCGATATCAGCTTTCCGTGCAATCACATCAATCCACTCATTGGGAATTGCATCAAATCCATATGCAAGAGCAGCAATACCTCCGCACACTGCCCCGGTTGTGTCTGTATCACGTCCAAGATTCACAGCAAGCAATACCGCATCATGATAGCTATCTGTAGTGAGAAGACACCAAATAGAGGCTTCAAGAGTGTGAAGAACATAACCACTGCTTTCTATATCGTCCGCGGTCAAGGTAGATATATCATCTTTTAGCAAACGCGACAAACGCCTTATTTCATCCGAAGAAACATCCAGATGAAGCAACTGTTCAGGCAAATCACGTTGTAGTTGCTGGTAAGCCTGCCACTTGTCCAACCCGTCAAGCAGATGTCGGGTAAATTCCAGATAATAAAAACATGCAACAACCGAACGAATATGCCGATGAGTGATAGACGAAACATCCCGTATTATTTCAAAACGTTCTTTCAATGGTTTATCTTTTATATAAAAAATAAGAGGTAAAATACGCATAAGAGATCCATTTCCGTTAGACAACTCACCAGCACCACCAGACATTTCGGGTCGTACACCTTTCCTTAGATAACTTATTGCCTCATAAGTTGCAATCCCAACATCAAAAACCTCGTTGTGTGCAGTCCAATAACCTTCATCTATCCATGCCACAAAGTTCTGAGCAATTATATTCAGATCAAAAGGCTTGGTAAGAGCTTCTGCCAAACAAAAGGTCATAGAACTGTCGTCCGACCATGTGCCGGGAGGTTGATTATAGGTACCATATCCTATCATTTCTGTAACGGGGTTAGATTGACGTTCAGAACGACTACTAAACTCTACGGGTACCCCTAAGGCATCACCTACAGCCACCCCAAAAAGCGCAGCCTTGTATAAATTTATATTATTTGTTGATTTTTCCATGATACTATGTTTTAAAAATGTGAAGTAACTATTAGTTGTTCATTCTAAGTACGTAAACATATCAAAACAATTCTTTGTTCAAACGCATTACAGCACAATATTACACGTTATTACAAAACATAAAACACACATCACAAACTATAATACTCATTTACAGGATATTGCAAGCTATTTGTCAACTTTGGGAAGCTATTGAACAGGTGGTGTTCAGTCATTTCCTAACTTCAGGAAACCATTGAACAGGTGGTGCTCAGTCATTTCCTAACTTCAGGAAACCATTGAACAGGTGGTGTTCAGTCATTTCC
>CAZHWC010000008.1:0-45772 GCA_964535975.1 uncultured Proteiniphilum sp. | reverse complement strand
GTGCAAATGTAACAGCAATAAAGTAGATGTTTAACCGATTGAAAAAGATAAAGATATGAAACTAAAAAGATATATACTAACCGTGCTGGGTGTGATGCTGATGACTTTGGTGGCAGGGGCAGCGGAGCCGTTGAACGACAAAGAAGATGCTCGCTTGAAAACTCTTGCATGGGATTTGCACCCTGCGGTTTATCTGGTTGAATCAGAAATGAAAGTTTATGGTGATAATCCTGTAGTGCTTTATGTGGATGCAGCATCAATAAAAATGCTTGCCGGAGCACAAGAAGCATTTGAAGAAGTGGAATTGATCACTCTTAAACTGCACTCAGCAAAAGACGAATCTGCAAAGATTAATGTATCTCAACTAAAGGCATTCACCAATCTAAAATATATTTTGGTACAATATGAATATGACGCTTGCGGTGGCGGCGATGCCTGCTTAGACAAAAAAGCAGACACTGTTGTTACCCTACCGAATGATAGTAATGTGGAGGTTTTATACCAGTTGTCAATCCCCAATTAACTAACCTTTTTTGAAAAATGAAGATTATGAAACGATACAGAGATAATAAGATACACAAAACCGGAAAAGGATGGCAGTGGCTGATGCTGATTGCCGTGATGTTGGTGGGGGTACAGGTGGCGGAGGCACAGGTGTTAAAACCCTTTACACAACGTACTGCAGCAGAGACACCTGATCAAAAAATATATAACATTAAGGGTGATTTCCAGATGATTGGGAATACAAACCTGACCAGACAATACTACTCAGATACTGGGAGCAATAATACGACAATGGTTTATGTAGATAAGGATAATGACTCAAATACATTAAACTCATCATCTGCTACATTAAGTTTCTCTACTGAAAATGGTGCCGTTCCTGATTGTTCTAATATTATATATGCTGGATTATACTGGACCGGCAGGGCACACGATGAAGATAATAGTGACGAGAGACAGAGTCCTATGCAATTTTATATTGGTGGTACCACCAACAATAGAACAAACGGGAATAGCTTTAATGGTTATAATTTAAGTATTGCATCTGCATCTCATAGTGGATCACCAATACCAAATAATACTTCTAACAACAAACTAGCAACCTATACTTTAAGTTCATCTGGCAATACTATTATTTACAGATTTTATAGCTGGCGTACAGGTAATAGTAATAGTACATATGTATATCACGGAGTTGTTACTAAACAAATTGGTTCAGGAACACCTGTTAATATTCCCGGAAGTATAACTAGCACGGGGTCTGATGAATATATTTTTACCTTTACTGATGCAGATATAATAGATGCTAGTGGACAAGAAATCAGAATCAACTCACTAAGAAAAAGACGCAATAGTGACAGTAGCATCAGCTCCTACTTTTTTGCAAATATTTCTACTGGTGGTAAGCCTCTCAATAAGGGAGTTATTAAACTAAAGCATGCTAACGCATCATCATACACAACAGTAACTGCAGAGGCTACTGATATTTATGCGCCAAGCAATCAATATGGCAATATGTATTCTGCATATGCTGAAGTGACTGATTATGTTAGAACTCACCGATTAGGAGAGTATTTTGTAGCTGATATGGCTTTAAGAGAAGGTAATGGAGGTGGTACCGGGTACTATGGTGGTTGGGGTATGATTGTGGTATATGAAAATCCCAAAATGAAATGGAGAGACATCACCATTTTTGACGGTCATGCTTATGTTGCTAGTGGAAACTATAGCTATGAACTTCCTGTGTCTGGTTTCAATACAGCTCAAACAGGTAATGTGGAAATGAAATTAGGGTTAATTGCTGGTGAAGGTGACGTAAGTATTTCTGGAGATTACTTTGACATACAAGTATTAAACACAAATCAATGGCACAGGTTGTCACATAACAACAATACAACTGGAAACTTTTTCAATAGTTCAATATTAAGTGAACCACGTAATCCAAAACTGAAAAATAATACTGGTATTGATATTGCAATGTTCAATATCAATAATGCGAACAATTCAATAATCGATAATAAGCAAACTTCGACTAAATTTAGATATGGTAGTACTCAAGATACATATATTATCAGCACTATTGCAATGGCGGTTGATGCATATGTGCCGGAGGTAGAGCCTGTCAACTCTGTTGTTGAGATAAATGGTAACTCCATACCTGCAAACTATAATTATACTGTGGAGCCGGGAGATGAAGTAACTTTTGAGGTAGTTTTGAAGAACAAAGGAACAGAAGCAGTCAATAATTTCAAAATTGAGATACCGGTTCCTTTCTCAGCATCATCAATTAAAGATATAACCGGAATTCCAAGCTCACATATTACTCCAAACTATGTACCTGCACATGACGGTGGTTCTCCCGGAAAAATAATCTGGGATATTGGAACCCTACCACTATTAACAAACACAGATGACGTACTTGCAACTTTGAGATATACACTTAAAGTTACTGAGGATTGTGCTCTGCTGGTTAACTCTGCTTGTAATGACCTATCTATAGATGGAATTACAACAGGAATAGGCGCTACATCTAATAGTGAACTAAGGGGTGGAGGACGTTTTATCTCAGGATTTGAATTCTCTGCTCAGTGTGAGGGACTTCCGATATATGCTCCTATAAATTTAATCATAGATGCCTCAAATAGTGACTGTGGAGATTATATAGATCCGGAGCTGAATATTCTTACATTTGAATATTGCGGAATTAGTGAAGTTCCATTAGACGGTGCCACTGGCTTAAGAGGAAACTTCCCAACAGGAACTAGATTTTATTCAGCTATTGAGAAATATTATATTGCTGCTGACGGAAGTGAAGTTTCAACACCACCAACTGGTTCTCCTAGTGATTTACTTCCTTTTGTAAGAAAGGCTCAAAATGCTGAGGAATATAACTCAACAAATAAATTCCCAGCAACCCCGGGATTACATGGTCCATATTATGCTATAGTACCTGGGACATATGTAACGTGCTACTGGAAATTTGAAATTGATATTGAAGAGTTTTGCGGTAATTTCTGGATTGGAACAAACAGCACCGATTGGGGCACTGCATCTAACTGGACTATGGGAATACCCGGCACCGGCACTTTAGATAACAATGTTACATTTGCTACAAATGCCAACAACAATAATAGACCTGCAGTAAAGAACTTGGTATTAGACATTGATAGAACAATTAATAAATATGAGAATAATACTGCTTTCGATTTAATTATTCCAACAGAAAAGCAGTTGACCATTAATGGAACTGTTACTGACGCTAACGCTCTTGGTGGTACTATCATAGTACAAGCTGATAAAGACAAAGCTACAGGTACTCTCATACTTAATCCGGATAGTGTTACCAACGTTGGCGCAACAGTTCAATTCTACAACAAAGCATATACTTGCAATGATTGTGGTACCCCAAACCCTCAACAGTGGCAATACTTTGGTATTCCGGTGAAAACGATAAATAGCTTCCCATATACTACAGGAAATCCTGAAACTATATTTGAATGGTCGGAAGCGGCATTTGGTGACAAATGGATAACTCCATCAACGCCTCTTGCAGCATTTAGAGGATATGAGATTAATAATAGCACTTTGGGCACTCAGGGCACCAATCCGCTAAGTACTATATACAACTTTGCAGGAACGCTGAATGTGGGTGATGCAATTGTGCCTCTAACATATACATCGTCTGTGAATTATAAGGGTTGGAACTTAATTGGAAACTCTTATACTGCTGCGATACCTATTGCTACAGCAATCAGTTATAGTGGTGGTTGGAATTCGACAGTGTATCTGTTCAACGCCGGAAGCCGCAATTCGTGGAGAAAGCTTACTGGAAATACTGAATGGGGACTTGAGAGTGGCAGATATGTTTCTGTTCCGCTCAATACAGCAGGAAGTGGTGGATTACCTTCTATTATTCCTTCGATGCATGCATTTATGATTGAGACAACATCAGCCGGAAATCTTACTTTAGATTATTCTAAGTTGACAAAGAATGCGTTGGTTGAAGGTGCTAATGGTAGCAGTATCGCTTGGCGTTCTGCTTCGTCTCAACCCACAGAACTGCCTTTCATCGTGATGGATGTGATTGGTACTGAGTCTGCAGACCGTGTGTGGTTGTTTGAAAATATGACTACTACTCGCGGATTTGATGCGGGATGGGATGGCGAAAAAGTAGCCGAAAGTGGATTGATGCAGCTATATGTGAAGAGTGATGATGAGCTGAAACTACAGGTGGCTACGGTGCCTCAATTGCAGGGTACTACGCTTGGGGTGAAGCCTGATAATAATGACAACTTTAAGATTTCGTTCTCGGTGTCGTCTGAAGTGGAGGCTAGAGGCTTGCATATGCGTGATTTGATTACGGGACGTGCCTACCCTATTCGCAATCTTGCGGAATATAGTGTGGCGGGTGTAGCAAATGAGGTGGCTGATCGCTTTAGAGTGGTGGCTATTGCTGACGAGAATATGAGTAAACAAGAGATTGGCAACTCAATCGTTGAGATATTTGCAATGGATAATCAGATTGGTGTGGCTAATAATAGCGATGAGATTTGTGTGGCTACTGTGTATGATGCAGCCGGGAAAGTGGTTGCAAAACTATCGGTTAATCAGGGTAGCACTACAATTATAGGAAGCTCTCAGAAAATCAATACCGGTATCTATGTAGTGAAAGTATCTGGACAGACAGTGAATGAGACAAAGAGAGTGATGGTAAGATAATTTTTAATTTAAAGATACACTCCCGCCTACCAGAAACGCACTGGTGGGCAACTTTTGCCAAATGCACTATCGTCTAAAGATTTTGAACGTTCTCCCCATAGCGTTTGAGGATTGAGACGATAGTCATTGGCAATCTTTTATTAGTAGAGTTTTATAAAACAATAATAACCATAACATGAACGAATATCTTTACAAGGAAAAGGACGAGATTTTGAGCAACGTGGAAAAAGTAGTTGTACACTTTGCCAATGGTAAGGAGAGAATTATTTACACACCGAAAGGAAAGAATGTACTTGCAGTGAATGTATCTGAATTTAAGTCGGATGAGGATAACTTTATTGAGCTGGTTCTTTCTAACTATAAGGGTGTGGAGTCTATTGATGAGTTCTCTGTAAAATGTGGCTATAATTCCACTAAAACATTTACTCGCCATTTCCAGAAAAATCTTGAAACTACACCGAAGCAATGGTTGCTGGAAATGAAAAAGCGAGACGTGATTCATCAATTGAGAAACACGACACACTCTTTTTCAGTTATTGCTGCTAAGCTTGGCTTTTCGAGCGCTTCGCACTTATACCATTTTTGTGTAAATAGAATTGGTGATACGCCTGGTGAAATAAGACGCAACAGGGACAAGAAATAGTTTTATATAGCTGGTGAAGATTAACTATACAAAAATCGCTTAATGCTTTTTTTAGGAGTTTTCTCAAACTCTTCTTTACTTATTTCTATATCATTGATTCTTTCATATCTGGCAATAGTTGTATTTAGTATGGTTCGGTTGCTTTCCATAATTGCATCAATAGCTTGTTCGCTTATGTCATCGTCCTTTAAAGCTGCATAGTCAGGATAAACTAATGCAATCAGTCTATTGTTGCGTTGAACAACTAGACTCTCTGATATATATGGGAGATTATTAAGCTTTGCTTCGATCTCTTCCGGATATATATTTTGGCCATTTGCGCCAAGCAGCATAGTCTTAATACGTCCTTTAATAAATAATCGGTTGTTGACTAATATACCTGAATCGCCTGTCTTAAGCCATCCGTCTTCTGTAAATGTTTCTTTTGTTGCTTCGGGATTTTTATAATATCCTGCCATAACGTTTTCGCCTCTTACCTGAATTTCTCCGGGTACTTTCTCCGGGTCTGATGAATCAATTCGTGCTTCCATAATTCCCTTGAGAACAGAACCGCATGATGTTGGTATGAAATCGTAGTGATGATCGTATGAAATAAGTGGGGCACACTCTGTCATTCCATATCCTACAGTGAATGGGAATTTGATTCGATAGAAGAATGCTTCGATATCTTTTCCCAGAGCTGCGCCGCCGATGATAACTTCTCTGAAGTTTCCGCCTAGTGATTCAACAAGTGATTTCTTGATGCTTTTATATATTATATTATTGATGCCGGGTATCTTTAATAAGAACTTAATTGCTGGCTTTTGTATTACGGGAAGAATCTTCTTTTTGTATATCTTTTCAAAAATAAGCGGAACAGTAATGATAATATTGGGTTTTATTTCTTGAAATGCTTTTACAAGATTTTGGGGTGATGGTATTACATCTAATAATGTGACATGCACCCCCGTTGATAGAGCATATAGAAAATCGAAAGCACAGCCATAGGCATGTGCCATTGGCAAGAATGCAAGTCCTCTTTCGCCTGGATAAAGTAGTCCTAATGTATGTGCATAAGTAATATTTCCTGCATAATTGTTGGCTGTGAGCATAACTCCTTTACTGAAGCCTGTGGTGCCGGAGGTATAGTTGATGCAAACTACCTCTTCATTAGAAACATCTGCGTAGACTATGTCGCTTTGGCTAAAACCGTTGGGATATTTGGTTGCGAACTTCTCTTCTACCCTTTCTTTAATTTGTTTGTGCGAGTTATCTGAGCTTTGATGTAACTCAAACGAGGGGATGGAGAATGAGGGTACTTTGACTTTGTCGTGGGGCAGTGTATTCCAGATATTATCGTTTATGAAAGCGCATTTGGAATCACTATGATCTATAATGTGCAGCATGCTTTCGGAGTTGAACTCATGCAATACTGGAACTATTACTGCGCCATATGTGAATGTGGCGAGAAAAACCATAGACCATGTGCTGTGGTTTTTTCCAACCAGTGCTACTTTGTCGCCTTTTTTAATGCCAAGTTCTTCAAACATTAAATGGATCTTAGCTATTTCTTTGGCTAATTCTCCATATGTGTAACTTGTTTGATCTTTATAATCGGTAAGTGCGGGTTGTGCCCAATACTTACTGAAGCTGTTCTCGTATATTTTTATAAAATTTTGCTCTATCATCTTGCACAAAGTATGTATTTATGTGCAAAAGTAATATGATTTTGTATATATGCAAAGAAATACTACTGCTTAATTAGTGTAGTTTTTGTATTTTTGCCGATTGTAATTATTTGTATGGATAATCACAGCATAATGTTTAACAAAAAAAGAATTTAAAGAAATGATTGATCAATCTGTTTTTGAAAATAAAACTGCAGCATATTATACGTTGGGTTGCAAGTTGAACTTTGCCGAGACATCAGCTATCGGCAGACAGCTTCAGAATGCGGGAATTTCACGAACACGTGAAGGTCAAGATGCCGATATATGTGTGATAAACACATGTTCTGTAACTGACTTGGCAGACAAAAAGGGTCGTCAGGCTATAAGAAAGATGATTCAGAGTCACCCAAATGCGTTTGTGGTGGTAACGGGTTGCTATGCTCAGTTGAAGCCTGACGAGGTGGCTGAGATAGAAGGGGTAGACTTGGTGTTGGGTTCGGAACAGAAACTGGACGTATTGCAATATATCGATGATCTGAATAAGAAAGATAAGGGTGAAGTGGTGACATCTAAGACGCATAGAATAAAGTCGTTTGTTCCATCTTGTTCGGCCGACGACAGGACTCGATACTTCTTGAAGGTGCAAGACGGGTGTGACTATTTTTGTTCTTTCTGTACAATTCCTTATGCTAGAGGAAGAAGTCGCAACGGCTCGATTGCTGACTTGGTGAAACAGGCTGAGGGCGTGGTGGAGCAAGGTGGTAAGGAAATTGTGCTGACTGGTGTTAATATTGGTGACTTTGGTCACTCTACGGGTGAAACCTTTTTTGATTTGGTGAAGGCTCTTGACAATGTGGAGGGTATTGAGCGTTTTCGCATCTCATCTATTGAGCCTAATCTGCTGACTGATGAGATTATTGATTTTGTGGCAAACTCGAAGCGTTTCGCTCCTCATTTTCATACTCCTTTGCAGGCCGGAAGTGATGCAGTGCTAAAGCTAATGAAGCGAAAATATGACACGGATCTTTTCAGACACAAGATGAAGAAGATTAAATCTGTATTGCCTGATGCATTTATTGGGGTGGATATCATTGTGGGCACTCGTGGTGAGCTTGATCAATACTTTGAGGAGAGTAAGAGTTTGGTGGAGGAGCTGGATATTTCGCAACTTCATGTTTTTACATACTCTGAACGTGCTAATACGCAGGCTTTGGCAATTGATTATGCTGTGGATCCGCTAACTAAGCAGAGAAGAAGCAAGGCTTTGCACGATATATCTGATATTAAGCTTCGCAATTTCTACGAGGCTCAAAAGGGTTCTGAGCGTAAAGTTCTTTTTGAACATACTCGCAGAGGAAACATGATGCATGGGTTTACAGAAAACTATATAAAGATTTGTGCTCCTTATAATCCTGAGCTTATTAATAACGTGGTGGATATAAAAGTGGGCGAATATAACGAAGATGAAATGGCAATGAATGCCATTTTCATAGAATAAATAAACTAGATAATGACCGATAAGAAGATTAAGAAAGGGATTGGATATTATTTGCTGTATGGCTTGTTTTCGCTGACAGCTATGTTGCCATTTGGTGTTTTATATTTTATTTCTGACATACTATATGTGTTGGTTTATAAAATTGCGGGCTATAGGAGAAAGGTTGTAAGAAAAAACTTACGCAATTCTTTCCCTGAAAAGAACAGCAAGGAGTTAATGATAATTGAAAAGGAGTTTTATCGGCATTTTTGTGATTACTTCGTAGAGACAATCAAGACTTTGCGTATCACGGATAAGGAAATTCGTGAACGCATGGTTTTTGAAAATCTGGATGTTGTGGAAGAACTAACTAAGGATGGTAATTCATGTTTGATGAGTATTGGACACTATGGTAATTGGGAGTGGATTCCATCTTTGATAATGCACCTGCCATCGCGCATAAAGTTGGGTATGGTGTATAAGCGCTTGTCGTCAAAAGATTTTGATGACTTATTTTTACGCATTCGTGCTAGATTCGGACCTAAGGCAATTGAGATGAAGTCTATCTTTAGGACAATTGTTCGTAACAGAAACGAGGGGGTGACTATGCTAATCGGTTTTTTGAACGATCAACGCCCTCGCAAGCATGCTAATGAGTATTGGGTGAAGTTTATGAATCAGGATACTATTGCTCAGACAGGAATGGAGCGTATTGCAACACAAATGGGGTTTGCAGTTGCTTATCTGGATATTGTGAAGGTTAAGAGAGGCAATTTTCGTTGTTCCGTTTCGCCTATTACTGCTGATGCAAGTAAGGAGGAAGAGTATTTTGTTACAGATGAATATACCAGAAAGCTTGAGCAAACTATCTTAAATAATCCTGCTTATTATTTGTGGACACACAATAAGTGGTCGAGAACTAAACCTCAAGAAGAGCAATGAAAACATCAGTAGTAATATTGAACTGGAATGGGCGTAAGTTATTGGAAGAGTTTCTTCCTACAGTAATTAGCCATACTGTAAGTGACAATGCTGAGGTTGTTGTAGCTGATAATGGTTCGACAGATAACTCTGTGGAGTTTTTAAAGTCCAACTTTTCTAATATTAGGCTTATTACATTTGAGAAGAACCATGGATTTGCTGAGGGTTATAATCTTGCATTGAAGCAGGTTGATTCGGAATATGTGGTTTTGCTTAACTCGGATATTGAGACTACTGAAGGCTGGCTTGATACTTTAATAGATTATATGGATTCAAATCCGGAGGTGTCGGCTGTGCAACCAAAAATATTGGCTCAAAGTCAAAAGACTCATTTTGAATATGCAGGTGCATCAGGTGGATTTATTGACAGGTATGGATATCCTTTTTGCAGAGGTAGAATTCTTGGCAACGTGGAGGAGGATAAAGGACAATATGACAGTGTGACTCCTATATTCTGGGCTACGGGTGCTTGTCTGTGTATTCGTAGCAAAGATTTTTTTGATGTGGGTGGTCTAGATGGTCGTTTCTTTGCCCACATGGAGGAGATTGATTTGTGCTGGCGACTTAATTCTCGTGGTTATATCATCAAATGCATCCCTAAGTCAACAGTATATCATGTTGGTGGTGCTTCATTAGCTATGGAGAGTCCCCGGAAAACGTATCTCAACTTTCGCAATAATCTGTTGATGATCTATAAGAATGTGCCAGAACATAGATTTGTTCCTGTATTTGCGATGCGTTTCTTTCTTGATATATTGGCATTTGTTCATTTCATTGTGCAAGGAAAAATAAGTAATGCTATGGCTGTTGTAGGTGCTTTCAGAGATTTCTTGAAAATGAAACCTAGCTTTAAGGCAGATAGGAAAGAGAATATCAATAAGTCTGTTACCAAACATATTTCCTCAATTTACAACAAGAGTATCCTCTGGGACTTTTATACACGGGGAAAACGTAAATATAGCCAGGTATTTAAATAAAATATTTATCCTTTATTCAAAATTGAACGATAACACAATCATTTGTTGTACTGTTTTTGAAATAGACAAGGGGTACTTCATTAGGTCTTTTTCTACTAGATCTTCTCTGTTTCTTTCATAAATATCTGTTAGACCAAAACAATATTTTATTTCGGGACTTAATTTGAAATAGGACAAATAAAAATCACACCCTACCCCAACCTCAATGCCATAATCAATTGGTTTCAGCAAAACAGGATTATTTTTACGCGGGGCTATTTCAATACTGCCATATCCTCCTGTTACAATATATGGTCTGTAGTTGTTGATTCTATCACCGTGAAACTTAATTTGCAACGGGAGTGTTATATAGTTATTCTTGGTTGTGGTTTTAAATTCATCTCCGGTGCTTTGCTCTTTGAAAATAAAGTTCTTGCCCCCCAAATGAATAGTGGGTATTGCTCTGAGATTCATGTATGGATTGAGATACAGATCAGTTATCAAACCGACACTAAATCCTGGTGAATATGACGGTATCTCTGAAAACCAAACTTCACCATTATCATTTTCGTATCCCGATTGGGTAATCCTTAAATCTTGAGTATGAAAGCCTAAAGTAAATCCAAAATGAAATACTTTGTAATCAGCATAGGGTAAGTTTTTAAGCTTTTGGTGCTGTGCTATTAGCTGTGAAGCAAACAACAAATATATAAATGATAAAAATACTATTCTTCTCATATCCTCATAAACGTTTTTAATTGTGATATATTGCGATTGAAGTGAAATATTATGCAAATATTTACTTTCTATTATGTCAGAGAACAAACATATCAAAAATATTTTTTTTATATTTTGAAATTCTGATTACCTTTGCAATATAGTTCCAGGATAATGTTATTATCCCTATCTATTAACCAAATAAATTCTTTATTATGGCTTACGTAATTAGTGAAGATTGTATTGCTTGTGGAGTTTGCATCGACGAATGCCCGGTAGAAGCTATATCTGAAGGCGATATCTATTCTATCGACCCTGAGCTTTGTACTGACTGTGGCTCATGCGCAGATGTTTGCCCAACTGAAGCAATCTCTCCAGAGTAGTTCAAACATATCATTGGACTAAAAATAATAAGAGGATGACCATTTTTTATATTGGGACATCCTCTTTTTTATCTTATTAAATTGGAATTACTGCTAAGTTGATATTTTAGATATGATATTTCTCTCTGATTTCATTCAGAAGTTTTTCACATGAATCTTCTAGCAAGTCTATTACTAATTCAAATCCGGACGAATCGCCATAATATGGATCGGGGATAAAGTCATGAGAATAATTTTTTAAAAAATCTGCCATCTTATATATCTTTGATTTTTCAATCTCATTTTTTGCCATTTTGCTTACATTTTGATAATTGCTATCATCCATAACAATTATATAATCGAAATCAGAAAAATCGCGGTGTGTGAACTTTCTAGAACGAGAATCAAAACTATAGCCTCTGAGATTACCATGATGTATCATTCTGTCATCGGGTAACTCGTTTTCATGCCAACCTGATGTTCCTGCCGAATCTACAAATATTTCATCCTGAAGATTAGCCCTTTCAATCATTCTTTTAAAAATACCTTCGGCTGCCGGAGAGCGACATATATTGCCAAGACATACAAATAATACTTTAACTCTCTTGTTTATTAATTTTGAATCACGCATAGTTTTGAACTTGTTATAATCTAAAACAATTCCACAAAGATAGTTCTTTTTATTTTATGTTAACCTACATTTTATGACAGAACGTCAGTTTTTGCTGTTTGGCAAAGATTTTGAAATATAGTACTTAGAAAAATATAAGAACAACAATATATGAATTTTAATAATTTTACAATCAAGGCACAGGAATCAGTGCAGAAATCGATAGATTTGGCACGTGCCAACAATCAGCAGATTATCGAGCCCGCACATCTGCTAAAAGGATTGATTATGGTGGGCGAAGAGGTTTCAAACTTCTTATTTCAAAAGATGGGAGTTAACACTTCTCAGCTGAAAGCGATGCTTGATAAGGAAATTGAATCTCTTCCTAGAGTTTCGGGTGGCGAACCGGCACTGAGCAGAGAGTTAAACTCTGTTTTTCAGAAAGCAAATGATCTAGCAGGTAAAATGGAAGATCAGTTTGTTTCAATTGAGCATCTTTTGCTTGCAATAGTTAATGAGAAAAACTCAGCAGCACAACTTATCAAGAATCTTGGAGGATCTTCTCAAATGCTGGAGGCTGCTATCAAGGAATTGCGTAAGGGTGAAAAGGTAACAAGTCAATCGGCTGAAGAAACTTATCAGGCATTGAGCAAATATTCAATAAATCTTAATGAGCAGGCAAGAAATGGTAAGCTTGATCCTGTAATTGGTAGAGACGAAGAAATTAGACGTGTTTTGCAAATTCTGAGTCGCAGAACTAAAAATAACCCTATACTAATTGGTGAACCTGGTACCGGTAAAACTGCTATCGCAGAGGGATTGGCTCATAGAATCATTCGTGGTGATGTTCCTGAGAATCTAAAGAGTAAACAGATATATTCACTTGATATGGGTGCTTTAGTAGCAGGTGCAAAATATAAAGGTGAATTTGAAGAGAGATTGAAATCCGTAGTAAATGAAGTGATAAAATCAGATGGTGAGATTATTCTTTTCATCGATGAGATTCACACTCTTATTGGGGCAGGTAAAAGTGAAGGTGCAATGGACGCAGCTAATATCTTAAAACCAGCTTTAGCAAGAGGCGAGTTAAGATCTGTTGGTGCTACTACTCTTGACGAGTATCAAAAGTATTTTGAGAAAGATAAGGCATTGGAGCGTCGTTTTCAAACAGTAATGGTGGAAGAACCTTCTGAAAGTGATACAATATCTATATTGAGAGGCCTTAAAGAGAGATATGAAAATCATCATAAGGTGCGTATCAAAGATGAGGCAATAATTGCTGCGGTTCAGCTTTCTCATAGATATATCACTGACAGATTCTTGCCTGACAAGGCTATTGACTTGATGGACGAGGCGGCTGCTAAGTTGCGCATGGAGGTGAACTCTGTTCCCGAAGAGCTCGACGAAATTATGCGTCGCATTAAGCAGCTTGAAATTGAGAGAGAAGCTATCAAGCGCGAAAATGATAAAGACAAAGAGGCTTTGCTTAGCAAACAGATTGAGGACTTGCGTGAGGAGGAAACCATAATGAAGGCACGCTGGCAATCTGAAAAGGATATTATCAATAAAATTCAACAGAATAAAATTGATATTGAGAATGCTAAGTTTGAAGCTGACAGGGCAGAGCGTGAGGGTGATTATGGTAAGGTTGCTGAGTTGAGATATGGAAAGATTAAAGAGATGGAATCCGAAATAGATAAGCTCAAACAACAACTACACGAACAACAAGCCGGCAAAGCAATGATTAAGGAAGAGGTTGATTCTGATGACATTGCAGATGTAGTGGCTCGTTGGACTGGTATTCCCGTAAGCAAAATGATGCAAAGTGAAAGAGAAAAGTTATTGAACCTAGAGGATGAACTTCATAAGCGTGTAGTAGGCCAAAAGGAGGCAATAACTGCAGTATCGGATGCAGTGAGACGTAATAGAGCAGGACTTAGTGATCCAAAACGCCCTATTGGTTCATTCATATTTTTAGGGACTACCGGCGTTGGAAAAACAGAGTTGGCTAAGGCTTTGGCAGATTATCTGTTTGATGATGAAAATATGATGACTCGTATTGATATGAGCGAATATCAAGAAAAGTTTAGTGCAACCAGATTAATTGGTGCACCTCCGGGATACGTGGGCTATGACGAAGGTGGACAGCTTACAGAAGCTATTCGGAGAAAGCCATATTCCGTGGTTTTATTCGATGAAGTGGAGAAAGCTCACCCTGACGTATTTAACGTCTTACTTCAGGTGCTGGATGATGGACGACTAACTGACAATAAAGGTAGGGTTGTAAACTTCAAAAACACCATCATAATTATGACTTCCAATATGGGGTCGTCATTAATTCGTGAAAACTTTGAAAAAATAACTGATCATAATCACGATCAGGTGGTGGAGGATACCAAGAATGCAGTACTGAATATGCTTAAGCAGAATATTCGTCCAGAGTTTCTCAATAGGATTGATGATATTATAATGTTTGCTCCTCTTAAACAAGACGAAATAACTCAGATTGTGCGTATTCAACTCAATATAGTGAAAAATATGCTTGCCGAAAACGGCTTAACATTAGAATATACAGAGTCAGCAGTTGAAGCACTGTCAAGGGCTGGTTACGATCCTGAATTTGGAGCAAGACCGGTGAAGAGAGTCATTCAGAGAATGGTTCTAAACCAGTTGTCAAAAGATATTCTTTCTGCCAGGGTTGATAACTCAGGACCAATTGTTATTGATGCAGAAGGCGATCAAATATTCTTTAAGAACTAAGCTTTAAACGCAGTTATAAGCAAAAGGATGTCCTATTAATCTGGACATCCTTTTTTATCATTAAGTTGAGTGATTCTTTAAAAAGTTGTTTAAATGTATTATTTTTGTAATTAATTAAAAATGACGATCAAATTACATTATGAGAAAGATTCTATTGTTATTGCTTATATTGCCTTTTGCATTATTCTTATTTGGTAATGAACCTGATGGAAGTTACAAAAACCAAAATGACTCAGTATATTTTTCAGGTGACAAAATTATTTTCAGCCTTAGTGGTTTTGGGGCACTTTCCAACAAAATGGTTGGTGAGGGTACATTTGAAATTAATGACAGATATCTGATAATAAACACAGGAGAATATTCGGGTAGTAAATCAACTATTAACACTCAGCCCACCCAATCTAATAAAACAGTATCTATCAGCTTTCTAAACGATGATGGATTTGCACTGCCGGGTGTTCTGGTAGAGTTACTTTCATCATCAAATAAAATTATACAAAGAGCAGTCTCTGATGAAATGGGTAGAATTGATAAGTCTTTTAATGAAAAATTTAATAATGTAAAGGTTTCATTGATGGGATATGATGGATTGGATTTCAGGTATGACAATTCATTAGATTATACAATCAATATGATTAAAAATAAAGTTATTGAAAACAAGGTAGTTTTGTTTGAGATTAAACCTGACGGAGAAGATTCAATAACTCTTACTCTGCTTTCCGAAGATTTCAAGGCCGGCAAGGATTTGAAAAAAGCGCTTGAAAAATCATATCAAAAAGCGCTTAAGACAAATAGATTGGGAAAAAGATTTAAGAAAGAGTACATATCAGTGTTTTATAACAGATAAAAAATAAAATTATAAGATAAAAAAACCCCGCTGAGTTTCAGCGGGGTTTTTTTATAGCTACATCATTACGATTAACTGTGAAATAAGTATCAAATAAATTTAAACTACATACAAAGAACTGATAGATTCATTATTTAGAACTCTGGTAATAGCATCAGCAAACATATCTGCTACCGAAAGAATCTTAACTTTACTACAAGATTTGTTGTAAGGAATACTATCTGTGAAAATAATTTCATTTAAAGATGAATTCTCTACTCTGTCACTAGCAGGATCTGACATAACAGCATGACTAGCAATTGCTCTTACAGACTTGGCACCATGTTGCATCATTAAGTCCGAAGCACGAGTCATGGTACCAGCTGTATCAACAATATCATCTATTAGCAATACATCCATCCCCTGAACATCTCCAATTATCTGCATATCAGAAATTTCATTGGCTTTCTTTCTAAGTTTATAACAGATTACCATTGGACATCCCAAGAACTTTGCATAGGCACTAGCACGTTTTGTTCCACCAACATCAGGTGTTGCAATAACCAAATTGTCCTGATTAAAAGATCTCATGTAATCCACAAATACGCCTGAAGCATAAAGGTGGTCAACAGGAACATCAAAAAACCCTTGAATCTGGTCAGCATGCAAGTCCATTGTGATTAAGCGATTGATTCCTGCCGCAGCAAGCATATCTGCAATTAATTTGGCACCAATACTTACTCGAGGTTTATCTTTTCTATCCTGACGCGCCCAGCCAAAATAAGGCACAACTGCTACAATTGATTTTGCAGACGCACGTTTTGCTGCATCAATCATCAAAAGCAGTTCCATTAGATTATCAGAACTTGGATAAGTTGATTGAATAAGAAAGACTTGTCTTCCACGAATTGACTCTTCGTATGAAACAGAAAACTCCCCATCGGCAAAATGCTCAATATTCATATTGCCTAAAGGACATCCTAAACTTTTACAAACTTTTTCAGCAAAATAGCGTGAGTTAGTACCTGAAAAAACTTTATAAGGTAATTCTTGCATGACCTGTTGATAGTAATTATTAATTATTTATATTTAAACTGATTGTTAAAGTTCTAATTGACTTCTGCGAGCACAAAATTACAAAATTAATTCATGAATGTGGTCATAAAGACAAAACTTTATAGACGTCCCCGGAGTATTCTTCAATTCTTAATTTTAAACGGTTTGTTTTTGAAATAGTATTCTTTTTTCTTGAACCAAGCAATAATGATTTTACTGAAATCTCATTATTAGATGACAGTCCAAAAAATTCATATGCATGTAACGGAATATCTATAGTAATATCAACCGGACTATTATCAAAATTCACAACAACAAGCACTACATCGTCTTTTGTACCTCTTAAAAAAGCGAACTGTTTGGTGGAATCAAATTCATCATTATCATAATTTGCCGACATCAAATCATAAAATAAACCATGAGACAGGGCCACTTCATTATTGCAAAGCCTTATAAGCTTTGCGTAAAACTTTTTTAGATCCTTTTCTGGCTTAGTTAGCAAATCGTCATTCCATTTTCCATTGTTATTCCATCGCTTGACAGTATCTACAGACCAATAATCAAAAATTGTTGTTTTTCCATCCAATCCACTAAATCCTTCTTCATCCATTCCCTGTTCACCAAGTTCTTGTCCAAAATAAACCATTACAGGATTTGTGTTTATGCATGTTGATACAATCATAGCTGGTTTAGCTTTATTTCCATCACCTAAGAAAAAATCAGAAGCTACTCGTTGCTCATCATGATTCTCGATAAAGTTTAGCATTCTTTTCTGGATATCACCTACTTCATTTAATACAAAACTGATATCAGATGATGCTTTATTTCCACAAGACACATCTCTCAATGTGTCATATAGTCCTACTTTGTCATACAGATAATCAAATATATTATCTCTTAGAAAAGGTCTGTACAACGACGGATTGTAGATCTCTGCAATAAAAATTAACGATGGGTATTTGTCTTTAAGCTGTGGTATCATCCATTCCCAAAATGCTAATGGAACCATCTCAGCCATATCACATCTAAATCCGTCAACATCCTTTCCTGACCAAAATAATAGTATATCTCTCATCTTAACCCAAGTATCAGGTATTGGATCAAAATAAGCAACACAACCACCGATATAATCAACACCATAGTTTAATTTCACTGTCTCATACCAATCATATACTGAAGGCGAGTTTGTAAAACTATCGTTACCTGTAGCCTTTGCAGGTGATTCTACATATGAATATTTTTGATTATCCTTATCTATAAAATTAAGTTCTAAGTTTTGTCCGGGGAGGTAGTAAAAGTTATTATTTGGTGCAAAATGAAGATTAATATTATCATTTTCGCCAAAATCAGATATCTCATTGGGCTTACTTATTGAGTAATAATTTCTAGCCAGATGATTTGGAATAAAATCCATAATTATTTTCATACCTTCTTTATGAATACGGGATATTAAAGCCTCATACTCCTCTAACCTATTACTTACATCTACAGCCAAATCAGGATCAACATCATAATAATCTCTAACAGCATAGGGCGAACCGGCTTTTCCTTTTATTATCTCTGGATACTCTTGTGGAATTCCATACTCTGTATAATCAGTGGCTGATGCGTGAGCCAGAACACCAATAAGCCATAAGTGCGTATAACCCTGTTTCTTAATTTTTTTTAGAAAAGAGGTTGAGATATCTTCAAACTTTCCTGAACCATTCTCATCGATAGTACCCCCCTTTATATTATTACTATTGGTATTAGTAAATAATCTTGGTAGAATTTGGTATATAAAAATTTTATTCTCTGTCATTATTTTATTATTCTTATTCTGTTTATACTCCTTATCACCTTTTCCTCAAGTTCGTAGTATCTGTTGCATCTTCGGATTATTCTCAAAGATTTTTCTTTAGACAATGCTTCAGCGGCTGTAGCATATCCTACTTCCATAATCTCTTCAATACTCCTCAAATCAAACATAAAATACTTCTCTATGGAAGAGGCCTCTACCAATATATCACACATCTGTCTGTCAACAAGAGTATTGGAATTTGACATTAGTTTGAAAACTCTTTCAGCAGTATTTTTTAGATTTGGCTTATTGGGGATTGGTTGAGCTAATGACACATTAACACCTATTACAAACTTACAGTCATTTCTAATTGTAGAAACAGGAAAATTCTTTAATAACCCACCATCCACATATGGTATATCATTGATAACTTTAGGCTTAAAGACCAATGGCACAGAACACGATGCAACTACAGCATCTACTAAAGAGTCTCCTTCAGAAAAGACAGCTACTCTACCATTTTGCCAGTCTGTGGCCACAGCTCTGAAAGCTATTTGTAATTGTTCAAACTTATGTGAACGCAAATTATTCTTTAAAAATCTTTCTAATCCCGAGCTATTAAAGAAGCCGGTTTTAGGAACTGTTACTTCAACAAAATCTTTGAAGTCTTTATGCTGAAACAACTCAATAATTTCTTCAGGAGTAAAACCATCAGCATAAAAAACACCTGCGAGAGAGCCTGCGCTTGTTCCGGAAATAATATCAGGTTTTAAATTATAAGATTCAAAAACTTTCAGTGCTCCTAAATGAGCAAAACCTCGTGCACCCCCTCCCCCAAGCGCATACCCGAGATAATGTTGGTATTCTTTGCCAAATAAAGCCATTGCTATTCAGTTATAAGATTAAATTTCAAAATGATTATTTTACCAAAGATAAGAAAAACACACAAAAAACAGAATTTATTTCTATTTATATTAAAAAATACATTATATGATTAATGATTACTTTACTTTTAAGCTTTGTATTAACTGCAGTATTGTTTTATTTAATAAGGGATGAATGGTATCAGGAGATATTTCAGCAAAGGGTCTAAGAACAAAATCCCTAATATGAAATCTTGGGTGAGGTACAATAAGAGCCTCCGTTTCCAAAATCAAATCATCATACATCAGTATGTCAATGTCAATAATACGATCACTATATACGCCATCTATGCTTTTGGATGTCCGTCCTACATTTTTTTCAATCTCCATTATTTCATTCAACAGATTATTAACATCCAATTCTGTAGCAACTTCACAAACAGTATTACAAAAAATATTATCTGAAATAAATCCATTTGGTTCTGTAATATAAAAAGCGGATTGAGAGATTATACTCCCTATCCGCTTTTCTATTTCATTATAAGCAATCTCTATATTGCCTCGTTTGTCTCCTAGGTTAGAGCCTAAGCCTAAAAAAACATTATGATTGCTCATTTTTTATCCACCTTATATAATTAGCATTGCATCTCCATATGCTCCAAATTTATAGCCTTCTTTGATAGCAAGATTGTACACATCCATAGTTTTTTCATAACCACCAAATGCAGCTGCCATCATTAATAATGGGGAGTAAGGTAAATGGAAGTTGGTCACAAATGCATCCGGGAAAATAAAGTCATAAGGGGGGAATATAAACTTATTTGTCCATCCTGATCTAGGCTTAATATGACCATCAGTACTAATAGTTGTTTCTATTGCTCTTAATACAGAAGCACCAACTGCACAAATCTTACTTCCTCTATCCTTTGCTCTATTAGCTGCATCACATAATTCTTGAGTTACGATCATCTCCTCAGAATCAATCTTATGCTTGGTTAGATCTTCAACATCTATTTCACGATATGCACCCAAGCCGTGATGAACAGTTACAAACCCACTTTCAATATTATTAATTTCCATGCGAGTCATCAATTCGCGACTAAAGTGCAGACCTGCTGCCGGAGCAACTACCGCACCAACATTATTTGCGAAAATATTCTGATATCTTTCAGCATCCTCAGGTTCTGCAGGTCGATTAAAATATTCAGGGATAGGAGTTTCTCCAACAAGATTTAGCTGCTCTTTAAACTCATCATAAGGACCATCATATAAAAATCTTATTGTACGCCCTCTTGAAGTAGTGTTATCAATAACTTCAGCCACCAGCTCGTCATTGTCTCCAAAATAAAGTTTATTACCAATTCTTATTTTTCGTGCAGGATTAACCAATACATCCCACAGATGTTGCTCTGCATTTAGCTCGCGCAATAAGAACACCTCAATTTTTGCACCGGTTTTTTCCTTACTGCCAAAAAGACGAGCAGGGAAAACCTTAGAATCATTAAAAATAAAGAAATCGTGCTCACCAAAATAATTTAGAATATCTTTAAATAAAAGATGCTCTATTTTATCCGAATCTTTATGCACGACTAACAATCTAGATTCATCGCGATACCTACTTGGGAACCTAGCTATTTGCTCGTCCTTCAAGTTAAATTTAAATTGTGAAAGCTTCATATTTATATAAACTAATCTTTTTGTTCTAATTCAATAATGTGTTCGGAGAAAAAATCATCCAGTTCATCCACAGTCAAACATTGTTCTACAGATACATCTCCTGATTTGGTTCTCTGAAGTGCGGTGAGATGAGCTCCTGATCCTAAAGCCAATCCTATATCCCTAGCTAATGCTCTGATATAAGTACCTTTGCTACAGACCACACGTATAGTTATGGTTGGTAAATTATAATTTAATAATTCAATATCATCTATAACCAACTTTTTGGACTTTAGTTCAATATCCTCATTTTTTCTTGCAAAATCATAAGCTCTTCTACCATCAACCTTTACCGCCGAATAAATAGGTGGTACCTGGTCTATCTCTCCAATAAATGTTTGGAGTTTAGATAGAACCATCTTTTCATCAATATGTGCAGTTGGAAATTCTGCATCAATCTCTGTCTCCAAATCAAAGGATGGCGTAGTTGCACCAAGCTTTATTTCAGCTATATACTCTTTTGTCATTGCCTGCAGATGGTCAATCTGTTTTGTCTTCTTACCAGTGCAAATAATCATTACACCCGTTGCAAGAGGATCAAGTGTTCCGGCATGACCCACTTTTATTTTTTTTATTCTTAATCTCTTACAAAGTTTACCCCTCACCACTTTAACCAATTTGAAAGAAGTCCAATGTAAAGGCTTGTCAATTTTAAGAATCTCTCCTTCTATAAAGTCCATTAAATGATATTTGTAACAT
Organism: uncultured Proteiniphilum sp.; assembly: GCA_964535975.1. Taxonomy (GTDB): domain Bacteria; phylum Bacteroidota; class Bacteroidia; order Bacteroidales; family Dysgonomonadaceae; genus Petrimonas. Next base: position 23,955 of record CAZHWC010000008.1, on the reverse strand, counting down.
TACCTGACAACAGCAAGACAATAAGCGTAAGACCAACTATAATTCTATACCAGCCAAATGCTTTAAAGCCATATTTTGTTAGGAAGTCAATGAAAAATCTTATAGCTACAATAGCAACCAAGAATGCAACAATATTACCTACTGCCAATATCAAAACCTGCTCTTTAAGCATTTGAAAACTTGCAGGGTCTTTTATCAGTTTAAGCATCTTATAACCTGCAGCTGCTGCCATTGTTGGCACTGCTAGAAAAAAAGAAAACTCAGCCGCATTACGTCTGTTAAGTTTCGAACTCATTCCACCAACTATAGTTGCAAACGAGCGAGAAACACCTGGAATCATTGCAATAGTTTGAAAGAAACCAATTCTCAATGATCTTTTCCACGAAACTGACTGATCTTGGCTTGGTTTATTAAACCATTTATCCACAAACAGCATAACTACACCTCCTATTACCAACATAACGCTAACAACCATCACATTCTCCAACAGATCATCAATATAGTCACTAAACAAAAGGCCCAAAATCGCAGCCGGCAAAAGTGCAATAAATAACTTCCAATAGAAGTCAAACTTATGCAAAAAGCGCTTTATATATATCAAAATCTTTTCACCTGGTGAAGCACCGATTACAGAATCCTTATCAAAAATCTTTATTGGATTTAGTTTAAAAAATCGCTTCCAGTAGAGAACTACTACCGAAAGGATTGCACCAAACTGAATAATAACTGTAAAAGCTTTGACGAAATCGGTACTCTCCACCCCCATCAAAGCCTGTGCAATAATCATGTGCCCAGTAGAAGATACGGGCAAGAACTCTGTCAGTCCTTCAACTATGGCAATTATTATTGCCTCTAAAATACTCATAAATACTTAAACTACTTACTATTCGTTGTCTTTCTTATTAGCTGGATATAGTATCCCTACAATCATCAAAATAAAACCTATCAGAGATACAATAGGAGCCACCTTTATTCGTCTTACACTAAATATATCAGCCTCAAATCCATCTATGGTTGTGGCAGGACCGCTCATTAGTATAAAACCAATAATAATTATCAAAACAGCTACTCCTGTTATTATTAAATTTGTTTTATGAAAGGCAAGATTCTTCTTCGACATGTTTCAATTTTTTTACACGTAATATAAATTGTCCGTTTCCATCTTTAAATATCTATTTACGGCGTAATGTGTAGCCATAACAGATATAATTACTCCCAGAACTATAACAACACCAAAAACAATAACCAATTCGTAAACACCAACAAACCCACTAACTTCTGCAATCTCTTTTTTGAAGTATTGTAAAAACACCCATATTGCACCATCAGCAAGAACTCCGGCTATAATTCCCGAAACTACATTGTTTCTAATAAATGGGGTACGAATAAAGCTATCAGTCGCACCCACTAATTTCATTGTATTTATTATAAATCGTTTGGAATAAATACCAAGACGAATAGTATTTCTTATCAATGTAAACGAAATAAGCAGTAAAATTACCGACACAATCAAAAGTACAGCAGTAATCTTAGATATATTTTCATTTATTACATCTACAGTTTCTTGTCTGTAAAGTAAATCATCAACATTGTTTTGCTCCTTTATCAAATTGCCAATGTAAGTCAGACTATCAGCATTAGCATATTCCGAAAACAAGTATATCTCAATAGCATCGTATGCAGGATTGAAACCAAGCAAATCTTCGGGATCTTCTCCCAAGTCTTTTATCAACTGTTCTTTTGCTTCTTCTTTGCTTATGAATCGAGAAGTTTTAACGAATGGTTGAGAATCGATACTTTTTCTAATTTTCGAGATTTGTGTATCAGTGATATCACTATCAAGAATAACACTAAAACTAATATTCTCCTTAAGATAACTAGACAACCCATCACCCAAAAACCATACAAGTATTGTCATACCAAGAAGTACCAACACCAGCGACACACTGATGGTGGAAGTGATTTTTGCATTAATAAATCTGGCAGTAGAAATTCCTTTCTTTTTTGACATATGACAATTTTTATAAAGAAAAAGCTCTATTTATGCTTATTTTATGACACTATTCAGGAAAATTGAGCACAAAGTAACACAAATATTGAGTAAGTTAAAAACTAATACAATTAATAATCAATAAATGGAGTATTTTTTCACACCAAGTGTCTGATATCACTCTTTCATACTTAGTCCCATTCGTTTCGCCTCTTCTAATAGATATTTTAAAGCTTCTTCCCTGTCATTTGAGATTATACCCTCAAGAATAGCTTCTTTTATTACTGATTTTAAATCTCCCACCTCTTTGCCTTGCCCCAAACCAAACAATTCCATTATCTCATTTCCATCAATTGGTGGTTGAAAGTTTCGAACTCTATCCTTCTCCTCTATTTCCACAAGCTTATTACGCACTATTTTGAAATTACTCAAATGACGACGAACTTTGTCAGGGTTTTTAGATGTAATATCTGCTTCACATAGAGTCATTAAATCATCCACATCATCGCCGGCATCAAACAACAAACGCCTTACTGCCGAATCTGTAACCTCATCCTCCACCAGTTGCATTGGGCGCATGTGCATCTCTACCAATTTCTGCGTATATTTCATCTTTTCATTTAAAGGCAATTTCAAGTTCTTAAAAATCCTAGGAACCATCTTACTACCTACATAGTTATGATTGTGAAAGGTCCAACCTAACCTATTGTCCCATCTCTTAGTGGCAGGTTTGCCTATATCATGAAGAATTGCAGCCCATCGAAGCCACAAATTACCAGTATACTTAGCAATATTATCCAATACACTAAGTGTGTGATAAAAGTTATCCTTATGTCCAACTCCCTCCCTTGTTTCAGCACCCTTCAATGCCAACAGTTCAGGGAATATAATATTAAGAATTCCTGTTTTTTCAAGTAATATAAAACCCAGCGATGGTTTAGGCGATAAAACAATCTTATTTAACTCATCAGCAATTCTCTCTTTTGATATAATCTTTATTCTCTCTTTATTTCTAACAATTGCATCAAAAGTTTCGGGATAGATATCAAAACCCAATTGTGTTGCAAATCTTATTCCCCTCATCATTCTCAGCGGATCATCACTAAAAGTAATATCAGGATCTAATGGAGTGCGAATTATCAGATCTTCAATATCCCGAATACCATTGAATGGGTCTAACAACTCTCCAAATCTATCCTTATTGAGACAAAACGCCATAGCGTTTATAGTGAAATCACGCCTCTTTTGGTCATCATCCAAAGTCCCATCTTCCACTATAGGATTACGAGAGTTTCGCATATAAGATTCTCTACGCGCACCCACAAACTCTATTTCATAATTCTTGTATTTAATTTGAGCAGTACCAAAATTCTTAAATATCGAAAGTTTTATTCGTTTACCCAACCTATCTGCAACCGCCTTTGCAAGGTCTATCCCCTTACCTACTGCCACTATATCAATATCAGTAGAGGGTCGATACAAAAAGAAATCCCTTACAGTACCCCCAATAACGTAGCACTCAAGGTCCATACCATCTGCAACTTCAGAAATTATTCTATAAATATCCTTGTCTAGATAATCTAATATCTCTTCAACAGATATATCCATATTTACTTATAAGATTGTTTGATTTTAAACTATTTAAGTTCAAATTTTATTGTTATGATTTGCAAAAATACAACAAATGGACATCAAAACCATTCTATGGTCAAATATATTTTGTATTTTTGTAAGGTATAGATAATTGTGATTTGTTTTTATAAAACTAATATGGCAATATTAAAAAGAAGGCTGGCACACATCTTAGCCTCTGTTTTTACTCTTCTACTTTTGTTTTCTTGTAATGGCAAACAAAAAAACGCTAATAAATACCTCATTTCTGCCGAAAAGGCTTTTAATGAGGCAAACTACTCTTTAGCCAAACTAAAAATAGATAGCATAAAGATCCTTTTTCCTGAGGCATTTAACGAAATAACAAAAGGGTTCAAGTTAATGCAAAAGGTAAGGTTAGCAGAGAATAATCGAAATATTGCTTTTTGCGACTCAATGCTGGAAGTTAACTATAAACAACTGAATACAGCACTTACTTATTTCAACTACGAAAGAGATAAACAATATCAGGAGTTTGGTTACTATATCCCCAAATCTTTACCACTAAACAACGCTTTCAGCCAAAACTGCATTAGAGCTGCCGTAGGAGAAAACTCACATATGTACATCGAAAGTGTATATACAGGCCAGCCCATCAAACACAGCAAAATAAAAGTATCTACCAAAGACGGCTCATACGCCGAGTCACTCTCAGTAACATCCGACGGGCTCAACTATCAATTCAGAACTTTGGAAAAATCATATGAGATAGTTAGATACACTGGCAATGATGATAACGGAATTTCAAGTTTCATCTTCACATTCAAAGATGAACCAATAACACTAACTTTTATAGGTAGTAGTGAGCGCTCAGTAACACTACCATCAAACTCTAAAAAGGCAGTTTCGCAATCATTTGAGTTGGCAACATTATTAAAAGATATTGAAGACCTAAAGTATGAAAAAGGGCGAAGTGAAGCTCTGATAAAATACTTAGAAACAAAAATACAAGAGTAAACCACTCTCAACTCCTTAACTCGCAGATTTATTTATTATAATCCATGGCATGACAATTACACTTATAATATTATTCATCACATCTGCACTTTTCCTTTGGGGCAAGCTTAGATCCGACCTTGTAGCCCTAATAGCATTATTGTCATTAACAATAACTGAGATACTGACTCCCGAAGAGGCCATTTCGGGGTTTGCCAACCCTATTGTGTTAATGCTTGCAGGTCTGTTTATCATTAGTGGTGCAATCACTCAAACAGGACTGGCAAAAACACTTAGCACCAAACTACTTAATACAGCTGGTAATAGTGAAATAAAACTTTTCACCCTTACAATGATTGTAGCAGCTATATTAGGCTCATTCATGTCCAACGCTGGCACTGCCACTCTCCTTCTGCCAATAGTTTTTGGAATGGCACGCGAAGCCAATCTAAGTGCACGACGTTTTCTGATGCCAATGGCATTTGCAGCCAGCATGGGTGGGATGATGACCCTTATTGGAACCCCACCTGTGTTAATTGTTAACAATGTATTGGTAGATAATGGATACCCCGAACTGGGTTTCTTCACTGTATTTCCTATAGGACTTATATTATTAATTGTAGGATTGTTATTCTTATGGAACTCTTCAAAAATATTACAACACAACGAGAAGAAGCGTTCATCCGGATTTGGAGAAGCTAAATCCCCGACAGAGCTTATCAATGAATATCAATTAGCTGCCAATCTATTTAGAATAAAAATGAATCCCATGTCTCCGGTTGTAGGACATGAATTGAGAGAGCTAAATATCACCAAGAACTATAACATATCTATCATAGAGATACGACGAATAAGCCAGGGGACAGGAGTATTCTTAAAATCAGTCCAACACAAACTTGCCGAAGCTGATTCAATTCTAAACGGTGATGACATTATATATGTGACCGGAACTTTCGAAGATATCAAGAGATTCGCCGACATCAACAACCTAACATTAATGGATGCTACTCAAGCCGAAATAAACAAAAAGTCAGCAGCACAAGAAATGATGTTCGACGATATTGGAGTAGCAGAAGCAGTAGTCCTTTCAAGTTCAAAGCTTGTAAACAAACCCGTAAAAGAATCGGGATTTCGAAACAGATATGGAATCAATATTCTAGGTATAAAACGTAAAAATGAATATCTGCTAAACAAAGTACAATTCGAGAAGATTCAATCAGGCGACTCACTACTTATTCAAGGCACCTGGTTAAATATTGATGAGTTGGACAATGAAGAGTCTGACCTTGTGGTGGTTGGCAAGCCCACTGAAGAGGCATCCAAGGTAACAATTGCTCACAAAGCCACCACCGCTGCAATAATCCTGATAGCAATGGTTACTTCAATTTTATTCAAAGTTTTAGAGCCGGTTTTGGCAATATCCACAGCAGCAGTACTAATGATACTAACAGGATGTTTCAGAAATATTGAAGCTGCATATAACACTATCAGATGGCAAACAATTTTCTTTTTTGCAGCAATGATTCCCATGGCAACAGCCATGGACAAGACCGGTGCATTCAGTCTTATAACAAAAGTTCTTATTGACACCTTTGACGGCTTTGGACCCCATATCTTACTTGCTGCTTTTTACTTTGCTGCACTACTAGTCACAACTTTCGTAAGCAATGCCACCAGTGTCATACTTTTTGCACCAATTGCAATTCAGACTGCACAAGAAATGGATATAAGTCCATATCCTTTCCTTTTTGCCGTAGCCACTGCATCTGTGATGTGCCTGGCAAGTCCGTATTCGTCACCACCCAACTCTATAGTTATGTCACCTGGTGGCTATTCATTTACAGATTATATCAAAGTAGGATTGCCATTACAACTAATCTACATGATTGTAATGGTAATTATGCTACCTATTCTGTACCCTTTTTAAGAATTCCTTTTTTCACACTATCCTCAATCAACTCTTCGGCATAATTCCAAAGAGCTGTAGAACCATCCTTAATACTCATCTTCTTTTCATGAACCATCTCATATTTCACATCAAACTCTTTCCATGTTCCCCCTCCGTTTGAAACATTCTGAAGCAATGGCTCGAATCTGTCAATAGACTTTGCAAACTTTGCTTCATCAGTTTCACCATATTCAAACTCTTTCCATAACTCCACAAGTTCATTAGCTTGTTCATCCGGCAACATTCCAAATATTCTTTTTGCAGCTTTAAGCTCCTCCTCGGTATTTGTATGACTTCTTGTTGTGTCATACATAAATATATCACCCGAGTCAATCTCCACTATATCATGAATCAAGACCATCTTAATAACCTTGAGAACATCAATTGGCTTTTCAGAATACTCCGCAAGAACAACAGCCATCATAGCCAAATGCCAACTATGTTCAGCATCATTTTCGCGTCTGTCACTGTTAAACAACTTCGTACGTCTCTTTATATATTTAAGTTTATCTATTTCCTTTATAAACTCTACCTGTTTCAATAAATCTTCCGAATACATTATATCTATTTTATTTACGATAAATAAGCCTACCACCTTACAGGCTCTCTACCATGTGTCTCAAGGTATTGATTAGCCCTGCTAAAATGATTATTACCAAAGAACCCCCTATGTGCCGACAAAGGAGATGGATGTGGTGATGTGAGAACAAGGTGTCGGCTACAATCAATATCTTTTCCTTTTTGTTGAGCATAAGAACCCCAAAGCATAAAAACAAGATTATCTCGCTTCTCAGCCAGATGCCTGATTACCGAATCTGTAAACACCTCCCACCCTTTTTGCTGATGCGATCCGGCACTATTAGCCCTTACTGTAAGGGTGGCATTAAGCAAGAAAACACCCTGATTGCTCCATCGTTCCAAGTTACCCGAACTAGGAGTTTCAATCTTTAAATCATTACTAATCTCTTTATAAATATTCAGAAGAGATGGGGGAATCTTAACTCCATCATTAACTGAAAAGCAAAGTCCATTTGCCTGATTAGGCTGATGATACGGGTCTTGCCCAACTATCACCACTTTTACATCATTAAACGGACACTTATCGAAGGCATTAAATATTAACCCAGCCGGAGGATATACTGTGTTTTTTATATACTCACTTCTTACAAAATCCGTAAGATCTTTAAAGTATGGTCTCTCAAACTCCTCTTTCAAGACATCATGCCAACTCTTTTCAATTTTCACATTCATAACTTCACATTTTGATTTACAAAATTAAGTATTTAATTCTCACAAAAAAAGTGATCTCAGTATGAGTCCTCTCCAATTGTACCAAAAGAGAAGAGCCTGGCAAAATACCAGGCTTCAGTGGGATTAAGACGCTTCGGCAAAGCCCCCCTTTGTATTTATCAGATTTACAAAATTCAAATAAGAAAGATTTCATTTTCGGCAGCCTCTTTTCGCATATCCGCCGGCCATATGCTTGACTGGATCTCACCAACATGAGCTTTACGAAGATAATACATACACAATCTCGACTGTCCAATACCACCACCAATTGCAAGAGGCAGTTCATCATTCATTAATCTTTTATGGAAAAATAATTCCAGCTTATCCTCCTGCTTTTTTAACTTCAACTGACGTAGCAATGCCTCTTTATCCACTCTAATTCCCATTGAGGATAGCTCCATAGAACGATCTAACACAGAGCTCCATACAAGTAAGTCTCCATTCAATCCCTCATATCCTTCCTCATTTATTGTTGTCCAGTCATCATAGTCCGGCGCTCTGCCATCATGAGGTTTTCCGTTAGATAAATTAGCCCCAATACCAATTATAAAAACCGCACCATATTCTTTACAAATAGCATCTTCGCGACCTTTATCATCCAAATTAGGATAAAGCTGAAGCAATTCTTCAGCAGAAATAAACTTTATTTCTCTTGGCAATTCAGGTTTCAAATTTGGAAAAGTCTCCTGAACCAAGTATTCAGTTCTTAACATAGCAGCATAAATGCGCCTAACCACATCTTTTAGAAAAGAAAGAGTACGATCATTTTCGCCTATCACCATTTCCCAGTCCCACTGATCCACATATAGCGAGTGAAGATTATCCAATTCCTCATCAGCACGTATAGCATTCATATCTGTGTAAATACCATACCCTTCATCAATAGCATAATCTGCGAGTGTCATTCGTTTCCACTTTGCAAGCGAATGCACAATTTCCGCTTGTGTTTCATTCATATCTTTAATTGGAAAACTCACGGCACGCTCCACCCCTGTCAGATCATCATTTATACCAGTTCCCTTTTCAACAAAAAGAGGTGCAGTGACACGCCTAAGACGAAGTTCAGAAGCCAGATTCTGCTGAAAAAAATCTTTTATTTTCTTTATACCAAGCTCTGTTTGCTTTAGATTTAGTAATGGTTTATATCCTTTTGGAATTATAAGTTGCGACATTGTCTATCATTTTAATATTAAAGAGATGCAAAGGTAAGCATTTTATTCAATTAGTAAAATAAAAGCCCCCTCACATCTCTTTATGACATCTTTTTAACACAAAAGATATACAATATATCATTAAACGTCTAGTTTCCCTATAATATCATGAATAGAATTTAGATTATGTCTATCCAGGTATTCACTTATCCCATCCAATACTTTCATTGATATCTTAGGATCTATAAAATTATATGTTCCAATTTGAATAGCCGATGATCCAGCGAGCATAAACTCTATTGCATCTTCTGTATTCGAAATTCCTCCCATACCAATGATAGGAATCTTAACAGCATTATACACCTGCCATACCATGCGCAAAGCAATAGGCTTAATACAAGGTCCCGATAATCCACCGGTAATAGTAGACAGCATAGGCTTTCGAGTTTCTGCATTAATTGCCATACCCAAAAAAGTATTTACTAGTGATACAGCATCGGCACCCTCTGCCTCCACAGTCTGAGCAATTTCAGTAATATCTGTCACATTGGGAGATAATTTCACAATCATAGTTTTAGGAAACACCTTTCTCACCTCTCTGGTAACCTGAGCTGCCGAAACACAAGATGTACCAAATGCCATTCCGCCCTCCTTAACATTCGGACACGATATATTAAGCTCAATAGCAGGCATTCTGTCAAGGTCAGCCAATCTTGCAGCACACTCCACATAATCATCAACAGTAGAACCAGATACATTTACAATCATATTAGTATTGTAACCCTTTATCTCTGGATATATGTGCTCAATAAAATAGTCAACCCCCTTGTTTTGCAATCCCACAGCATTTAGCATTCCCGATGGAGTCTCTGCCATACGAGGATATGCATTCCCTTGCCTTGGCTCAAGAGTAGTACCTTTAACAAATACAGCACCCAACTTATTCAGGTCTATAAAATCTGCATATTCAGTTCCATATCCAAATGTTCCTGAAGCGGTGGTAACAGGGTTTTGAAGCTCAAGTCCACCAATATTTACTTTTAGTCTATCCATTTTAATTCCTTGATATTAAATACAGGTCCTTCGGTACAAGAACACACATTACCTCTGGTAGTTTCTTCTATACAACAAAGACAAGCACCAAAACCGCAAGCCATTAAGTTTTCTAACGACACCTCACACTCAATATTATTAGCATGCGCATACTTGGCAACTGCCACCATCATAGGCTTAGGACCACAAGTATATATAAAATCATATTGATTTTGTTGCAAAACAGAATGATTGGTCACAAATCCTTTTTCACCCTTTGAGCCATCTTCAGTTGTACAAAATACATTTCCATACTTCTCAAACTCATTGAGTTGAAGCAAGTTTTGCTCAGAGCGCCCACCCAATAAGAAATCAGGCTTATAGCCCGCCTCACTCAGCCTTTTTCCCAAAAACAGCATCGGAGCTGTACCTACACCTCCACCAACCAACAAAAACTTTCCATTCTGATTTGGCATAGTGAACGTTCTGCCAAGTGGATACACCATATTAATGATATCCCCTTCAGTCTTCTCGCAAATCTTTTTAGTCCCCTCTCCCACTTTTTGTATTAAGAGCCACATTTCATTCTTGTCTTTATCTACTAGATTCACAGATATAGGACGTCGCAAAAATGTATTGGGAGAGTTGTCTGCCAAAATCTGCACAAACTGACCCGGATACATATCGCAAAGCAAAGAATTATCGGCGGGAGTCACCTTCAAAAGATTGTTTTGATAATTTAATTGTTCGTTGGAACGGATGATGAAATCTATTACCTTCATTATATTTAAAACATTAATATCTGCAAATTTACATGATAAATTTCAATTCATAGCCATTAATAAACTACAATAAACTATTTTGAAGTTAAAGAACTGTCTAGCTCGACAAAAAAAACTATATTTGTTTTTTTAAATCGAAAAAATCATTGATAATGAAAACAAATGAAATTCCTGCAAGATTAGCAGCCATGAGAAAATTCATGGAAGAGAAAAAACTAGATGCATTTATCATACCAAGCACCGATGCACACCTTAGTGAATACCCACCCAAGTACTGGGAATCAAGAAAATGGATTAGCGGATTTAGTGGTTCTGCCGGCACAGCAGTAGTAACAAAAGACTATGCCGGAGTTTGGACAGACTCAAGATACTTTCTTCAAGGAGCTACCGAGCTTGAAGGCACAGGCTTCGACCTCTTCAAGATGGGACAACCCGAAACTCCTGATATGACAGACTGGATTATTGAACAAGTAGGAAAAGGAGGAACTGTTGGTATCGACGGATTAGTCTATACAGCCTCTGACGCCAAAACATTAAAATCCAATCTCGATCGCAAAGAAATCAAATTAGAAACCTCCTTCGATCCTTTTGAAGTTATCTGGGAAGACAGACCCGAAATTCCAAAAAACAAAGTATTCATTCTTCCTGACAAAATTGCAGGTGAATCTGTAGACCACAAAATAAAAAGAATCAACGGTGTTCTAAAACAAATTGATGCCGACGGCATTATTATTGTAACTCTTGATGCAGTTGCGTGGACTTTCAATCTTCGTGGCAATGACGTAGACTACAACCCCGTGGCAGTTGCATATGCTTATGTTTCTGAAAAAGAAACAGTATTATTTATTGACCCTGACAAGCTTACGGATGAAGTATCAAAAGAATACAAGAAACACAAAGTATTGCTTGAAGACTACAACAAAATATTTGATTATGTAGCCAACCTCCCTGAAAACTCTTCTATCTGCGTAACAGGTAACAAAATAAATTATAAGTTGCTTCAAACCATTCCTCAATCATGCAAAATTCTTGACATATCCTCTCCGGTTGATCATATGAAGAGTATGAAAAACTCTATCGAGCTGGATGGTTTCAGAAATGCGATGATTAAAGATGGCGTAGCATTAGTTAAGTTCTACAGATGGTTAGAGAAAGCTATTCCCGAAGGCAATGTAACTGAAGTAGATATAGAAAGTCAATTAACTCATTTCCGTTCACAACAAGATTTATTTGTTGGCGATAGTTTTGGCACAATTGCAGGATATGCCGGTAATGGAGCAATCATTCACTATCATGCATCACCCGAAACCTGCGCCACCATCAAACCTGAAGGATTATTGCTTATTGATTCAGGTGCTCAGTTTAAAGACGGAACCACTGATATAACCAGAACATGGGCAGTAGGCAAAATCACTGAACAAATGAAGAGCGACTATACCAATGTACTGAAAGGACATATTGCCATTTCAACAGTTGTATATCCTGAAGGAACCCGTGGCTCGCAATTAGATATCTTAGCTCGCAAAGCACTTTGGGATAATCATCTTACATACTGGCATGGAACAGGACACGGCATTGGTCACTTCCTTAACGTACACGAAGGACCACAGAATATTCGTCTTGAAGAAAACCCAACGATCCTAAGACCGGGAATGGTTACTTCTAACGAACCAGGTGTATATCGTGCAAATGAATATGGAATACGTATCGAAAACCTTATTGTAACTCAGGAAGATAAAAAGACAAAAGATTTTGGAACATTCTACAGTTTCGAAACCATCACTCTTTGCCATATAGATACCAAACCAATTAATGTAGATATGCTTACCGAGGCCGAAAGAAGCTGGCTCAACAATTACCATCAAATGGTCTTCGACAAGCTGAACAAACATCTTGACAACGACGAAAAAGAGTGGCTAAGAGAAAAAACAAAAGCTATTTAAACACCGTTTAAATACTTTATAAACATACAAATTTAAAAGAGGAAGACACAATATATTATATATACTGTTTTCCTCTTTTTTTTAATGATTTACAATAACACAAAAGTAAGTTTATGGCTTTAATAAAATCAGTAAGAGGGTTCACTCCACAGATAGGCAATGATTGTTATCTGGCAGAAAACTCAACAATTATAGGCGATGTAGTTATGGGCGACAACTGCAGCGTTTGGTTCAACGCAGTATTGCGTGGTGATGTAAATTCAATAAGAATCGGCAACAGAGTAAACATTCAGGATGGCACCGTTATACACACACTTTATCAGAAATCAGTATCAATTATTGGCGACGACGTAACAATTGGTCACAATGTAGTAATACATGGCGCCGAACTCAAAAACGGCTCACTTGTGGGAATGGGTGCAGTGGTGCTAGATCATGCAGTTATTGGAGAAGGCGCCATTATAGCTGCCGGATCTGTAGTTCTTTCAGGCACACAAGTCGAACCAGGAAGCATCTATGCAGGTGTTCCGGCAAAATTCGTCAAAAAGGTAGACCCACAACAATCTGCAGAGATGAATCAAAAAATTGCAAGCAACTACCTTATGTACTCTTCTTGGTTTATGGAAGAAGATAAACAATAGAAGAGCTTGATATATACCCAACAAAAAGCCTCGCAGAAACTTTTCTGCGAGGCTTTTTTATTAAATCATAATCTATAACTCAGTTATTTTCTATAATTCTTTTTTGCATTTTCTTTAGCTCTTTCACGTGCTGTTCTCTCTTGCATTTTCTGAGCCTCAGCCATTCTTTCCATAAAGCCCGATTTCTTTTTAGGTTTCGCTTTGTTTGCCTCCATCTGAGCTAGCAATTTGTCTTCGTTAAGGAACTGCTTGAATGCTATGGTAAGCAAAATAGTAATAAGCGTTGACAAGAAATAGTAGTAGTTAAGACCTGCAGGATAAGAGTTCAACACAAAGAACATCATTATCGACATAAAGTAAGGCATATATTTCATACCCGCCATTTGTGCCTGTCCAGTATCTGTTGCAGCCATATTATACTTAGTATAAAACACGTTTACAACAGTCATCAGCAAACAGAAAAGACTCAGGTGATTACCCAAAAACTTACCTATCAATGGGATTTCAAAATCCCAGCTTATCAATGAGTCAAAAGTTGAAAGGTCGTGAGCCCACAAGAAGCTCTGTTGGCGCAACTCAATTGCTGAAGGGAAGAAGAAGAAGAAAGCCAGCAATATAGGCATCTGTATAAGCATAGGGAAACAACCACTCATAGGATTAGCACCCGCCTTATTATACAATTCCATAGTTGCCTGCTGACGCTTAAGCATCACATCTTTATCCTGTCCAGGATATTTCTCCTCAAGCGCTTTTATTTGAGGACGCAATGCACGCATCTTTGCCGACGACTTGAACGACTTGAACGTCAATGGCGATACAATCAGCTTAATAATTACCGTCATAACAAATATAATCAAGCCCATACCCCAATTCAATCCCAAGAAGAAATTAAACAAAGGAAGAGAGAAATACTTATTAATCCAGCTCAACCATTTATAACCAAGGTCAACCAACTCTTCCAGATAAAGCTTGCTACTTCCGGCATCAACATTTTTGTCGTAGCTTTTTAAAGTATAGAAGTGATTCTTACCAAAGTAATATTTAAATGATGCAGAAATTTCATCTTTAGTTGGATCGATAGTAACAGGAGCCCATGATTCAGCAGCATAATCCTTTATATACTCTTTATCTTCAGCAAGCATTTGAGAAGACAACTCAACATTAGAGAAAGGTTTCTCCGCTATAATAATAGAACTGAAGAACTGATCTTTGAAAGCAATCCATTTTACCGGTTCAGTAAGTTCTTTCTTATCATTCTTTGTATTGCTTAATTGCTGAGTATTTGATTGAGAATCATATTTATAGTTAAGTCTTGCAAATCTATTCTCAAACTGACGCCCCTGCTCCTGCTGTCTAATCTTTTGTTGCCAATTCACACGCAAGTTAGTCAAGCTCTCAGGATGCAAACCATTCTTCATACCCACAATACGAATATCAAAATCCATCATGTAGTTATCTTCACGAAGAGTATAAACAAAATCGATATACTGTCCGGGAGAACTCTCCAGGCGCATCACTATCGCATTATCGTTTGCAGTTTTAATTGGTTTGAAGAACTGATTATTAGTATTTAATCTAACACTATTTCGGTTGAACAGCTCCATATTAAAATGAGCCTCATCACCCTTAAAAAGGTAAAGACTATCACCATTAAAACGTTTCTCACCTTTTAAATGCACAGAGTGAATAGTTCCACCAAGCGTGCTCAACGTAAGCTGAAGTTTTTCATTCTCAAGCGTCACAAGCTCTTCGGTCTTTGGAGTATTGGCAACGATTGAGTCACTACCAACAGATGTAGAATCGTTAACCGCGTTTTCACCGGTAGCAAAAAACTCCGAAACAACATTTTGCTGGTTAGCGACAACATCATTTTCGATACTTCCAAGAGCAATCCTTTCAGCTTCGGCCTGCAGGCGATCCATCTCAACTCTCTCCACAGAGTCACGCAATCTCTTCTGCGCCTCTATCTGGTCTTGTGTTGGTCTATTGAAGATTGTAAAAGCAAAAATGATTACCGCAATCAGCAAAAACCCTATAATTGTATTCTTATCCATCTTAACACAATAAAAGAGTGCACAAACTATCCACTCTCATAATTATTTTCAAGTATATATTTCTATTTAATTGTATGCCTATTTTTTCGAAGCTACAAAGGTACAAAAAAATTATATTGTCAGTCTTATTTAATCAACCGCATTAGAATTATTTATAAAATCTCTCGCCTTTTCTATAATAGTATCTATTTCCTTGTCTATATCCTCCTTTGTCATGCCCACTCTAATATCAGGCTCAATACCAAATTCAATATGATTCTTATTTATATCATACATAGGAGATGCAGAAAACCTAACAGTCCAACCGTTTGGCAACTCCGAAGTAAAAGGCAACCCACTACCCCCACCCGTCTTATCACCTATAATAGTTGCTTTTGGAGCATTCTTCATTACATTCACAAAGTCATTTGCAGCACTATAGCACCCTCTGTTAGTTAGCACCACCACCGGCTTCTGAAACCTAATACCATTATAACTCTCCACATATTTAGGATAAAATGACGAAAAGTCAGAATGCCCCTTACCCACCTTATGAGTAATATATCCCACCAGAGTCTTTTCATTCAAAAATCGAGCAGCAATTTTGTCAACATTGGTCAGCGTACCTCCTCCATTGCTTCTAATGTCAATTATAATACCCTTGCAAATAGACATACGGCTAATAATCTGAGTAAGATTACCATCACCCACATCATTTGTAAAGCTACTATAGTATATATAACCCACATTATCATCAAAAATAGTATACTTCATTCCACTGGCAATAGAATAGTTCTTCCCTAAATACTTGCTATGCACCGAAGCATCAAAGTTAGTCGGATAATCCTCATACCAACTCCAGTATCTCGACATATCATGAGATGCCACAAGATTAACGTGCCCATCTTTCAACTCCGAAAGCATGTCACCCATAAGTGTAAAAAGAGCATCGCTTCCCATATTAGTCTTTATGCGCTGCTTATACTCCTTATATACCCTATCCCAATCAATCTCTTTATAATCCAGGAAGCAATAATTTTCATCAATAATTTTCCACAACGCATCAAAGTTTTTATCCGGATTATTATCAATAACCATACTGTCCCCACACGAAACAAAGGCAAAAACCAAAGATATTGTCAACAAAAATGTTCTTATATACTTCATAATATTAAGGTATAAGCATAGACTTAAACTCATCAAATGTTCCACGATAAAAATTTAAATCAATATGTCCAATTGCACTATTAAGATTACCGGTGTGCGAAAACTGCCATATATCCCAGTGGCTATGTTCATCCACAGGCACATCAAACAAATCACATATCCACAACGGATTATCAGGAAAATTATCTTTCACATACAACCTGAAGCACTCTTTGTTTGTATAAATAATTGGCCTCACACCATAATGCTCATTAAGCACCTCCTCCATTACCTTAAGCTCCTCAATAATCTTTTTATACTCCTCTTTATTTTTGGTATATCGGTTAATTTTAGAGTGCTCCACATCTATTGCAGGAATTAAATCACCGGAAACAATATTAGAGTTTTCAATAAAATGATACGCCTGTTTTCTGCCATCGCTGCCAAAAGTGTAAAAATGATACGTACCAACTTTCAGTCCCACCTCCTTTGCCAAAGGATAATTGGTTTGATATTCACTGTCAAGATGATCAGACCCCTCAGTTGATTTCATATACACAAAAGATATATTCTCCTCACGAAGCATATTCCAGTTTATATACTCATTGTGATGAGACACATCCACCCCCCTCACGGGATATATTTGTGAATAACCGGTCTCGCTAAAAGAATCAAAAGCCCCCCTCTTTTTCAAATATACAAACCTTAAAACCGAAGCCATTGCAAAAAGCAATGCAACTGCCGAAAATATAACTACATATTTATAAGTATTAGGGTTATATTTTGTTTTTCGCTTCGTATATTTTCTTTTGGGACTTTTCTTCGCCATAAATGGTTTGTAAAACTTATTCTATTTACAACCCTCTACAGGTATTTTATTAATCCTATTCTCGTGTCTTCCGCCCTCAAACGGTGTATTCAGAAAAGTTACCAATATTTCATATATCTCCTCCTCATTTACCATTCTACCCGGCATTGCCAGCACATTAGCATCATTATGAGCCCTTGCCAAATAAGATATCTCCTTATTCCAGCAAAGTGCCGACCTAATTCCCTGATGCTTATTCATAGTCATATTAATACCATTTCCCGAACCGCAAATAGCCACACCGGGATAACACTCACCATTTTCAACGGCCAATGCCAATGGGTGAGCATAATCAGCATAATCAGTACTATCCTCACTATAAGTACCAAAATCCTTATACGGGATACCCTTTTCACTGAGTAATTTTATTACAACCTGCTTTGCTTGAAAACCCGCGTGGTCTGATGCCAAACCAATAGGAGTTATTGTTTCATCAAATAATGACATTATTGTAAGTGATATTTTAAATGTAAAAAAAGATGGTTCCGGGCAATATATACCCGAAACCATCACAATGGATTATATTATAGAATATTCTTTACCTGCTTGTAAACATTCTCGCCGGTAAATCCTAATTTTTCATCAAGAACCTTGTAAGGAGCCGAGAAACCGAATGAGTTCATACCCCAAACAGCACCATCAGCACCAACCAAACCTTCTAAAGTAACAGACAATCCTGCAGTCATACCAAATTTCTTCTTACCTGATGGCAATACAGACTCCTGATATTCTTTAGACTGAGCACGGAACAATCCTTCAGATGGAACAGACACGATACGAGTTTTAATACCGTCAGCTTTCAATAGCTCAGCACCATCAACCAATGTAGCAACCTCAGAACCCGAAGCCAATAGAATCACATCATAATCAGCATCTTCCTGAACGATGTATGCACC
This sequence comes from uncultured Proteiniphilum sp., assembly GCA_964535975.1. Classification (GTDB taxonomy): domain Bacteria; phylum Bacteroidota; class Bacteroidia; order Bacteroidales; family Dysgonomonadaceae; genus Petrimonas. Next base: position 5,649 of record CAZHWC010000008.1, on the reverse strand, counting down.
CTTATCAGCTTGCAAAGCCTCCTGATAACGAGATTCTTTTGAAGGCAATTCCTTAATATCCTGACGAGAGAAAATCAAACCGGTTGGTGTTGAAGTATTTTCCATTGCCATCTTCCATGCCACAGTAGCCTCCTGAGCATCAGCAGGACGTAGAACAAGCATAGAGTTCTTACCACTATGATTTTGCAATTTCTCCATCAATCTTATTTGAGCCTCTTGTTCCACCGGTTGATGCGTTGGTCCATCCTCACCCACTCTAAACGCATCATGCGTCCAGATAAAGATAACAGGAGTCTCCATCAAAGCAGCCACGCGAATTGAAGGCTTCATATAATCAGAGAAAGCAAAGAAAGTACCACATGCCGGAATCACACCACCATGCAAACTCATACCGATACACAATGCCGACATAGTAAACTCAGAAACCCCAGCCTGCAAGAAAGCTCCGCTGAAATCACTCTTAGTCAAAGCCTTGGTATTCTTCAAGAAACCATCAGTTTTATCAGAGTTAGACAAGTCAGCAGAAGCCACAATCATATTGTCAACCTCCTTAGCCAACACGCTCAACACAGCTGCAGAAGCCGCACGCGTTGCCGAACCAGATTTTTGTTCAATAGCAGCCCAATCAATATTAGGAAGTTCACGTCCAAACCATCTGTCCTTCTTTGCAGCAAGTTCAGGATTTTTGTCAGCCCACTCTTTGTATGCCGCATTCTTAGCTGCAACAATACCCTTAAGCTCCTCTCTACGTTTGCTATACAATTCTTCCACTTCAGGGAAAACAGCAAAAGGCTCATTAGCATTACCACCAAGATGCTCAACAGTTTTAGCAAAGTCAGCACCCGCAGCACTAATTGGCTGTCCGTGAGTAGAAACCTGATTTTCGAAAGACGAGTTGTCAGCCTTCACAGCACCCAATCCCATAATTGTTTTACCAATAATAATTGTTGGACGCTCTTTTTCAGCCTTAGCCTCATTCAAAGCAGCACGAATTTCGTCAACATCATTACCATTAATATTGATAACCTTCCAGTTCCAAGACTCATATTTCTTAGCAACATCCTCGCTTGTCACAGCATCGCAAGTTGTAGAAAGCTGAACATTGTTTGAGTCATAGAACATAATCAGATTATGCAAACCAAGGTGACCGGCCAAACGACCCACACCCTGCGAAATCTCTTCCTGAACACCACCGTCAGAAATAAAAGTATATATATTGTGATTGATTACATCACCCAAATGAGCATTTAAAAATCTTGCCGCCACAGCAGCACCAGCTGCAAAAGCATGCCCCTGACCAAGAGGACCTGAAGTGTTTTCTATACCACGAGCAACATCCAATTCAGGGTGTCCGGGAGTTGGGCTTCCCCATTGACGGAAATTTTGTATTTCTTCAGTTGTAAATTTTTCACTTAAGCGCAATACCGAATAAAGCATTGGCGACATATGACCGGGATCCAAGAAAAAACGATCTCTAAGTTCCCAAGATGGATTTTCGGGATCATACTCCAAAAACTCCGAGAATAAAACATTGATAAAATCAGCACCACCCATTGGTCCTCCGGGGTGTCCTGACTTTGCCTTTTCTACCATTGCTGCCGATAGAATTCTGATATTATCAGCAGCCTTTCTCATTGTTGAATTATCATTCATAAGACTTGAAAATATTTATATTAAATTTATAATTACAATTCATTAAATTAAGGTATAGACCTATTTTTCACAATTAACCACAAAGATAGTTTATTTACCCAACAAAATGGGTATAATTATTGACATCTTTAGATAGGTATTTGATATACTGCGGATATTGTTTCACACAATAATCACTACCTTTGCATTATTATTATTTACAAACGTGCCAAATTATAATAAAATGTCACTTAGCAAGAACAGAATAAAATATATACAATCCCTAAAAGACAAAAAACATCGAAACCAACATGGCACTTTTGTAGCCGAGGGCGAAAAGTTGGTATTCGATCTTCTTGCCACCACCAAGTGCCAGCTAATTGCCGGCATCACAGAAATCACAAACAATATCACCAACCCTGCATTAGCCGAAGAAATTATTATTGCATCCGTCGAAGAGCTCAAAAAGGCAACACACCTCAAAACAGCCCCACCCGTGATTGGAGTTTTTTACAAACCCAAAGTCAAAGAAGAAGAAATAGATTTCACTTCAGGCCTGCACCTAATTTTAGATGGCATACAAGACCCAGGAAACCTCGGAACCATTGTCAGAATTGCCGACTGGTTTGGGATAAAGAATGTAATATGCTCGCCAGACACGGCAGACATATTCAATCCAAAGACAGTGCAAGCCACAATGGGAGCTATTTCGCGAGTAAGCGCAATATACACCAACCTCAATACATTTCTGGGTAAAAACACTAAGCTCCCTGTTTATGGAACTTTCCTTGAAGGAAACAATATTTACAACGAAAATCTACTAAAAGATGCGTTTATAGTGATGGGAAGCGAAGGCAAAGGCATTTCAGATATAATAGAGAAACATATTTCAAACAAACTATTCATCCCCAACTACCCTGTAAACCAGGAAACATCAGAGTCACTCAATGTTGCAGTTGCAACAGCCATAATCTGTTCTGAGTTTAGAAGAAGGTTCGCATAAGGGCAAAAAAAATCACGTATTAATAATACGTGATCACCTAAAACAAATCTCAAAGGAAAAACACTTATTAGTAGTGTCATTCGGGTGGAAGACGGGATTCGAACCCGCGACCTACGGAACCACAATCCGTCGCTCTAACCAACTGAGCTACGACCACCATATCGTTCTCAAATCGAGTGCAAAGATATACAAAGTTTTTGAACTAAAGAATTTTTCGGCAAGAAAATTAAAAAAAGAGGCATTTTTTCTGTTTCTATGATTTAAAAGGAGTATATTTGAACTTATAACTCTAAAAACATACATTGTGGATAATAAAGTAAAGCTATCAATCTTAGGAATTTCTTTTAGCCAGGTTCAGGCAGGAGCCTACGCTCTTATATTTGCAGAGGAAAATGGAATAAGACGACTACCAATAGTCATTGGCACACCCGAGGCACAATCAATAGCCATTATAATGGAAAACCTCACACCGCCACGCCCACTCTCTCACGATTTGATATCAAATATCTTTACGGCAACTGACATTATACTAAAAGAGGTATTTATATACAAATTCGAAGACGGAGCATTCTTCGCCGAACTTCTGCTATCTCAAAACGAAAAGGAATATCGTATAGACTCTCGCACTTCAGATGCCGTGGCAATAGCACTCAGAACCAAATCTCCAATATATACAACCGAAGAGATTATGAAAAATATGGCAATAGTATTCGACGAACAAGAATCACTGCAGTCAGAAACACAAGCTATGCCCACAGAAGAAGAAGAAGAAGAAGACAACATTAAAGAAGATATAGAAGAAACAACCATCACCACACTAAAAGACAGACTGAAAGAGGCGGTGAAAGAAGAAAACTACGAATTAGCCACCAAACTACGTGATGAAATCAAAAGAAGAGAGGAAAACCAAGGAAACTGATTTTATTTTTTTTGCTCCCGACATAAAGCAGACCCAATCTCTGCCCGAGCAAGAATCAAAACACTGCGCCAAAGTACTTCGAATGAACGATGGTGACACAATTGTGGCAACCGACGGAAAGGGTTATTTATATGAGTGCACAATTATTCAGGCACATCATAAGCAAACGATTGTCAATATCGACAACCAAACCCATCTTCCCAAGTCGTGGAACTTTAATATCAACATTGCATTTGCACCAACCAAAAATATGGACCGCAACGAATGGTTTGTAGAAAAAGCTACCGAAATAGGAATAGACAAAATCACACCGCTGGTTTGTAGTTACTCCGAACGAAAAGAGATGCGCCACGACAGACTTGAGAAAGTAGCAATATCAGCAATGAAACAGTCAAAACAGGCTATATTGCCCGAGATTGATGAAATGTCGCCTTTCCAAAAATTTGTGACACAACCCTTTGATGGCAAAAAATATATTGCACACTGCTACGAAGATCAAAAAAACCCGCTCACATCAATATATAATAAAGGAGAAAATGCGTTAATCCTTATTGGACCCGAAGGCGACTTCAGTCCCGAGGAAATAAATATGGCACTGGCAAACAACTTCATCCCCGTCAGCCTTGGCGACAACAGACTTAGAACCGAAACAGCCTGCCTGGTTGCATGTCACACCATTCATGTTCTGAATGCGTAATACATTTTACAACAATCCATAACAACAAATCATTTAAATTAGTAATTTTGCCAACTATCTAATCAAAAAGTATATAAATATGAAGAATTTACTATCATTTTCATTATTCGCATTGCTAATTGCTGCTATTACGGTGGGCTGTACGGAAAACAAAAAGCCACTTCCACGTATTGCCATTGCAGGAATTGCAATCGAATCAAGCACCTTCTCACCGGCAGTGTCAACCGAAGAGGCATTCAAAACACGCTATGGTGAAGATGTATTCAGCTACTACCCTTTTTTTAACGCCGACTCGGGCGTTATCGACCGAGCAGAATGGCTGCCCACACTTCGCGGCCACGCCATGCCGGGCGGCATCGTAACTCGCGACGCTTACGAATCACTTGTTACACAAACCCTTGAAAGACTTAAAGCAACACTTCCGCTTGATGGTCTGTTCTTCGACATTCACGGCGCTATGAGCGTTCAAGACCTCGACGATCCCGAAGGCGATTTCATTGAAAGAATACGCGAGGTAGTTGGAAACGACGTTCTTATCTCCACCTCCATGGACTTGCACGGAAGCGTTACTCACCGTCTAGCCAAATACACCGACCTAATCACCTGCTATCGTCTTGCACCGCACGATGACGCAATGGAAACAAAGAAAAGAGCAGTCACAAACCTTCTTGCACGCCTTGAAAACGGCAAAGGCAAACCTGCTTACAAATCATGGGTACCCGTGCCAATTCTTCTTCCCGGAGAAAAAACAAGCACACGCATCGAACCGGGCAAGAGTCTGTATGAAATGATTCCCGGCCTAATCGACAAAACAAACGATAATGTAATCGACGTATCAATATGGATGTCATACCCATGGGCAGACTATTCACGCAATCACGGTGTGGTGATGGCTTATGGCGACGACCAAGAGGCAGTGGCAAAAGCTGCTGAAGAAATTGCAGCATACTACTGGAGCGTTAGAGACGATTTTGTTTTCGTTGCCCCAACCGTATATCTTGACGAAGCACTAAAGGCTGCAAACGCAAGCGACAAAAAACCATTTATCATCAGCGATATGGGCGACAACCCCACAGCAGGTGGCGCAGGCGACGTAACCTGGACATTGCAAGAGCTAATGAAAATACCAGCCATCAAAAATGGCACAGGCAAATCATTAATCTATGCATCAATCCCCGGACCTGAGTTTGTGGCAAAAGCCAAAGAACTTGGCGTAGGACAAGAAATTGAAGGTTTCGTTGGAGCAGACATCGACAATCGTTGGGCACCTCCCGTAAAAATCAGTGGAACCATTGCCGCAATTCACGAAGGACACGTTGACGCCAAAACAGAAGTTGTAGTTCAAAAAGGCAACACATCTATCATCGTTACCGAAAGACGTATGGCCTACCACTACGA
>CAZHWC010000007.1:2934-46356 GCA_964535975.1 uncultured Proteiniphilum sp. | reverse complement strand
CTTGCGACCCTTGCAAGCAGTATTCTTTTTCGGTTTTTCTTCTTGCAATGTTCGCAATTAAATATTTGTTATCGTTATATCATTTTGTAACCCTCGCAATCTTTAATCGTTTTACGATTTTCATATTGTTATATTCGCAAGCGAAAATCTTTTAAATGTTTTGAACTTGCAATCCACACAAGTCAAAATCTTTTTTCTAATATTAAAATGCATCCTTCGTAACCTCAATTTATTATTAATTTTATTGCCTATTTAGCATGTTCTAGTTGATAAGTATATTTATACCAGTATATTACGTGTGGTAGGTTGCACTAGCAAAGATAGTCATATTATCAAAAATAGCAACTGTTTTTGGAAGTTTGATAATGATATTTATTTATTGAGGTCTTGTAAATAATTCTACATTATTACACCGTTGAATATTAGTTTGAAGTTATGTGAGTAAGCTTAATAAAGTACCTTTTATGTTGTTGTGAGAGGAAGAGATCATATAAAAATAAAAAATAAGGCTCTGAGAATTGAATATTTGGTGTTGATCTCTGCTAGGGTACGTATAGAAAGAGGGTGAAATCACTTTGTGACACACCCTCTTTATGCTTTATTAATTAATAAAATTATTTAGCCCAGAATTGTCTTACGGCTGAGCCTGGTGCTTCATTTCTTGTGCCTGAGAAGAATTGATGGACCCTTCGTCCGACAGTGAGACTCCAATAGTCGTTATAGGCACTCATTGGGTAGTTAGTGCCAGTTGTTCTAGCCAATAGTATATTATCAGCGTTCATTGTAACGCCAACCTCACCTCCCGATGTAACTAAAATACGATAGTATATATTAGCTGCTCCCTGAGCTAAGAAACTGGATTTCTTGACTGGTACTTCCTGCCATCCGGTTGTTTCACCAAAGGCTACAGGTTTTCCTAAATTGATCCAATTGCTACGACTAATATCCCCTGTTGCATCTCCAAGATTCTTTCCTTCCGGAATCAATCCTTTATCTCTATCTTCTTCTGTATAAATTGGATGTAGGATATATTGGTATTGATACTGTAGTGTAAGATTAGTTGGTGTATTCTTTTTCTCATAGAGCAAATTATAAAACTTAACGTATCCAATTGTGTCTGTATAAACTGTTTTACGATCACTAATAAATGGGTATTCAGTATCAAAAACAATTGGAGGCTTCTTTAAGTCGTGAATCACTAAGTTTTGTTTTCCACGTTCAACAGTTACATTCTCGTTATATACTAACTCTAAGCCGGTGCCTTGATACATTTTAATATTTACACTGCCTGGCTCAGCAGTATAGAATAACCCCACAGAACCACTTGGCAGTGCGTTGTATGAATTTAGTGGTGTTGTGGAATTGGCAACCAGCTTATCGTTAATCTCTATTTTATACATATATAATCCTGAGCTTGCCGGAGTAATCGGTTCGAAATAGTGAAGCTGGAACTCTGCAAGGTCAGTTGGTTTTGCATCATATTCAATTATGTTCTTATCGCAAGAATAGAACACAAGCACTGTCAATAATAATAGACAAATATGTTTAATTGTTTTCATTTCTTTTCGTTTTATATAGTGTATATCTTATTGATTAGTTAGATGGATAATCACCAGGATACGCAAACCAAGGGATTGAACAGTGATAATTTGGAGCATTACCGGCAATAGGCTTGATATCTGCAAGTTTTTCAAGATTCCATACATACTCAGAGTTATATCTTGGACGAAGTCTGTAGCAAGGAGATCCATCATTTTCAACATTATAAGGTGTATTTCTATACTCAATATCTTTTGCGGCTCCAAGATAGAATCCTTTATATATCCTATTGTCGCTTGATTCTCTTTTGTGAGTAATGTATCTTGCATCGTCCCATCCGTTTCCTTTTTTAGGATAATCACCGGTATATTCTATATCGTAGTGATACTTTCTAAGATCAACCCAAGCTTCCATAGCACCCCAAGGGAATAATGACACCCATTTTTGCATCATGATATGTGAAAGAGATAGATTTCCAACTGTTAGTCCATCCACAAATTTGCTTGAAATATAGTCATTTGCAAGCACTTCAAATGCAGCTGCTGATATTTTATCTCCTCCAATTCTTCTTTCAGCTGTGCCTGGTTTTATGTGTTTCTTGGTAAATGCCATATCGCCTCTAACTCCATTTTTGAAAGCTGTGTAAGCGGAATTTTTATCTCCTTTTTTCCAATATGCTTCAGCAAGACAGAATTGTATTTCTGAATAGGTTGTCAAAACATATGGTGCTTCATCGTGATACAGCCAACGTCCTTTTCCATCATTTGGCTCTGTTTGCCCGGAATTCGCAACTGCTTCAACTCTACCAAATATTTGTGGTGTATTGGTGTTTGTAATCGGGTTTAAACGAGATGATGGCGTGCTTCCACCATAAAACTTGTAGCTTTTTATACTATCAACATTGTTTAGATTTCTGTAGTATGGATTATCGGCAGTACTAAGTTTTACTGCTATACGTGGGTCAAAGTGCATAGTGTCAGTCACAATTTGCTTATCATCTAACATGAACGGATAGTAGGCATATCTTATAGAATCCTCAGGTGATACACCTTCCAGATTTACTCGGTCTCTTTTGCCATCTACTCCGTACTTAGGAACTGTGCCACTCATAACCTGAACTGCATAATCACTTTGTGTATAAGTTGTACTCATATTATTTCTGGTTGTTCCCCAGAAATTATTATACCATCCTTGTGGAACTCCCAGCGATCCACCTTCAACTTTTACTGCGGCATCATCATCCGTTGATTGAAATGATTTTCCTGCATATTCTATCAACTTATCTGCATATTCTGAAGTGAAGTTTGATTTGTTTGATAGGGAGGATAGGTTCCTTACCAGTACTGCATATGCAAACTTCTTCCATTTTGTTGCATCACCACCATATATAATATCATTATCAGTAAGTTTATTTCCATAGGCTGTTTTGTCAGGCATTTCCAAATATTCGATGGCTCTTAAAGCCCATTCTCTTACTTGTGGATAAATGTCATTTTGATAATCGTAATCATAGCTTGTTCTGCCTGATGAAAATGCTTGCTCCATTGGTAAATCTCCGTGCACCTTTGTGAGCATATCCCAACTAAATGCTTTAATTGCATACCCTATTCCAACTAGGGTGTAATGCTCGTCATTGAGGGCTTGATTAATCATGTTTTCGAGGTTCATTCCTTGGTTCCAATACACTGTGCGCCATATCTGACCTCCATTATCGCTATTAACAGCATAGTAATGGTTTGCAAATACATTGAATGCAGATGTAGTTGAAAGCATTTGTGTGAGTGGCATAATCGCTCTTAAGTCCCAATAAATATCATGATATGTTGTTAAAACATTTTTTAGGTATAAATAATCATCCACATAGTCAGGGGCATCAATATTCTTATTTACATCTAAGTAGTCGTCACAACTTATATTGAAAAGCAACATTATGCTTAATAAAAAAACTGCTATTTTTTTCATATTGTTCTGTATTTTGTGTAATTAACAGCATTAAAAAGTCAAACTTATTCCACATGTTATTCCCCTTGGACTTGGAATTGCCCATGTGTCATAGCCTTCTCCACCAACTCCACCAGCTGCTGCTGATACAGTATTGCCTACAGCGTCAATTCCTGAGTAATTTGTCCAGGTTATTAAGTCGTTTCCACTTATTGAAATTGTGGCATAGCTTATTAGATTATTTGTCCAACTACTAAGAGCTTTGGGAGGAATTGTATATGAAAGACGTAGTTCCTGAAGTCTCATGTAGTTAATATCTTTTTCAATCCAGTTTGGATCCTGTCCTGCATAAATTGATGATGTATAGTTTCCGTAATTTGCGGCAATTGTATTAATTGTTGGATTGTCGGAATTCTCTAATCCGTTTTTTAGCACACCATTAAATATCATTGGTCCTTGTTCTCTTGCTGCTACTGACTCCCAGCTTAGACCTGAGGACATCATATATCGTTTAGTGCCGTTTACAACCATAGTTTTTAACTTGCCAGCAAATATTCCAGATAATCTAAATCCTTTATATGTAACAAACGTTGATATACCAAATCTGATTTTTGGTTCACGATTACCAAGATAACTTAATGTGCCTGCTGCTTCTACAAGGGGTAATCCGCTGGCAGGGTCAATTAATACTTCTCCTTTATCGTTTCTTTGAAAATCATTTCCAACAATTGAAGTTAGTGGGTGATTTAATAGAACTCCATTTCTAATGTTTCCTGAGTTCCATGTGTATGCATCATAGAACATTTCAACAGGCAGACTTACTACCTTGGATGATGCATGAGATAGATTAAGACCTAAATTCCATCTAAATCCACTGCTGGTACTGATGATATCTCCATCTATGTGCCCTTCCCATCCCCATGTCTTAAAACCACCCATATTTTGGGTGTTTAAGATAAAACCACCGGCATAGCTCATGCGGAAGTCTTTAATAATCTGATCATCGCATTGTGTTCTGAAATATGTGAAGTCAGCAACAATTCTATCGTTAAGAAAACGTCCTTCAAATCCAATCTCTTGAGATGAAGTCATCTCAGGTTTTAAACTTAGATTTGGACCTGTAAATCCATAATGATAGGCTGGTCCAAAGGAGTCTTCAGAAGTTAACTCTGGATTAATCTCCAATGGTCCTGCATCTTTACCAACACGTGCAATTGCTCCTCTTATTTTAAGATAGTTTATTGCTTTATTCCCTTTTAGGAATGGTAGTTCTGTTGCAACAAATGCAAACTCAGTAGCAGGATAAAAATACCTGTTATTTTCCTTGGGTAGAGTTGAAGACCAGTCGTTACGAGCTCTAAGCGTTAAGAAGAGCATGTTGTCATATCCAATCTCTGCTTGACCGGAGAAAGCTTGAACGCGACGCATGGTGGTTCTCTTTTTAGAAGTAACTGTTGATGGTTCGGTATTGTTAATTGACTGTAAATCGACTACTTTATAATTAGCTCCGTATGTTGATAACTGAGTTACACTATTCTCTAATTGATGAAATCCCAATTGAGCGGATACGGTTAGCTTTTCATTCACGAATGAATCGTTCCATCCTGCTAAAAAATTGAGGGTTGGGTCTGAGAAGTTGGATTTAGACATATTATAAACACCTCCACTACCAGGGAGAATGGTGTAGTTATAGTTTGCCCAATATGGATGCTCTGATGTTTCAAAAGTTTGTGCTCCAACATCCCATCCTATTTGTGCTCTCAAAAAAGTGTTGCTAGTTGGATTTATCATAGCCACAGCATTTGAAATAATTCTGTCAGACTCATCATAATATTTATTCTTGTTAAGCATAAATAATGGATTAACTAGGTCACCATCGATATATCTAGCAGGATATCTCATATGCATTCCATCTGGATCCATATAATCAGACATGTCATCTATAAGGGGCCATCTCATAGCATAGTATAATGGACCGGTCGTTCCTTTTTTTGCTTTGTTGTTTGTTGTCCCTGCATATTGCATCGAGGCTTCAAATTTTAACCAATTATTAATCTGAGCTTTACCTGATAGCGATAAGTTTTTTCTGCTGTAATCCGTTGTTTTAATTACTCCGGTTTGATCAATAAATGATGCTGCTGCACGAAGTGTAAGCTTATCAGTACCGGTTTCAACTGCTACATTATGTCTTTGAGTCAATCCTGTTTGAAGTATTGCTCCTACATTATCATAAAACTTTGTATCATCAGGATAAAGGCCCCCAAATCTACTTAGATTGTAATAATTGGTAGCTCCATATGCACCATTTGCATATTTATTTTGTGATTCTGGATAGCCATATGCGTTATCCCAACGGAAAGAGTTGCTATACGATACTTTACCTTTACCAACAGTCCCTTTTTTAGTTGTAATAATAATTGCACCATTTGATGCGTCAGAGCCGTAAAGAGCAGCGGCTGCAGCTCCTTTCAAAATAGTCATAGATTCAATGTCTTCAGGATTGAAATCATCTCCGCGTGAAGAGAAGTCAAGATTGCGAGATGCATAAACATCTGCAACAGCAAATCCCGAAGCCACATTAAATGAAGAGTTGTTCATCGGAATACCATCAACTACATATAGGGGTTGATTGTTTCCTGATATTGAAGTTAAACTTCTAAGTGTTACCGTATTTGATGCACCTGGGGTTCCACCACTTGATGTAACGTTAAGCCCCGAAACACGACCTTGAAGTGCACCAATAAAGTTGTCTCGACCGGAATCAATTATGTCTGATGCCTTTACATTCTGTACAGACGAACCTACTGACCGAGCAACTCTTTTCATTCCAAATTCTCCTGTAATTACGACTTCTTCTAATAGTTCTGAGTCCGATTTTAAAACTATTCTGGGGTTTGCACTAACAGGGACTTCTTGTCTTGTATATCCAACAAATGAAACCACAAGAGTGCCATTTGATGGAGCTGATATGGTGAAAGTACCACTTAAATCAGTTACTGTTCCTTGCGTTGTTCCTTTGATCAGAACCGTAGCACCGATAATATGCTCACCGTTCTCATCCATTACAACACCTTTAACCTGAGTTTGAGCAAAGGTCATTCCTATTCCAAAAGAAAATAGGAGAAAAAGAAGTTTGATTTTTCTTTTCATAAGTGTTTCAATTTAAATTAATCATTTTGGTTTCCATTATTAAACTACAATATTAAGATTACTTATTACCAAAGATGGTATTCTGATTATGCTTACAAATATATGTTATATTTTTGTAATAACAATTTATTATATAGTTATTTTTTATTCCTTGATAAAAAATGATATCTGTATCGTATGTAGTTGATGTGCACGTGATTGTATGGGATTATTAGTGTTTTTGCGACACTATCTTTTAGCTTGTAGGAAAGTTGCTTTGCAAATTGTGTTTTTTGATTATTTAGGTATTAGACTTTTTCTCACTTGTAAATTTAATTCATTATTTGTACGTGTATGCAAATTATAATAGAAATGCTATTGGGTTCAAACTATTCTTTCTTGTTGTTTAAACAATTTTCACATCTAAGGTTGTTGTTATATTTTTCTTATTTCTATCTTTGTTATTAGTTTATAGAAAATTGAACATTAAAATAATAACACAAATGAAAAGATCAATCTATTTGATGATGGCTATGTTTGCCATGTTGGTTTTTGCAGCTTCTTGTAAGCCAAAGCAAAGTGCGTATAAGCAGGTGTATGAAGCCGCAAAAGAAAAGGAAATGCAGCAAAATGCTTCACAACCTACAGTAGTTAAGGATGCAAGCACTTTGCCTCCTGTTGAGGTTTCGGTGAGAAAGGAAAAAGTTGAACCTGTTTTTGCTTCTGATGCACCAAATCTTAAAAAATATAGCGTTGTTATTGCTTCACTCAGTGTGAAATTGAATGCTGAATCTCTTAAGTCAAGAATGGAGAATGAAGGATACAATGTTATTTTGGCTGAAAATGAACAAGGTATGTATCGTGTAATAGTTGCAAGCTATGATGATAAAGGGTCTGCTGCATCAACACGAGATGAGATATTTCAAAAGTACTCTTCAAAGGGAAGTACAGACTTTTTGAGAAAGACTTATGGTGTGCCATTTAATGACCTTTGGATTTTAGAAAGACAATACTAATTTCCAATACAATTATAGATTTAAGCTGCCACGCCTTAAAGGCCGTGTGGCAGCTTTTTTAATTTAAAAGCATATATATGAAAGTGCGTTTTTTAGGGACAGGTACTTCTACCGGTGTTCCTGAGCTTGGTTGTACATGTGAAGTTTGCACATCAAAAGATGTACATGACAATAGGTTGAGAAGTTCTGTTAGAGTTGAGGTTGATGATACTAGTATTTTAATTGATTGTACACCTGATGCAAGACAGCAACTGCTAAATTTGCCATTTAAAAGGATTGATGCACTACTCGTTACGCATGAGCACTTTGACCATGTTGGAGGAATCGAAGATCTGCGATCGTTTGGGCGTTTTGGGACTATCGATATATATGTGGAGAGCAATGTTGAAAATGCTTTGAGGATGCGAATGCCATATTGTTTTACAAATAAACATTATGCAGGGATACCTGATATAGAACTTAATCATATTGATAATTCATCACCGTTTTATATTAATAATATTAAAGTTATCCCGATTAGGGTGATGCATCATAAGTTGCCAATACTTGGCTTTAGAATTGGGGACTTTGCTTATCTTACAGATGTTAAGACAGTTCCTCAAGAAGAAATGTCAAAACTTAAAGACCTAGATCTTTTGGTAATAAGTGCTCTTAGACATACGGAGCATATATCTCATCAAACACTTGAAGAAGCTATTTATTTATCGCAAAGCTTAAAACCTGACAGAACTATTTTTACTCATATGAGTCACCATATTGGTCTTCACAAAGATGTAAATGCTAATTTGCCTGTTAATTGTGAGCTGGCGTATGATGGTATGGAAATTGAATTGTTGTAATGAGTGTTTGTATTTTTATTTTTTAACAAGGATTGATGCAACAATATTGGGAAATATGCATCTTTATAGTATGAAAGAGCTGATAGTCTATTTATAAATATTGTATATTTGCAATATAGTATTGATAATGTAGTTGTAAAACTCTTTCGATAAGATTAAACTTAATTACTTGTAAACTGTCTAACATATTGGATGAGATATAAAAAGAATAAAAATAACAGCGAAATAAAAGGAGAAACTATGAAATCTAAAAAATTAATAATCGCAGGTTTACTGGCTTTGGCTCCAATTATTGGTTTTGCCCAAGAGTGGGATGACATTTATGCAAACCCCTCAAACAAGAAAGCAACGGTAGATTTGAAGAAGAAAAAAGATGAGCCACAAAAGAAAAAAATAGTGGTAATTGAAGGCGTTGCGACAGATATGAATGTTGTTGCAAATGGCAGAGATATAGATGAATATAATCGTCGTGGACAACTGAATGATGAAATAGTGTATGATAATGACACTATTTTTGATGAACAAGACTACCAGCAATATGAATATACCGATAGAATAATTAAATATCATGAGCCGGCATCAAGTGTGAAGATTACCGGAGCGGATCAGGTTACAGTGTATGTAGGTGATGATATATATTCTGACTATTATGCATATGATAGATGGAATACAAATGTTTACTATGGTATGGGATGGGGATGGAATAGTTTCTACCCATGGTATGATCCATTCTATTATGGATATGGTTGGGGATATCCTTCTTGGAGTTATTATGGTAGTTGGTATAGTCCATGGTATAGTCCATGGTATTATGGACATTGGGGTCATCATTGGCATTCTCCGTGGTATTATGGTGGATACTATGGTCATGCTTGGTATGGTGGGGGCTATAACTGGGGATACCATGATGGGTATTATTCAGCATTAACTACTAATAGAGTGGGAAGGACCTCTGCATCATATAGAACAAGTTCAGCAAACTCTTCCGGAAGAACTTCACTTGCTAGTGGCAATCGTATTTCTACAAGAAGTTCTTCAGCTGTAGCATCAGGTAGAACATCTTCGGCATCTAATCGTGGCTCAGGCATATCTTCACGAACAAGGGTTGTGGATAGTTCAGGAAGAGTATATGATTCAAGATCAGGACAGGCAGTTAACAGAGGTTCCTCTACAACTCGTTCGTCAGGCTCTTTAAATTCCGGATCCAGAATATATAATAGTCGTTCAAGCAGCAGTGCGGCATCACAGAGATCTGAGACAACATATCAAAGAAACTCTAGCTCTTCTGATAGAAGTAATGTTACAGCTCCAACAAGAAGCAACACAACTACCTCAAGAAGTAGTGTAAGTACTCCATCAAGAAATCAGTCTAGTGGAAGTAGTTTTTCTACATCACCAACTACTAGATCAAGTGGTTCATCATCATTTGGAGGAGGTGGATCTAGCCGAGGTTCTTCTGGGTCATCAGGTAGTAGTGGTCGCAGTAGTGGTGGTCGCCGATAAATTAATAGGTATTATTTAATATAAGAGTATTGACTGCTTCAGTATATGTTCCAAAGTAGGCAAGTATAAAAGAAGCAGTCAGTTTTTTTGCACTATAATTCAATAAAAGCACAAATAATGAAAAGAATCACATATTTTTTTATCGCATTTATAATGATAGCATTTCAGCTTCATTCTCAATCAGAATTGGAGGCTTTGAAATATTCTAAAAATGAACTTCACGGAACGGCTAGGTCTATAGCTATGGGAGGGGCATTTGGTGCTCTTGGAGGTGACCTCACAGGTGTTTCTATTAATCCTGCCGGTATCGGAGTATATAGGAGCTCTGAAATAGCCGGTACATTTGGCTTTCAAAACAATATATCCCAGGTAGGAGATTTGAAAAAGAATATATCTGATTTTAATGTGCATAACTTTGGGTTTGTAGGTTATTTCCCTATACGTAATGAATCTATGCCTATGATTAACTTTGGATTTGCACATAACAGGCAAAAAAACTTTAATCGAAATATAGGTGCTATGGGCGATGTGGGTAATGGTAGTACTATGATTGATTATATTGCAAACGATAGTTATGGCGTAAATAAAGATGGTCTATTATTTGATGAAAATGATAAGAACGTAGATCCATTTTTTACACATCCATGGTTAACCGTATTAGGATATAACGCAGGCTTGATTTATGCCGGTGATGATAATAAATATATTCCATTAGATACAAATGGTGCTAACGCCTTTCAGGAGATAAGATCTTCGGAAAGAGGATATATAGACAATTATGACTTTACGATAGGAACTTCAATTAATGATGTTTTAAATATTGGTTTATCTCTTAGTATATATGATGTTTATCATCGTTTGAGTAGTGAATTTCTTGAGGACTATGATACTGGAACAAATAATTATCAAAATGCAGGATATACTATTGGTAATAATATCATAACTTCCGGTTCTGGTATAGGGGCTAAATTAGGAGTTATTTATCGTCCAATTCATGAACTAAGATTGGGATTAGCTTATCATACTCCTACTATTTATTCATTAACTGAAACTTA
Organism: uncultured Proteiniphilum sp.; assembly: GCA_964535975.1. GTDB lineage: Bacteria > Bacteroidota > Bacteroidia > Bacteroidales > Dysgonomonadaceae > Petrimonas. The sequence goes on along the minus strand of CAZHWC010000007.1, from coordinate 35,334 downwards.
TGAGGCATTTGTTGATCACAATCTTAGTGAGCTGATAAAAGATGAAGGTTATAAAGCTAAAGCATTATATTCTCCTGTGTACAACAATTATTATGATTTGAGAACTCCAAGTAAATGGGTTTTGAGTGCTGCTTCAGTTTTAGGAAGCAATTTTATACTTAGTGCTGATTATGAGCTTACAGATTATAGAAATATGAAGCTAAAGGTTCCTTCCGATTTTACGAATACCAATGCTTTTGATTATGATAATGAGTATATTGAGCAGGACTTTAAAATGTCATCTACTATTCGTCTTGGAGCAGAATATAGATTTACTCAACAGCTATCGGCGAGATTAGGTTATGCATGGATGCAAAATCCATATGATAATGATTTTAAAGACTATGGTGGTAATCCGGGAATAGCAGGATCTAATACTATATTTAGAATGAAAGGAGATACAAACTATTATACAGGCGGTATTGGATATAGATTTACTAGAGCTTTTTATATGGACATGGCTCTTGTTTATCAAACACAAAATGATCACTTATACCCATTCCCAAATAGATATAACGAGATTGGTGATGTTGTTATAGATGCTTTTCCTTTTGAAATGAAGACTAAGTCATTTAGAGGAGTACTGACAATGGGGTATAAGTTTTAGGCTATAGAGATTTAGATTAGTATAAAATAAATTGAAGAGTATTACCAATTATGGTAATGCTCTTTTTTAAATTTTAGATCCTATATGCTGATAGAGATTTTTTCTATAACTCATAGATAAATAATAAATTAATTGTACATTTGCCAATTATATAAATTAAAAAATATAAGAAATGGCTTTTAATATTATTGTGTTGGCCAAGCAAGTTCCCGATACCAGAAATGTGGGAAAGGATGCAATGAAGGCCGACGGAACCGTAAACAGGGGGGCTCTGCCTGCAATATTTAACCCCGAAGATTTGAATGCCTTAGAGCAGGCTCTGAGCATAAAAGATCAGTACCCTGGATCTAGAATAACACTACTTACCATGGGACCCGGACGTGCTGCCGAAATACTACGTGAAGGATTATATAGAGGTGCTGATGATGGGGTGTTGCTTACAGATCGTGCTTTTGCTGGTGCAGATACGCTTGCAACATCGTACGCTTTAGCTATGGCTGTAAAAAAAATTGGTGAATATGATATCATTTTTTCAGGTAGACAGGCAATTGATGGAGACACTGCACAGGTAGGTCCACAAGTTGCTGAAAAGCTAGGGATACCTCAGATTACTTATTCAGAAGCGATAGAATCAATAAGCGAGAATAAAATTCGTATTAAGCGTCGCTTAGATAATGGTGTAGAGGTGGTTGAATCATCGTTTCCTGTTTTAGTAACAGTTAATGGTTCTTCAAATGCGTGTCGCCCGAGAAATGCAAAGGCTCTTCAAAAATATAAACATGCTAAAACTATAACTGAACGTCAAGCAGACGCTAGCGACTATATTGACCTTTATAGCACTCGTCCATTCCTTAACCTTACAGAGTGGAACGTAGCAGATGTTGATGCCGATGTTACCCAATGTGGTTTGTCTGGTTCTCCTACAAAGGTAAAAAAAATACAGAATATTATTTTCCAGGTTAAAGAGAGTAAGATTCTTTCGGATGATGATACTGATATTGAGGAGTTGATAAAAGAGTTAATAGCAAATCATACAATTGGATGATAATTGTATAAGGCTAATATGAAAAATCGAACAAACATGAATAATTTATTTGTATATCTTGAAATAGAAAATGGTGTTGTAGCAGAAGTGAGCCTTGAATTGCTGACTAAAGGGCGCTCATTGGCTAATCAACTTGGTTGTCGCTTAGAAGCAATTGCTGCAGGAATTAAAACTGAGACTGTGAATGAACAGGTTATGTCATATGGTGTTGACGTTTTGCATATTTTTTATGATGAACGTTTATTTCCTTACACAACACAGCCACATACATCAATATTGGTAGAGCTATTTAAAAAAGAACAACCACAGATTTGTTTAATGGGTGCTACTATTATTGGACGTGATTTAGGACCTCGCGTTTCTTCTGCTCTGGGCAGTGGACTTACTGCTGATTGTACATCTTTAGAGATTGGTGATCATGAAGAGCGCAAGGCCGGGAAAGTTTATGAGAATCTTTTATATCAGATTCGTCCTGCATTTGGTGGCAGCATAGTGGCATGGATTATTAATCCCGATTGTAGACCTCAGATGGCTACAGTTCGTGAAGGCGTAATGAAAAAAGAGATATATGATACTAACTACAAAGGTGAGGTTGTTGTGCATGATGTAAATGAATATGTATCAGATAGCGATTTTGTAGTCTCTGTTATTGATCGTCATGTGGAATTATCTAAAGTAAATATTAAAGACTCTCCCATTATTGTAGCCGGAGGATATGGAGTGGGGTCAAAAGAAAACTTTGAATTACTATTTAAGCTTGCCAATGTTTTAGGTGCTGAAGTAGGGGCATCAAGAGCGGCGGTAGATGCAGGCTTTGCTGAGGCAGACCGACAAATTGGTCAAACAGGTGTAACCGTTAGACCAAAGTTATATATTGCCTGTGGAATCTCCGGGCAAATTCAACATATTGCCGGTATGCAGGATAGTTCTCTTATAATTTCTATCAATAATGATCCAAATGCGCCTATCAATGCAATTGCAGATTATGTGATAAATGGTGATGTGGAGACAATTATCCCTAAGTTAATCAGATATTATAAGAAAAATAGTAAGTAAGATAGTTTTGGAGATATAACTCTTGAATAGAGCTTCTTCTCTTTAAAACATATTAAACAAACAGCTTAATTATTACAAAACAGATGGCAAATTTTTATACTGATACCCCACAGTTCAAACATTATTTAAATCATCCTTTGATGAAAAGAATTGTGGAACTGAAAGAAAGAAACTACGCTGATAAAGATAAGTTTGACTATGCTCCGATGGATTTTGAGGATGCAATGGATAGTTATGATAAGATACTAGAAGTTGTAGGTGAAATATGTGCAGATATTATAGAACCAAATGCTGAAGCGGTAGATATTAATGGTCCTACACAAGATGGACATAGAGTGGTTTTTGCCCCACAGACCCAAGATAATCTAGACGCATTAAACAAGGCAGAGTTAATGGGAATGGGTTTTCCACGTAGATACGGGGGGCTAAATTTCCCCATGGTTCCATATATGATATCTGCTGATATTGTGAGTAGAGCTGACGCAAGCTTTCAGAATATATGGATGTTACAGGATTGTGGAGAAACAATTTATGAGTTTGGTTCAGAGCAACAAAAAGAAAAATATCTTCCTCGTGTAGCCAAAGGGGACACTATGTCGATGGATTTGACTGAACCTGATGCAGGATCAGACTTGCAGGCTGTGATGCTAAAAGCTTCGTATAATGCAAAGGAGGATCAATGGTATTTGAATGGTGTAAAGAGATTTATAACCAATGGAGATGCTGATATTCATCTTGTGTTAGCTCGTTCGGAAGAAGGAACAAAAGATGCACGTGGTTTGTCAATGTTTATATATGACAAGAAAGATGGAGGGGTAGATGTTCGTCGTATAGAAAAAAAGATGGGAATTAAAGGTGCTCCAACATGCGAACTAGTTTATAAGAATGCCAAAGCAGAACTTGTTGGTTCTACACGTATGGGATTGATAAAGTATGTTATGTCTCTTATGAATGGTGCGCGCTTAGGTATTATGGCTCAATCGGTGGGTATCTCAGAAGCGGCATGCCGTGAAGCATATGAATATGCATTAGAGCGTCGACAGTTTGGGAAAGCAATTATCGAGATGCCTCCGGTGTATGAAATGTTGGCTAATATGCGAGCCAAAACTGATGCTTCCAGAACTCTACTTTATGAAACATGTCGATTTGTAGATATGTATAAAACTTTAGACGATATATCTAAAGAAAGAAGACTTACTCCTGAAGAGAGGACTGAGATGAAATATTATCAGAAACTTGCTGATGCATTTACTCCTTTAGGTAAGGCTATGACTAGTGAGTATGCAAATCAAAATGCATATGATTCTGTTCAGGTACATGGCGGATCCGGCTATATGAAGGATTATAAATGTGAGCGTTTGTATAGAGATGCGCGTATTACTAATATTTATGAGGGCACAACTCAATTACAAGTTGTGGCCGCTATTCGACACGTCACTACAGGGACTTATTTGCAACGAATTAAGGAGTATGAATCAACTATAGTTTCTCCTGAGCTTGAAACCTTGAAAAGAACATTGTCAGAAATGACTAAAATGTATGAAGATTTAGTGAAGATTGTGGTAGATACTAAAGATACGGATTATTTTGATTTCAATGCCAGACGTATGGTTGAAAGTGCTGCACATATCGTTATGGGACATCTTTTGTTGCAAGATGCAAATATCTCTCCTGAGATTTTTCGTAGAAGCGCTGAGGTATATATAAACTATGGACAAGTAGAAGTTTTAAAGCATTATAACTTTATCTCCAGATCAGGTGTTGAAGATTTAGGTTATTATAAGCCTGATTTGAGTGAATAGTTGACATATAAATCAGGTGCTCTTATTACCAAAGGCGGAAGAATCAATGCATTTTCCGCCTTTGTTGGTAATGAATTGTGGAAAAAAGCAACATTATTTTGTTTTTAACTTTAATATCTTTGTTTGTTAATCAAATTATTATTTCTTTGTATTACCGAAACTTGATAAAACTAATTTTAAAATTCATCTGCCTATTGTATTGACATTACTCAATTTAATTAACTGATTTAATAGATAAAGTAATGGATAGATTTTTGTCAATGACCGACGAAGAGTTGGTAGCATTGTATGCAAAAGGCAACAATAGAGCATTTGAGGTATTATTCTCAAAACACGAACAATCACTTTATAATTATATCCTATATCTTGTTCGTAACAAGGATCTTGCTGATGATATATTTCAGGAAACATTTATTAAGGCAATAACTACTATAAAGCTTGGTAAATATACTGAAACCGGTAAGTTTCGTTCTTGGATATCTCGTATCTCACATAATTTGGTTATAGATTATTTTAGGAGTGAGCAAAAACAGAATACTATATCAAACGAGGAATACGACTTTGACTTATTTAATAATTCCAGATTTAGTGATGACACTGTTGAGGCATTACTGGTTAAGGAGCAAGTTATGACTGATGTTAAGAGATTGGTTGATTCTCTGCCCGATACACAGCGAGAAGTGTTAAATATGAGATACTATCGTGATATGAGTTTCAAAGAAATTGCGGATATAACGGGGGTAAGCATCAATACCGCTTTAGGAAGAATGAGATATGCCATACTAAATATGCGTAAAGTAGCCGATGATAATAGGATGATGTTGTCAATAATTTGATTTAGAATTAGATTAACTTAATTGATTATTGCTTCTTATCCTTAAAACTTCTAAAATACGAAACACTTCTTTTTTATTATCACAGAAATATGTTATTTTTGTTGTGTGTTTATAATGATAGTTTTAAACCAGTAATTCCTTATAAATCAATTGCTGCGAAAATCAAATAATCAATATAAATAGCTCAGAAGCAAAATCATTAAATAAATCAATTTAAAAGAACAATGAAAAAAAATCTTTTTTATGCACTATTGGCATCAGTAGTTGTGTTCACAACTTCTTGTGGTAATTTAAAACCATTATCACAATCCAACTTTAAAGCCACGCCATCTCCACTAGAGACAGTTGGTAATGATGTGCCTGTGACTGTAAATGGAACTTTCCCCGAAAAATGGTTTAAAAAGAAAGCCACTGTGAAAGTAACGCCTGTACTTAAATATTCAGGAAATAAAGAAGCTTATGCAAATTCACAAAGCTTCCAAGGTGAAAAAGTAGCAGGGAATGCTATCGAAGTTCCTTACAAAAGAGGTTCAAACTTCAATTTAACTTTCAATTTCCCTTACCAATCAGAAATGCTGAACTCTGAACTATTCTTGCGTTTTGATGGAAAGGTAAAAAACAAAAAAGCAAATTTGCCAGATGTAAAAGTTGCTGATGGTATTATCGCTACTTCTGCATTAGCTACTGCACAAGCTACTTCGCCTTCAGTTGCAGATGATGGTTTTCAACGTATTATTAAAGAAACACAAGATGCTAATATACATTTTGTTATTCAACAGGCAAACCTTCGTTCATCAGAATTGAATAAAGAAGATATCAATGCATGGAAAAAACGTATTGAGGAAGCATTCAATGACCCACGTCAAAATCTTGATATTGAAGTTTCGGCTTATGCTTCACCTGATGGCGGACTTTCACTAAATGAGAGATTAGCAGAACAACGTGAAAAAAATACTACAAAGTACTTATCAGGAGAGCTTAAGAAGAGAAATATCGATACAGATGTAAATGCAAAATATACAGCTCAAGACTGGGATGGCTTCCGTCAACTTTTAGAAGCTTCTAACTTGCAAGATAAGGATTTGGTCTTGAGAGTTCTTTCAATGTATCCTGATCCTGAAACACGTGAGCGTGAAATTAAAAATATTTCTGCCGTATATGGTGACTTGGCAACTACTATTCTTCCACAATTACGTCGATCGCGTCTAATTGCTAATATTGAAATCATTGGTAAGTCTGATGATGAAATTATGGAGTTCTGGCGCAATGATCCAAAGCAATTGTCTGCAGAAGAATTGCTATATGCTACTACCTTAACAGACAATCAAAATGATATTGAGAAAATATATCAATATGTAACTGTTAACTTCCCACAAGACTATAGAGGTTGGAACAACCTTGGAACAGCATACTACAAACGTGGTGAATTTGAATTAGCAAAACAAGCAATTGATCGTGCATCAACTGTTTCTCCAAATGCTGCAGAAGTTAATGTAAACAAAGCATTATTCTTATTGATGGATGGTGATACTCAGTCAGCTAAAACTCTTCTTGGAAAGGCTTCTCAAGCTAATAACTTAGATGCAGCTATGGGATTGTTAAATATAATGGATGGAAATTACAATCAGGCTGCTGATGCTATGAAAGACGTTCAGTCTAACAATGCAGCTATTGCTCAAATCTTGACAAGCAATTATGTAGGAGCTGAAAATATTTTAAAGTCATTAAAGAACCCAGATGCAATGACATATTATTTACTGGCTGTTGTAGGTTCTAGAACAAACAACTTCAATGAGGTATTGTCAAATCTTCGTTCAGCTGTTTCAATGGATAGCAATTTAGTAAAAAGAGCTGTTAATGATTTAGAATTCTCAAAATATAGAACTAACGCTGATTTCTTATCTCTTCTTAAATAATAGGATATAAGAATAACAAGATACTTTTTAATATTAAGTCATAAAAAAAGGATGTCCAATCGGACATCCTTTTTTTATGACTTAATATTATCTTGAATAATTTCTTTTATAGTTGGCACAGACATGCAATGAGGTTTCTGTCTCCGTATGCATTATCAACTCGTGCAACATTTACCCAGAACTTATTATCGCTAACATATGGTAGAGGATAGATTGCTTTGCTACGAGGATAAGAGTGCTTCCACTCATCAGCAACTGCTTCATACTCCGGATGCGGAGCATTTACTAAAACATTATCTTCAGCTGAATATTCACCTCGTGAAACCTCAATTATTTCCTTGTGAATATTAAGCATAGCATCTGCAAAGCGGTCAAGCTCAACTAAGCTCTCACTTTCAGTTGGCTCAATCATTAATGTCCCATGAACCGGAAATGAAAGTGTAGGTGCATGGTATCCATAGTCAATAAGACGTTTGGCTATATCTGTTTCACTAATTCCGGAAACGGATTTCAAACCACGACATTCAAGTATAAGTTCATGACCAACTCTTCCTTTAGCTCCACGGTAAACTATACCATAGCTATCGTTTAACTTTTCTGCTAAGTAGTTTGCATTCAAGATTGCAATTTGAGTCGCTTCTTTTAATCCTTCTTCGCCCATCATTCTAATATATCCATAAGTAATTGCTAACACACCGGCACTTCCGTAGGGAGCTGCCGAAACAGTATTTAGATCATTACCAAATACAACAGGATGACCAGGAAGGAATGGCACTAGATGTTCCGCCACACAAATTGGACCAACACCGGGACCACCGCCACCATGAGGAATTGCAAATGTTTTATGAAGATTCAAGTGACAAACGTCAGCACCAATGACACCAGGATTAGTAAGTCCAACTTGTGCATTCATATTAGCACCATCCATATAAACTTGACCACCTGCCTCATGGATCATTTCACACATCTTTTTAACCTGAACTTCGAAAATGCCATGTGTAGAAGGATATGTAATCATGTAGGCAGCAATATCATCACGATATTCTTCTACTTTGTTCTTAAAGTCTTCCATATCAACATTTCCCTTTGAGTCGGATGCGACTGTGACAGGTGTAAAGCCGGCCTGAACTGCACTTGCAGGATTTGTCCCGTGTGCTGAGGCAGGAATAAGTACTGTTTTGCGATGTCCCTGACCTATACTTTTAAGATAGCTTGCTATAACAAGAAGTCCGGTAAACTCTCCGGCTGCGCCTGAGTTGGGTTGTAGACTTGTACCAGATAATCCGGTAATTTCAGCAAGCATTGTTTCTAAGTCTTCAATTAGTTCACGATATCCTTCAGTTTGATCTTGAGGAGCAAAAGGATGTATGTTTCTAAACCCTGGATGCTCTAAAGGCAACATTTCAGAAGCAGCATTTAGTTTCATTGTACATGATCCTAATGAGATCATTGAATGAGCTAATGATATATCTTTTCTCTCTAGTCGCTTAATATATCTCATCAGTTCTGTTTCGGAATGATAAGAATTGAAGTTGTCATGGGTTAGTATTGGACTAGTTCTAAGTTGTTCAGGCTTTAGAATCAGTCGTTTGTTAACTTCACTTACATAAAATTCTTTTGAGCTCCCAACTGACATTGCAAAAACTGCCAATAATTCACGAACACTTTTTTCATCAGTAGTTTCATCAATACTTATTCCAATTTCTCCCGATTCAAAATATCTTAAGTTGATATTTCTCATTTCAGCCATATCTTTCACATTATCCTGAGTAAGATTGTCCGGAAGCTCAAGTTTTAGTGTGTCAAAATAATATTCATTGACTTGTTTGAAGCCAAGACCGCTTAATTCCAACTCCACTAATGCAGCTATTGAGTGAATGCGAGTTGCGATTTTTCTTAATCCTATGGGTCCATGATAAACTGCATAGAATGATGACATGGTCGCCAATAATGCTTGTGCAGTACAAATATTAGAAGTTGCCTTCTCGCGTTTAATGTGTTGCTCACGAGTTTGTAAAGCCATGCGTAAAGCTTCTTTGCCATATGCATCTTTAGAAATACCAATGATACGTCCGGGTATATTACGTTTGTATTCATCCTTGGTAGCAAAGAATGCCGCAGAAGGTCCGCCAAAGTATAAAGGTATTCCAAATCGCTGACTGCTTCCAAAAGCTATGTCTGCGCCCCATTCTCCTGGAGGGGTTAGTAGCACAAGTGCCATAAGATCAGTAGCTACAGCCACTTTAATATCTGCCACTTTAGCCTTTTCTACAAACTCTTTATAATCATCAATATTACCGTTACTATTAGGATATTGTAAGATGGCACCGAAGTATTTTCCTTGTGAAAAGTCAACATCTTTGTAATCACCTACTTCTACATCTATTTCCACTAAATTCATTCGTGTTTTTAAAACTGAAAGAGTCTGAGGAAAAATATTTTTATCTACAAAAAGAGTTTCAGCACCTTCCTTGACCAAACTTCTGCTTCTCAGGCCATACATCATTGATGCTGCTTCAGCTGCTGCAGTAGCTTCATCAAGTAGTGATGAGTTAGCCAATGGAAGCCCTGTTAATTCACTTACCATAGTTTGGAAGTTAATCAATGCCTCAAGTCGTCCTTGAGAAATTTCTGCCTGATATGGAGTATATGAAGTATACCAAACAGGATTTTCAAATACATTTCTGAATATTGGAGCAGGGGTGATGTTATTATACCAACCCATTCCGATGTAAGATGTGAAAATTCTGTTAGCTGATGCAATTCTGTTTATCTCATTTGCATATTCAAATTCCGAAAGTGCTATTGGTAGTGATAATGGTTTTTTTAACCTGATATCTGCAGGAATAGTTTCGTCAATAAGTTGGTCTAGAGACTCCACACCTATTGTCTGAAGCATTTTTTCCAAATCTTCCGGTTTAATTCCGATATGTCGGGTTTTAAAATGTTCTATTTTCATAATGTTTAAATGTGTATGATTAATGATTAAAATCTATTTTTTCCCACAAAGGGGTTGTGTTTCTTCTCACGTCCAATAGATGTGCTGGGACCATGCCCCGGATATACAACTACGTTGTCAGGTAAGGTGAATAGTTTAGTTTGTATGCCCTCAATTAATTGGTCAAAATTACCTCCAACAAGATCAGTACGTCCAATGCTTCCGTTAAACAGTACATCTCCGGCAATCATAAAGCCCTCTTTTTGGTTATAAAATATAATGCTTCCGGGAGAGTGTCCGGGCACATGTATTATTTGCAAAACTTCATCTCCCAATTCTATTGTGTCGTCTTCAGTCAGAAAGTTGCCTATTATTGGCTTGTATTCTCTATCGGAGTTGAAGCCAAACATTTTCATTTGTTGCTCTAAATTGTCAAGCAGAAACAGATCATCTTGATGTGATTCCAGTTTAAGATTATATTTTTCTGCAATAAGATTTACACCAAATATGTGATCGAAGTGAAGGTGTGTATTTATCAGTCTAACTACGTTTAGATTGTTATCTTCGATAAAACTGATTAATTCTTCATTTTCTTCAGGAAAAATAGAAGCCGGATCTATAACAATACAGTCTTTGTTCTCATCATACAAAATGTATGTGTTAACCCCTAAAGGATTAAATTCGAATGTTTTTATTTTCATTTTTAATATAGTAAATATATTGCTTTATAAGCTTTTAAGATATTTACCACAAATATAGCTCTTTCTTTTTAATTGAATAAATAAAATATGCCTCAGGGTTTATTAGTCAGCATTTTTTATAAATAAATATTGTGTCCAACATATAGTTGATCAATTCTGTCTTTTATAAGACTCTTAAGTTGTCTCAGTACATTCTCGTTAGTGCAATGCCCTGTATATATTATAGCACCAGGTGCCAGCCTTATAATTTCTCTTGCTATTTGTTGAATTTCATCGTTAGTTTCTGTTTCAGCAAAGTCAGTTTTAACCAGGTGAAATCCACCGTGAATAACTTTAATATTGTTTTCAGGAAAGTGCCTTTTAAGTGAGCTTATCATATTCACCACCCCGTTGTGGGCACACCCTGTAAACATCACCAGTTCATTGTTATACATAATTGCAAATAGTAGTTCATGCTCAAACTCGTCTTGCCATATTTCATTATTATTGGTAGCGTATAAAATAGTATTTCCCTTAGGTATCGGATACTCCCTATTGATATTCTTAAGAAGTATAATGTCTTCATCTCTTGTAACTTCATCTGTTAGAAATGTAAATCTATCTTTATACTCAACTAGTTCTTCTGGATATCCTCTATCTAAAATTGTTTTATCTCTTATTGTAATATACCTATTGTCAAAGATTTCTTTTTTCATATAAATCTTTGCCTTACTATTTATATTGATAAAATCAATCAGCCCACCAATATGGTCGTAATGTCCATGAGAAATAATTACAATATCTACATTGCTTAAGTCAATTCCAAGTTTCTCGGCATTAATTAAAAACTTGTCCGACATTCCTGTGTCAAAAAGAATCCTCTTGTTACTTGTCTCAATGTATACCGATAATCCATGCTCGCTATGTAGCTCATTATCAAGTGTAGTATTGTCTATTAGTGTAGTAATTTTCATCCTCAAAGTATCAATTTGCTGTTTTGTTTTTCTTGCCAAACTCTTTATCAATTTTCATGAAAGGAACAATTAACAGAGTTGGTATTGTTGCAATCATTACTAATGTAAAGAAGCTTACATACCCCATTTGTTCTTGTATCCAACCGGCAGCCATGCCAGGTAACATCATACCCAATGCCATAAATCCGGTACAAATAGAGTAGTGTGCAGTTTTGTGTTCCCCTTCCGAAAAGTAAATTAGATATAACATGTATGCAGTAAAGCCGAATCCATATCCAAGCTGTTCTATTGCCACAGCAACATTTATCCAGAAGAAACTCTCAGGCTGCAACCAAGCTAGTGCCAGGTATGCGGCATTAGGCATAGTTATTGCTAAAGCCATAGGCCATATCCAGTATTTTAGTCCCTTTTTAGAAGCCACAATCCCGCCTACAATTCCTCCTATAGTTAGAGCAATCACACCAACTGTTCCATATGCAATTCCTACTTCATGTGTTTCAAGTCCCAGACCACCTACGCTACGTGAGTCCAGTAAAAATGGTTGAGCTAACTTAACCAGCATCGCCTCTGCCAACCTATATAACAACATAAACGCAATTGCCATTCCAATACCCTTTTTAGTAAAAAAAGAAGAGAACGTTCTGCCAAATTCATTAGCTACATCAGAAAATGATTCAGTCTTTTTCCCATAATCTGTTTTAGGACTAGGGAGAATAAATTGGTGATATAGCCAAAATGCAATAAATAAACCAGCAAGAATAAAAAACGTTATACTCCATGATAAAGAAATATTACCGGTTTTTTTCTCAAAGAAACCTGCAAAAATAATCAGTAATCCCTGACCTGAAATCATTGCCAAACGATAAAAAGTGCTTCTGATTCCTACAAAAAATGATTGGTCCGAATCATCAAGAGCATGCATATAAAACCCATCAGCAGCTATATCGTGAGTTGCAGAGCTGAAAGCTAACAGCCAAAAGAAGGATAGTGTAGCCTTTAAATAAAAAGGTGTTGGCAGAGTAAATGCCACACCTGCCATCCCTGCACCAATCAGTAGCTGCATCGACACAATCCACCATCTTTTAGTTTTAAGGATATCAACAAAAGGGCTCCAAAATGGTTTTATAACCCAAGGTAAATATAACCAGCTTGTGTATAGAGCGATTTGAGTATTAGATAAACCAAAGCGCTTGTACATAATGACTGCTACTGTCATAACTACAACATAAGGTATACCCTGAGCGAAATATAGCGTCGGTACCCATGTCCATGGAGATTTTTTCTGGTTTAATTTGTTGGAAGTCATGTTATTATTCAAGTGTTATTTTATTATATACATTCAATATTTCTTTTCAGTGTCTGAACCCGGAAAATAATGAGAAAGAATATGCTTATAGTCAAAACCCTCTTCTGCCATTTCTGCTGCACCAATTTGACATAATCCCACGCCATGTCCCCATCCTGCGCCATTAATAGTAAACTTGCCCGGAATATTATTCACCAAATCATGCTTGTCGACTACAAAAGCAGAACTGTATAGATGAGATGGAGATAGAGTGCGCCTAATTTCAAGTTCTTTACCAATCACTCTTTCCCTTTTGCTCCCAATTACTTTTAATCGTATTAATCTTCCCGATGTGCCTCGTTCAACAGGTACTAAATCCACTATATCACCATAATCAATTCCGGATCTATCTCTGATCAGTTCTTTAATTTCTTGTTGCGTATATTCTACTTTCCATCGATAGAAATCGGCAGTTTCCTGATCATAGTCATTTAATACTTGCCTTAAAACCTCTTTGTTGTTTGTGTTGCAAAATGCTTGGGGTACTGACCTAATCCATTTGTCCGCCTCCTCTTCTATAGATAGATTGGGTAGGGGGGCGCTATCGCTAATTAGATCACGCTTTCCCTGAAGATAAGGATGAACCACAGGTTCCCACACATTCTCAAATGTTTCCATTATACCTCCGCAGCACTTCGAAAATCTTGCGTCACATATTTTATTGTTATAAGTCAGTATTTCCCCCCTAGTAAGATTAATAACTTTAGCAACTGTATCTGTAGTTTGTCGAGTAACTCCCTGGTATCGCTGACAGTGATCATCTGCACATACATCAAAATTGATATGATCCTCTCTGTCAAACCATCTGATAGTTTCAGACTCATTTTCAAAGTGAGTTTTATAAACTGTTGTATTAATCTCTTTATTTTTTTCTATTTGAGCCATTAACCAGCTACGAGAAATAACAGCATGTGCTTTTAGTAATTCAAGAGAACTTGTAGCACTCATTTCAGAGGAAATCACACTAACAAGATAATCTTCCAAAGACAATTTATTTATAGCTGTAAGCTTGTTGTTTTCTATTATCAACTTTAAGCTCCCCACAAATTGCTGATTTTCTTTACGCTCCCAGTGAAAGTTAACTCCAATAATCACATCTTTAATTGTAAAACTAGTCAGAGACAAATCATTAGAAGATAGTAATAAAGACTTATATTTTCCTCCTTCAAATAATATATTCCCATCAACCACACTAGCAGAGTAGTCACCAGATGGTACAATATTGTGATCTCCAATCACAAAGTCGTTATGTAGTGTAAATTCAATCTTGGGTTGTTCGAGTAGTATTCCTACATCAATTGTAGGTTCGTGTGAAATATTATAATTCATGTGGTAATATTTTATTTCATTCGTTTTCTAGCCTGAAGCTCCCAAGTTCTAATTCTGTCTTTATAGGTATTGTGCCCATTCATCTTCACTATATCTAATGCCGCATCCGAATTATCTTCCCATCTTCTACACAGATATAAAATATCATAAATGCGACCAATTTGGTAGTTTCTTGAAATATTTAAACCAAGTGCATAATCTTCCCCATAACTTGTATTTGGAACTTTGACCTCACGCAATACAGGAGTATAAAATGCACGTGGTGCACCCAATCCATTAATTCGCAAGGCATTGTTTCTTCCATTCTTCGGAGTCCATTCTTTGTGATCTATTATGCCCGGAGGAATCTCTTTCATTTCAAAATTTGTCATCTGGTATGTTCCAACTACCATTGCGCAATTTTGCTCATAAAAAGCATCAACTATCTTTTGTAAAGTATCATTACCACTATAAACATCGTCACTATCAAGCTGCACAGCAAACTTGCCACACTTCTCATAATGAACACCCATATTCCAACATCCGCCAATACCCAAGTCATCTCTTTCGGGAATAATATGAATTAAACGCTCATCATCACTATAGGATTCAATAGCTTCAGTTGTACCATCTGTTGAATGATTATCAACAACAATAAGATTAAATTTAAAATTAGTTTCTTGTCTCAACACCGAATCTATTGCGTCATTAATAGTTTTAATTCTGTTTCTAACCGGGATTATAACTGAAGCCTCAAACTCGAAGTCACCGTTGTCAAACTCAATAGATTTAAAAGTCGGCTCAAGATATGCACCTACATCTTTTAAATGCTGAGTACACGCTTGTTCCATTTCTATCTGAACAGCTCTATTCTTAGGATCAACGTAATCAAAAATCTTTTGACCCGATGCTCGTGTGTCTTCTTCCGTTTCGGTATATAGATATTCATTAATTCTTACCAAAGAATGATATTGTGATATCTTAAGTCTCAAATCATACATGCCTGCAAACTTATACTCATCTCTGTTCATTCTTGCTGCAGCCTCCATCAGTGCCTTTGAATTATAGATAATAAGTGATCCAAAATTAAAATCATCCCTCAAGCTCCCCTCCTGATAATCAATTACCGGGTTTGCATTCTTCTTCCCTTCAGATACTGCATAGTAATCAGAATAAATCATTCCGGCACCAGAGTCTCTGGCAATACCAACTACACGTTCTAAAGCGAAATATCCAAGTTTCAATATAGTCGACTTCTGATAAACCAAAGTATATTCAGTATTTGCAAGTGAAGCAATTTTGCATACAGTGTCACTACTCTGCATCGAATCTATTTTAATCATCTCACAGCCATCAATATTTTCACTATTATCGTGTGGTGTAAGAAGATAAATTTTATTTATGAGCGTAGATGCTTTTAGCTCATCAATGGTTTTTTTCGCTAAATGTGGTTCCGAAAAGAGAATAAAGGCATTAATTGTTTTCATTATATATATAGGTTTAAATTCTTTTTTTATATACAGCACAAATATAATTATATATCTCAAATTCAGGCATACTATTGCTGCACGTGTTTTGAGTTTGTTTTAATCTATTGATTCAAGAATCCCTTTTATCAAATCACTCCTGTCTTTTTCCCCAATTATCGATTCTATAGGAAAGCCAAGTATACATGTGCTATAATTATCTCCTTTGTATAAAACTCCGGCACTAAGATTATTTTCTGAATATCTAAATATAGTAAACGCCTCACTATTTGAAGGTTCAATTGCATCGGGGTTTTCAACTACATATCCTTCGCTGTTAAGTTTATTGTAGTATTTATAGTTCCCAGCAATATACTCAAATGGAGAGGGAACCGATTTAATTCTTCCGGTTACAGCACCTCTATTATTTCTCCACTTATATTTCAAAACTTCCTGTGCCCATTTTTGATCATCTTTGTCTGCAAATTTATTATCCCATAAGTCAGTGCCAACAAAAGCACCACTAACAATAATATTACCTCCATTGCTACAATAGTTGCCAATTAATCTCTGTTGCTTCTTCGAGAAAGTTTTGTGTTTTGCAGGCATAGCCCCTCTAGCAATTGAAGTTTCACGTTGCTTGCCAAGAATCCAATCAACAACCTTATAGTTATTCATATCAATATTTTCGTTCTCTATTGTGCTTGCTGCACACGATACAAAAGAATATCCTGCCTCAGAAAATGCCTTCCCATGGATGGCGGGATAATCAAAAGTATTACCGGCGATTGAAGTGGTCTCAAATTCAGAGCTGCTATCACCAAATCCCGAAGCATCATCATCCATCCATGGCACACTGCGTCTAAACTCCCTCATTGGCCCAATAAAGTGATGCTCTGAAATATACGGAACCCCATTGTCTTCATCACCATAAAATCCTGCTATACTGTCAGAAGCAATGAAACTAAATGGTGCAGAAGTCCTGGTAAAACCATTAACGATAAGAACCAAGCCCTTCTCTTCTGATTTTCTCATCGCCGATAAAATTTCAGACGGGAAGCTCTTTCCTCCTTCATTTGCAGCCACCACCTTAAAGCTATATAATTTGTCTTTATCTATGTCCATCTCATATATATTCTCCTTAACCAGAGTCCCATTATCAAACCCTTCATCATCAGTTCTTGTATAAACAATATATTGTGTGGGATTTGCGGTAGGTTCTGCCATATCCGTTGTGGAATGCCAATTTAATTTAATTCTCGTTTCATCTATAAACTCTATATTGAAGTTTTTCACCGGCAATGGTTGAACCACATAATCACGATTATATTGTGAAGCTAAAAACTTAAGCATACCCTTATAAATAGACCTGCTAACCATAAATCTAAACTCAGGTTCAAGACCATAACGCATATCTGCAAAATTCTGATGCGAAAGCAATTCCAGCAGCATCGTTGGAACATTTGGAACCCTTGCTTCAGCATAAGAACGATTCCAAAGTGCCCTTCTGGTCCAGTTGGGTTCATAATCACGACGAATGTCTCTCATAATTTCATCCATAATTATTTCGGATAAATCTCTTGATGCCCATCTCGACTTATTATTGTCAAATAATTCATCATTATGATGAGTCATATAAATACCCAAGGTTCCAATTATGCTATCGTTCAAAGTGGTCCCTGCATCAGTGTGAAATGCAAATGCCAAGTCGATAGGCACATTTAGCTTTTCAGACAAATAATTTACCCAATGTCCGCGTGAAGCGTAGTCGTCAGTATAGTCGTTTGCACCTTCCGTCTGATTATATATAGAATCGGGTATTCCTGCCCACTGCATCCAATAGCGTGCCCCCTCTGTATATCTAGGGCGTCCACTAGTTTCTAATATGTGTTTAATCCCATTACTATCTTTCCCATTTTCATCAACTATTGGCATACGTGCAATATTTCCAATCCCACCTCCAACTTTTATTGCATCAGCCGACACAATCCTCCCTGTTCGCGAGCTTCTGTTTGAGAGCAAAACCTTGTGTCCTTTATTCTTGTCAAAATCAAAGTAGCCCAGAAAAATCCAAGTTCCGCCACCTATTTGCTGATTAACTTTATATTCAGTTTTTCCACCACTATGATATACAGTGTAAAGAGCATCATCTGAGCTGTTTTTATGAGTTTGAAAAGCCACATAAATAGCATATTTGTCTTTTTTCGGAATATCCAATTCCCATTTTGCAGTGCTTTCAGCTCCTTTTTTTATAGTTCTAATTTCCCTCGCAGTTCCCATCCTAAATGGATTTTCACCATCAATATAAAACTCTTTTAAATTAGCAAACCCCTCTTTCTCCGATGTTCTCCATTTTTCTTTGCCATTTGTCTCGCTGTAGAATATTTCAGAGTCATTATCCGCTATCACTTCGTTGATATTATAATCTCTTTCACGTGGCAGCAAAACATTAGCTCCTGCATTTTCAAGCATTGGCACTAAAAAAGGAATTACATAGCTTTGCGTATATAGATCCTCCACCGTTTGAAAAATTCTTGCTCTTTGCCACTCCCATCTGCCAAGTTTTTGTTCATAATACCATCCATGACTTTGCCACATTGCAATATGGTTGCTTGGCATTCCTTTTTTGAATTCGGTAATTGGTTCAGAAATATTAGTTGAAAGTGCAGTTTTGGTTTTGTGTGTAATTATTCTAGATTTATCTTTTGCCTTTGATCTATAAAAGTTTGGTATTAAGGCACTTATTTCTTGTTGATCAGAGAAAATAGATATTTGATATTTTTTGATACTATGTGGAAGCAACCTTCTCACTTCATCATATATCCGCAAAACAATATCTTCTCTCATGGGCATATACGAAAGTGATAAATTGGAGTATAGATTTATTCTCTTGTTTTTATCATTTACAAATATACTGTCAACCATCACTTTACCACCACTAAATTCAGCTTGATAAATTTTAGTCAAAGCTTCATTGATACTTTCCCTTGTGTGGTTGTCAATCTTTGTATCTTGTGCAGAGGCGTGTGCAACTATTAAAATTAAAAAAAGAGTATATAACAGCTTTCTCATGATTATTTTAGTTGATTTATATTTTCTTTAAAATATGCACATTAGAAAACAAATTTTCCTAAATGCAAATATAAATATATATATCGAGAAAGCCTGTTTATCTAACTAAAAATGTTAGACTTAAGGTTGCATTAATTTAATACTATTTTCTTCTATATTTTAAGAATGAATAATTGTAATCATGTTTTTCATCAGCCTTATGGTGCTCCTCCTCAACAAGAATCCACTCATCAAGATCAAAATTAGGAAAGTATGTGTCCACCTCCTCAAAAGCATGATGGATACATGTCAGATATAAGTTGTTAGTTATATCAATGGTACTATTATACAATTGACCACCCCCAATAATGAAAATTTCCTCATTAGGATCGCACTTATCAAGAGCTTCTTCTATAGTTTTAACGGTGATACAGCCTGGGAAGTTGTCAGGATTTGCCGATGATATTACAATATTTGTACGATTGGGTAATGCACCCTTTGGAAGTGATTCAAAAGTCCTCCGCCCCATTATAATTGTGTGACCGGAGGTGATATTTTTAAAATGCTTTAAGTCATTGGGCAAATAACATAGCAAGCCACCCTTGTTGCCAATAGCATTGTTTTTATCAATTACTACCACAGCGCCAATATTGTAATTACGATCGTTCATTTTAATTGAGTTTAAATGGAAATTAAAAATGCTTTAAACAGAAACTTCACCTTTAATATGGGGATGTGGATCATACCCAACAAGTTCAAAGTCCTCAAATTTAAAACCTAAAATATCCTTTACGCCAGGATTAATCTTCATTTCAGGTAAGACTCTTGTTTCTCTTGATAGTTGCAAGTTAACCTGTTCAATATGATTTAAATAAATATGAGCATCTCCAAGCGTATGAATAAAATCACCTTCTTCCAATCCGGTTACCTGAGCCATCATTTTCAGTAGAAGAGCGTATGATGCAATATTAAAAGGTACCCCTAGAAATATATCAGCACTTCTCTGATACAGCTGTAAACTAAGTTTCCCATCAGCTACATAAAACTGAAAAAATGCGTGACAAGGGGGAAGCTTCATATTAGGAATATCAGCCACATTCCACGAACTCACAATTATTCTTCTCGAGTCAGGATTGTTTTTAATCGTATCCACAACTTCCTTTATTTGATCAATATGTCCACCGCTATAATCAGGCCACGAGCGCCATTGATAGCCATATATATGTCCAAGGTCGCCACTTTCATCAGCCCACTCATTCCATATCCTAACTCCGTTGTCATTAAGATATTTAACGTTTGTGTCACCATTTAAGAACCATAGCAGCTCGTGAATGATTGATTTCAGATGTAGTTTTTTTGTGGTTAACACAGGAAATCCATCCGTCATTTTATATCTGCTTTGATGTCCAAACACACTAATAGTTCCTGTTCCTGTTCTGTCTTCCTTCTTCACGCCCTCATCCAAAACGCGCTGCAATAACTCTTTATATTGTATCATTGTAATTCTAAAAATTCGTAGTATAAAAAATATCAAGAATAATCTCAAGTACTAAACCACTATTTCTGAAAAAAGTTCTTTAAGATCTATTAAACAACAAAAGTAATACTATCGTTGCATATTTCCACATAAAAACAAAAAATGAACAATGCTTTATTATATTTTTGATTTTTTGCTACCTTTGGCATAAACCAAAATAATTTCAATCATGAATATTTCAGATATCTTAAGCGGACCATTAGGTCAGAATGTAATCAACAGTGTTTCATCCCAGTTGGGTATGAGCAAAACCGAAGCTGCTTCGGCAATTGGTGTTGCTGTTCCTGCTATATTGGCCGGTCTAACAAAAAATACTCAAACATCACAAGGGGCCGAAAGTTTAAACAAGGCATTAGAGTCAAAGCATGATGGTTCGCTGCTCGATAATTTGAGCAGCATGCTTCAGGGGCAGTCGGCTGCTGTGCAGCAAGATGGCAATGGAATACTCGATCATATCTTTGGTTCGCAAAAAGGAGCTATAGAAAAAGGAGTTGCTGCCAAATCTGGTTTAAGTATTCAAAAGGTTGGACCACTTCTTTCCATTCTGGCACCAATAGTGATGGCATACGTAGGCAAGCAGAAGAAGCAAAGCAAAACTAGCGCAGGAGGTCTCGGCGATTTGTTGGGAGGGCTTCTAGGAAGTGTTGGAGGAGGAACCACTTCCAAAAAGTCAGGTTCAGCCGGAGGGCTTATGGGGATGGTCACAGGAATGTTGGATAAGAACAAAGATGGAAATATCCTTGACGACCTATTGGGTGGATTTTTAGGAAAATAAAATTAGCATAATTATATTAACAACCACGGGTGTATAAGTGAAATAGATATTAACTTGTACATTCGTGGTTTTTGTATTTTTAATACCATACGCAGTATTTAAAACTTTTATAGATGAACTATTTATCGTATTTTTGTCATCTTAAAATGTTGATATCAAATGATAAGATATCGTAAATGATATTTAAGCATAACATTAACCCAAAATATATAAATATCAATTAATTATGAGTAATCAGAAAGAAAAACTTTTTACTGATTTTCCAAGCGTTTCCACAGAACAGTGGATGGAGGTTGTTACCAAAGACTTAAAAGGTGCCGACTTTCAGAAAAGATTAGTTTGGAGAACTAATGAAGGTTTTAATGTAAATCCTTTTTATCGTGCTGAAGATATTGAAGGATTTCTAACCACAGGTAATTTGCCGGGACAGTTTCCTTACGTTAGAAGCACACGCAAAGATAACGTGTGGCGTGTTCGTCAGGAAATCTCTGTTAAGGATTATGCCGAAGCAAATCAGAAAGCAAAGTCATTGTTAAGTAAAGGAGTCACCTCCTTAGGTTTTTATCTTCCGAAAAATAACCTTTCGGTTGAAAATCTTGGAATTCTTTTGGATGGTATATCAGCCGATAAAGTTGAATTAAACTTCAATACTTGCATCTCAAAAATTAAGGATTTGGCAGAGATGGTGGTTGCTTATATCACTTCACTAAATCTCAACCTATTGGAATGTCATGGTTCTATTGGTTATGATCCATTCAGACTTATACTTAAAAAAGGTATTGATGCACCTAACTGGATTGAGCAAGCTGCCGAAATTGTAAGTATCACAGCAGCCCTTCCACGCTACAGAAGTATTATCATCACAGGTAGCATGATGAATGACGCAGGTGCATACAGCTATCAAGAGCTTGGCTTTAGTCTTGCCTATGCAAATCAACTTCTAGGCGCACTTATCGAGAAAGGATTGGCACCAGCAATGGTAGCAAAGAAAATCAAATTCGAACTTGGTGTTGGTGCAAACTACTTCATGGAGATTGCTAAATTTAGAGCCGGACGTTGGTTGTGGGCAGAGATTGTTGATGCATACAAACCTCCATGTCCTCATGATTGCAGCAATAAAGCCGAAGATGGCACATGCCGTTGTGCCGCAAAAATGAATGTACACGCAATTACATCACGTTTTAATCAATCACTCTACGACCCATATGTAAACATGCTTCGCTCACAAACTGAAGCTATGTCTGCAACAATTGGTGCTGTTGACTCACTCACAGTTCGTGCATTTGATGAAGCATTCGAAACCCCAACTGAATTTGCGGAGCGTATTGCATTGAACCAACAACTTCTTCTTAAAGAAGAATCACACTTCGATAAAGTGACAGACCCTTCATCAGGTTCATATTATATCGAAAAACTTACTGTTTCACTTGCAGAGCAAGCATGGAAGCTATTCCTTGAAACTGACCAAAAAGGATTTTACGAAACACTAAAAGAGGGTGGGGTTCAAGATGCAATTCAAGCATCATACACAACACGCTCAAATGCTGTTGCCAATAGACGCGAGATCTTGCTTGGAACTAACCAATTTCCTAACTTCAATGAGCAAATGGCCGAAAAAATCAACAATCCTGTTGAGCTATCATGCGGCTGCAGCGATGGTGAAACTCCATTAAAACCATTGAGAATAACTCGTCTTGCTGAGCAGTTCAATGAACTACGTCTTGAAACCGAGAAAAGCGGAAGACGTCCAAAAACCTTCATGCTAACTATAGGCAACCTTGCTATGCGTCTTGCACGCTCACAATTCTCAAGCAATTTCTTTGCTTGTGCCGGTTATGAGGTAATAGACAATAATGGCTTCCAAACAGTTGAAGAAGGTGTTGAAGCAGCTCGCAAAGCAGGAGCAGATATTATTGTTATCTGTTCAAGTGACGACGAATATGTAGAGTTGGCTCCAAAAGCATTCGAGCTTGTTAAAGGTGGAAAAGAGCAATTTGTAGTTGCCGGATCACCAGCATGTATGGATGACTTAAAGGCTGTAGGTATCGAACATTTCATTCATGTTCGCAGCAATGTGTATGAAACACTTAAGGAGTTTAATAAAAAAATTCTTGGATAAAAGCATAAAGAAACGTATGCTGATTTTACAAACATTTGTTTTATGTCTAAACTAAAGTATTGGATTATAGCAGCACACCCCTGGTCGTTTCCCGCTTCGGGATCACCGGCATTGATGGCTTTCTCCTATGTCTTTTATCTCTATAAGACAGGAGTGGTTAGTGATGTTAATTGGGCTAATGGTGTTATTGCTTTCTTCGGAGCCATCATCTTTCACATGTCAGGCAACTTGATAGGCGACTATCACGACTACATGAATGGTGTTGACCAGCTCGAGAAAACAGGACCTTTTAGAGTGCTGATACATAAGATATTCAAACCCAAAACAATTCTTATATACGGATATATAGTGTTGCTGCTTGGTATTATTATAGGTGCATACCTATTTCTAAGAACAGGGCTGCCACTTATCTATATAGGTTTATACGGAATAATTAGTGCCACATTATATTACAAATTTAAATATGTAGCACTTGGCGATTTAATTATCTTCCTAAGCTTTGGTTTAATGATAATGCTTGGTGTAGTATATGTGATGACAGGTATTATTAATTGGACTTCACTATTGGTAGCGTCACCGGTCGGGTTGCTAATTGTTGCAATTCTTCATGCCAACAACACTCGCGATATGCTCCAGGATAAGCAGGCAGGAATCAAGACACAAGCGATGAATCTTGGACTTGAAGGCTCACAAATAATGTATCAGACCCTCTTATTGGTTTCTTACTTGTTAGTTGCCGCTTCAGTTCTGTTAAATCTGTTACACCCATTTGTTTTCATTGTTTTAATTACATTGCCAATGGCACTGAAAAATATTAAACTAATGAAGCAAGCCACCATTAATGATCTGTGCATAATTCAATTTTTGGATACACACACCGCTAAACTGGTGTTAGTATTTAGTTTATTATTATCAGCCGGAAACTTTATAGCTCCTTATTTATAAGATATAAAAACAATCAAAGCCAGAATTAGCAACTTGCTTTCTGGAATAGAAAAATCATAAAATATGAAACCTATTTTCGAAAATATCGATATTAAATCAGCCAAATATTCAACTCCAAATGTTGATGAGTGGATTGATGAAAATAAAATAGAAGCCAATTGGCTAACTCCAGAACAGATACCTGTTAAATCTGTTTACACCAAAGATGATTTGGAAGGAATGGAACATTTGGGATATGCAGCCGGTGTGGCTCCATATTTGCGTGGTCCATATTCCACAATGTACGTTATGCGTCCATGGACAATTCGTCAGTATGCAGGATTCTCCACAGCCGAAGAGTCTAACGCATTCTATCGTCGTAACCTTGCTTCAGGACAAAAAGGTCTTTCCGTAGCTTTCGACCTTCCTACCCACCGCGGATATGATGCCGATAACGAGCGCGTGGTTGGCGACGTTGGTAAAGCAGGAGTATCAATCTGTTCCGTAGAAGATATGAAAATTTTGTTTGATGGTATTCCATTAAATAAAATGTCTGTTTCTATGACCATGAATGGAGCGGTTTTACCTGTTTTGGCATTCTATATTGTGGCTGCTCAAGAGCAAGGTGCAGAGCTACATGAAATGGCTGGAACTATTCAAAATGATATCCTAAAAGAATTTATGGTGCGTAACACATACATCTATCCACCAAAATTCTCAATGCAAATCATTGCAGATATCTTTGAATATACATCTCAAAAGATGCCTAAGTTCAATTCTATTTCAATCTCAGGATATCATATGCAAGAGGCCGGTGCCACAGCAGATATTGAGCTTGCATACACTCTTGCAGACGGTATAGAATACCTTCGTGCAGGTGTAAACGCAGGAATTGATATTGATGCATTTGCACCACGTCTTTCTTTCTTCTGGGCAATTGGCATGAATCACTTTATGGAAATTGCCAAGATGCGTGCGGCACGTTTGTTATGGGCTAAAATCGTTAAAAGCTTTGGAGCCAAAAATCCAAAATCAATGGCTTTGCGTACTCACTCACAAACATCAGGTTGGTCGCTTACAGAGCAAGATCCATTTAATAATGTTGGACGTACAGTAATCGAAGCTATGGCAGCAGCTTTAGGTCACACTCAGTCGTTGCACACCAACGCACTTGATGAGGCTATCGCGTTACCTACAGACTTCTCTGCACGTATTGCGCGTAACACTCAGATTTATATTCAGGAAGAGACTCATATCACCCGTCATGTTGACCCATGGGCAGGCTCATACTATGTAGAGTCACTTACTCAAGAGCTTGTAGACAAAGCCTGGGATCTTATCCAAGAAGTAGAAGAGCTTGGCGGAATGGCAAAAGCTATCGAAACAGGAGTTCCAAAAATGAGAATTGAAGAAGCTGCAGCTCGCACACAGGCACGTATCGACTCAGGTGCTCAAAAGATTATTGGTGTTAACAGCAACCGCTTGGCAAAAGAAGACCCAATTGATATTCTTGAGGTAGATAATACCGAAGTGCGTAAGCAACAAATATCTCGTCTTGCTGAGCTTAGAGCCAATCGTGATAACGATGCAGTTCAAAAAGCTTTGGATGCAATCACCAAATGTGTTGAAACAGGAGAAGGTAATCTTCTTGAACTATCTGTGGAAGCAGCAAGGGTACGAGCTTCATTAGGCGAAATATCCGATGCCTGCGAAAAAATTGTAGGTCGTTATAGTGCAGTAATCAGAACAATTTCAGGCGTGTATTCATCAGAATCAAAAGATGATGCGTATCTGGCAAAAGCGCGTCAGCTAACAGAAGAATTTGCTAAGAAAGAGGGTCGTCAGCCACGTATAATGGTTGCTAAAATGGGCCAGGATGGTCATGACCGTGGTGCAAAAGTAGTAGCAACAGGTTATGCAGACTGTGGTTTCGACGTTGATATGGGACCATTGTTCCAGACACCTGCCGAGGCTGCTCGTCAGGCAGTTGAGAACGACGTTCACGTTGTAGGTGTTTCATCACTTGCAGCAGGTCACAAAACGTTAGTTCCTCAAATTATTGATGAGCTGAACCGTTTAGGTCGTCCCGACATTATAGTTATTGCAGGAGGAGTTATCCCGGCTCAAGACTATGATTTCCTTTACAAAGCTGGTGTTTCTGCTATCTTCGGCCCCGGCAGTCCGGTAGCCAAGTCAGCCTGCGAAATCATGAATGTGTTGATGAACGAAGAATAATCACTATTTTATAAATAGCACATATATTGTTAAAGTGCGGGCTGTGGGATTTTATTCCGCAATCCGCACTTTTTTTTATAAACGATTTAAAGTAAAAAGAACCCGTAAGCCATGTTAAGATCAATAAAGCAATCAACAAAAAACCATCGTAAGAGAAAGGAAGACATTGGACTCTCCCCTTTTGAAATTAAAAGGAGAACTGACAATGAATTGGAAGAACCTCGTATCAGTGTTATTAATTTTTCTGTTGAAGATACCAATGAAACCGAAATATACTCAGTTAAGAGTCTCAAAGAGTTCACTGACAATAATCAGTTTTGTTGGGTTAATATTGTCGGAATTAATGATGAAAACTTAATGAGAAATCTATCAGGAGCATATAACATTCCCGGTAATATCATTTCAGATGTTTTAGATGCTTCTCTTCGTCCCCAGGTTGAAGATTATGATGATGGGCTGTTTGCTTCTGTCAAAATGATGCAGCTCAATGATTCAACACAAGAACTGACAAGGGAAAATATATGTTTCATTGTAACAGATAATATCATTTTCTCATTTATGGAAAGCCCTTCAGATATATTTATGCCCGTTAAGAGTAGAATACAAAGGCGCAAATCCAAGATTCATGCTTCCGGCACTGATTACATGTTTTTTGCTTTGCTTGATGTTATAATAGATAATTATATATACATAATTGATACATATGGGAATAGGGTCGAAGATTTGGAAGAGGACCTAACTCTTAATAATGATCGGGATACACTTAGGATGATCAATCTCCTAAAACAAGAACTCAATAAATACCGTAGAGATATAAAACCGGTAAAAGAGATGATTTTTAATTTGCGAAAACTTGAGACCGACTTTATTTCAGACATAAATGAAACCCACTTTAAGGAATTACAAGATAACATTAGCCAAGTTTCAGAAATGCTTGATTATTATCGTGAAGTCTTATATGATGCATTAGATGTATATCATTCATCCATGAGCACACGATTAAATGATATAATGGCAATCCTGACAATCTTCTCAGTTGTATTTATTCCAATCTCTTTTATAGCAGGATTATACGGTATGAACTTTGTAAATATGCCGGAGCTAAGTTCACCTTATGGATATTTTATAGTGTTGGGTATTATGTTTTTAATAGCAGCAGGAATGCTTTTGTATTTCAAGGTTAAAAAATGGTTCTAGAATATGCTTGCTCAGCTGTTGATAGCCTCCATAAAACCCTTTCTGTAAGTATCTCCGATAGGAATTTGGTTGGAATCAATAATAATCTTATTCCTATCTATACTCATTATTTTGTTTCTATTGATTATGTATGAGCGATGAACCCTTATAAAACGACCCTCGGGCAATTCTTCCTCCATAGATTTCATACTCATCAGCGTAATTGTTGGCCTCTTTTCCTTAGTGGTATATATCTTGATGTAATCCTTCAAGCCTTCAATAAACAAAATGTCATCAAACAAAATGTGAACCAACTTATAATCCGCCCGCACAAAAATACCATCAGGTTGAGAAGCCTTGTTGTCTACAGCACTAGATTTCATCTCATACCATTTAAGTGCACGTTTCGAAGCGTTCAAGAAGTCTGTATACGAAAAAGGCTTCAACAAATAATCTAAAGCATTAACCTTATACCCATCAAGAGCATATTCACTAAAAGCTGTTGTAAATATTATTCTGGTCTCCTCATCAATCATCTGAGCAAACTCCATCCCGTTCACCTCAGGCATTTGAATATCAAGAAAAACAACGTCAATTCTCTCTTTCTGCAAATTCTCCATAGCCTCCACCGAACTCGAATATTTCCCTGTTAAGTTAAGAAAAGGGGTCCTTGCCACATACGAGCCCAACAACTCCAGCGCCAACGGTTCATCATCCACTATCCAGCAATTTAGTTTCATTATTGTCTTCCTTTCGTATAAATTATAAGCGATGTAGAATAAACATTGTTTTCAGTTTCAATCTCCCAATCATATTGATTTGGATATATAAAGTCAAGCCTCTTCCTCACCAATTCAAGACCAATACCACTTCCGCTCTTGTCCGAGTCAGACTTAGGATAACTGCTGTTTTTAGAAACAAACTCAATAACACCATCAGGTCTCTCCGAAATTCTAAAAGCAATAAAAGACGCTTTGCTGCTACTTATTCCATGCTTAAAAGCATTTTCTATCAGTGAAATATAAATAAGCGGAGCAATGGGTGTAACGCTATTTTCATCAGCATCTATCTGAGCATCCAGCGCCACATTGTCAGAAAGTCGCAATCGCATCAGCTCAACATAGTTTTTTATAAAACTTATCTCCTGATGTAAAGGTACATATGTTTTTTCGTTATCATACAGCATATGCCTTAATAGTTTGCTCAAATCCAGCACAGCCTGCTGAGCCTTGTCAGGATTAAATGCAATCAAAGCATATATATTGTTTAGCGTATTTAGCAAGAAGTGAGGACTAATCTGATTCTTCAGATTCTTTAATTCCGCTTCCGTTTTAGCTTTCTCCAGTTCCTTTTTTTCGTTATCTAAAATAAGCCATTGGTAAGTCATTCTCAGAGCAACACTCAGCCCCACCATAGTTATAAGAGTCGTCAGGTTGCGCAATACAAAAAGCCATGGCGACATTCTCATCTTTCTTCTTCGTAGCGGAACATTATACAAACTCCTTATAAAATCATTGCCAAAGTATATAAGCCCTATCAACGCAACAAGGAGCAAAACATTGTAAAATATAAACTGATAGTTTTTACCCTTAAATAAAAACTTGTCAATAAGCACAAAGTAGTTAATATAAAAGGCCAATAGTAAAGCCAGCATCTCCGGGCTCGACCTTACAAACATATCCCATCGGAATACAGTCTCTTTGTCGACGAAGAAGTAAGGAGCCACCAAAATCATACTCCACAACAATATATGCACTATTGCTACAGTATATTTATTCTGATAATTCTTTTTCAATGCGCTATCCATACTATAAGCCTTTTAAATAAATATATTACTATTACATACGTCCTCTGCCATGACCGCCAAATCCTCTTCCCGGCATCATATCCTCTTGTGTGGCACCACCTTTAAAGATATTAAATCTATACACAAAGTGAACCATGAAGTATGAAGTCAAAGTGTTTGTCGTTGTATCTCTGATATAGTTTGAAGTCACCGAACGACTAATATTACTTCTTTGTTGCAAAATATCATAAATCTTAAACCTGATTGTTCCGTTCTTTGCCTTGAAAATCTGTTTAGACATAGAAGCATTCCACAACCACTCATCCTGTGTAAAACCATCGGCATATCCAGTGTTTGTGCTATAATTGATATCACTCTCAATTGAGAAATCCCATGGCAAGTATATAGTAGTATTAGCATTGCCACCATAGTTAAAATATTCCTGATCACGTTGTCCCTCAAGAGTATTTTTCACATTATTGTAGTTTATATTACCACGTACGCCAAAATCAAATAAATCAGAACGATAGTTAAGACCCAGAGTCTCGCCCAGGTTTGTTCTCTTACTAATATTCTTTTCAATAGTAATCACATCATCCAACTTCGTGTTTGCAAAACCGTTAGAGTTGTTGTAGCTTGCAAAAGTCATAGAAAATACCGAGAACTTTATATTCTTCAGAGGCAAGTTCATCATCATCCTTACGTTAGCATTCCAGTTGCCCGACACGTTCTGATAAGTAGTCTCCTTAGCACCTGTTGCAAGGTCAGTCGTAGTGGTAGAAATAATATCATTATTCAAATAACTGATATTACCAAACATACCCATATGTCTGTTCTTCTCAGGATTAAAGTTTTGATAACGCAAATTCAATCTGTGTTCAAACGAAGGCTTCAAATCAGGATTACCCACCGTAATGTTAAGAGGATTCGAAACATCCTCCACCGGTGATAACTGAGTTACCGAAGGCTGACTTGTATTACCATTATATCTCAATCTCAAATTGTGCTGTCTTGTCCATTTATAATTAAACTGAGCAGTAGGCGCATAATTCACCACACTTCTCTTATAATCATTCAGCAACTCATCACCCACAAAAGTTTTACTTGCCGAAGATGAAGGCTGAA
Source organism: uncultured Proteiniphilum sp. (assembly GCA_964535975.1). Lineage (GTDB taxonomy): Bacteria > Bacteroidota > Bacteroidia > Bacteroidales > Dysgonomonadaceae > Petrimonas. The sequence continues at coordinate 4,594 of CAZHWC010000007.1, read as the reverse complement.
CAGTAAATCCAAACATATAATCATACTTCTGACGTATAGACTGGAAATTCATCTCAACCTCCTGATTGGTAAAACTATTCTCCAACCTCTTGCTATATTTTTCGTCCAAAATTGTATAATCACCATTAGCATCCTTTGTTCTGGTATCCCTGTCTGACTCAGAATTATTCTGACGGAACGAGTATGCCACCTGAATAGCATTATTATTTCCCAAAGGCTCCACATATGACACATACCCCCTCCAGTTTTTAGAGTTGCTGGTATTTACAAACCTCTGGTCAATTATTTCATCATCTTTCGAACCATAAAATAATGTGTTCGATAAGTTAGTACCCTTATTGTCCGTATCCGACAAGCCCCCGCTAAGCTGAGCACTCAATATACGTCCCTTCTTACCCAAAGTGCGGCTAATATCCAATCGTGCCGAAAGGTTTTTTCCATCACCTTTAGAGTTATAGTTAGAGTTGCCACTATTTATAGTATCCGTCAAAGTCTCCTGTGTAGTTACAAAGTCACCGGTATCTAACTGCTCATTTTTGGTTATCGACGCCTGCGGACTAAGAATAATCCTTGTAAGAGTATCCGGTGTCCACTCCATACGAAAGTCCATTCCAAAATTCTGACTTCTGTTATTTGAGCTATTATTCTCATTTTCCAGCCTGTTACCGCTACTCAAAAGGTTCTGAGTATGAGTTTTAGATAAAGTATTATTGTCAGTATCCCCAAATCTCAAGTTACCCCCAAGTTTCAGGTTGCTTGTAAACTGATTGCTAAAGTTCAAACCAACATTCCCCGATTTTGAGATACCATTATTAGCACCACCAAACATTCTTCTGCCACCACCGGGGCCGCCACCTCCACCAAACATCGAAGCACCCAAGTCAGAAAATCCGGCATTATTGGTATTATTATAACCACCCAATAAGGTATACTGATTTTTGTCCTTCATATAATTAACCATAGCGTTGCCCTCATATCTGTCTTTCGAGCCATAACCCACAAAAGCATTGCCAAACAAACCCTCCTTCATCCCGGGTCTTATTGTCAGATTGATAATTGTCTCCTCGTCGCCATCATCAAATCCGGTCATCATAGCCATGTCACTTCTCCTGTCATGAACCTGAATTTTATCCACCATCTTTGCAGGCAAGTTTTTAGAAGCCACCTTAGGGTCAGAACTAAAAAACTCCTCACCATCAATCATAATCTTCTTTACTTCACGTCCGTTCACAGTAATCTTACCGTTCTCGTCCACCTCCACGCCGGGCATTTTCTTAAACATATCCTCCAGCACAGCACTCTCAGTCACCTTATACGAGTCAGCATTATACTCCACCGTATCACCCTTCACCACCACCTCGGCAGCTTTTGCAGTAGCCACCACAGCATCAAGAAGAATATTGTCAGCACCAAGCTCAATGGTTCCCAAGTTAGCTTTTTGAGCAGATTGGCTTAGAGTCACATTTCTAAAAGCATCATTATTGCCCACATAAGTTACGTGCACAATATACGAACCATAAGGCAAGCTTATATTAAAGTTACCCTTATTGTTTGTTGCCACACCATTCACAAAAGTGCTGTCTTTCTGTTGCAAAATTCTTATATTAGCCTCCAAAATTGGATCCTTAAATTCTGCATCAATGACTTTGCCTGAAATCTG
>CAZHWC010000007.1:0-2834 GCA_964535975.1 uncultured Proteiniphilum sp. | reverse complement strand
TTTTAACAAATTAATTAGATTAACACATTGAAATAATAGATGAAGAACAATAAATCCCCGATTATCTTCTAATAAAAATGTATCTTTGCACTCATTAAAAATTATAACAAAACGATAAAAGTTAGATTATTATGAACTTTGTTGAAGAACTTCGCTGGAGAGGCATGATTCATGACATCATGCCGGGCACAGAAGAACAATTACAAAAAGAGCTTACATCAGGGTATGTGGGTATCGACCCCACAGCCGACTCATTACATATAGGTCACCTTGTAGGAGTGATGATGCTCCGACATCTGCAACGTGCAGGACACACACCCATAGCACTTATTGGTGGTGCAACAGGAATGATTGGCGACCCATCGATGAAATCTGCCGAAAGAAACCTTCTTGATGAAGACACATTGCGTCACAATCAGGAAGCAATCAAAAATCAACTTTCCAAGTTTCTTGATTTCGAGAGTGACATACCCAATAAAGCCCTTTTGGTAAACAACTACGACTGGATGAAGGAATTCTCATTCCTTTCATTTATCCGTGATATTGGCAAGCACATCACCGTAAACTATATGATGGCAAAAGATTCAGTTAAAAAACGTCTTAATGGTGAAGCATCAGAAGGACTATCATTCACTGAGTTTTCATATCAGCTAATGCAAGCATATGACTACCTGCACCTGTATCGCGAAAAAGGATGTCTTCTGCAAATGGGAGGTTCCGATCAGTGGGGCAATATCACCACCGGCACAGAACTAATCCGCAGGGTAGAGGGAGGCTCAGCCTTTGCACTTGTTTGCCCGCTCATCACCAAAGCCGACGGAGGCAAGTTTGGAAAAACAGAATCAGGAAACGTTTGGTTAGACAGTCGCTACACATCACCATACCAGTTCTATCAATTCTGGTTGAACGTTAGCGATGCCGACGCCGAAAAATATATAAAGATATTCACCTCATTATCCAAAGAAGAAATCGAAACTTTGGTTAAAGAGCAAGAAACAGCGGCACACCTTCGTCCATTGCAAAGACGATTGGCAGAAGAAGTTACCGTGATGGTACACTCACGCGAAGACTATGAAATGGCAGTCAACGCATCTCAAATCTTGTTTGGAAAATCCACATCACAAACACTTCGCTCTATTGACGAAACCACCTTCCTGCAAGTATTTGAAGGCGTTCCTCAATTCAAAATCTCAAAAGAAGAACTGTCACAAGGCATAAAAGCAGTTGATCTGCTAACCGATGCAGCCAACGTATTCCCCTCAAAAGGCGAAATGCGCAAAACAGTTCAGGCAGGCGGCGTGATGATTAATAAAGACAAACTCGAAACATTCGACGAGCTTATCGATAATTCACATTTAATTGGAGATAGATATATTTTGGCACAACGCGGCAAAAAGAACTACTACCTATTGATTGCAGAATAAAAAATGAAACGTAAGTATAATTATCAGATATCAACCCAGCACATTGATTTTCAAAAAAACGTCACACTCTCATCCCTGTTCCATCTTATAATGAAGACTGCAGGGAAAGATGCCGACGACAATGGATTTGGATTGCTAAAACTTCAAACCGAAGATTATACCTGGGTGCTGTCTCGCTTTGTTCTTGATTTGGAACGTTTTCCGCAAGAAGAAGAGCATATAACAATTGAAACATGGGTTGAAGACGTGCAAACACTCTTCACCACCCGTAACTTCAAAATCACAAATGGCGGAGACAAGCTTATTGGTTATGCCTCCTCATCATGGGCGATCATAGATGTAAACACAAGACGCAGCGTGATGCTCGACACCATGCCCTCGCTCAATGGCTTTATCACACCAGAGTCTACACCACTTGGCGCACCCACACGCATTCCAAATGTAAACGGAGAGCCTGCCAACGATTTTCAGGTAAAGTACAGCCATATCGATGTGAACGGACATGCCAGCAGCCCATATTATATCCAATGGCTTGCCGATTGCTTCCCTCTTGAATTCTACAGAGATCATAAGCTGAAAAGGTTTGAGATAAACTTCATGAAAGAGATTACCTTTGGCGACAAAGGCTCGGTGTCTCGAGAAATGAAAGATAATAACGATTATTATTTTCAAATCTCAACCGATGGGGTGGGACTTGCATGCCGTGCGAGGATGCAATTTTTGAATGCCAACTAACAGAAAAGTGTATTTGTGATACTTTTCCATCAATAAAGTGAAAATAGTCGCTGTTAAATTTGGTGGGAATAAAAAAAAGCTATACTTTTGCATTGCTTTTAACGAAGCACACAGAGGATTGTCCCATGGTGTAATGGCAGCACTCCTGGTTTTGGTTCAGTCAGTCTAGGTTCGAATCCTGGTGGGACAACTTAAAACAATCCTAAAGCGCAATTATCTATAACAGATGATTGCGCTTTTTCTTTATCTGATCATGAAAATGCCAATGGCAATAGTAGCAATAATAGATTAGTGGGGTAAAGGTAGTATAAAATAGTCTGAATACGTATTACCCCTCTCACCACCTTCCTCCCGAAATATCCCAGAACTTTCGGAAGAAAGCGGATAGCTTATCCATTACCGCCTGTTTCTTTTTAGCTCTATCGCCCGATGGCGTGAAGCGCGACATTGGAGGCAGCACGCCGGTGATGGCTGTGCCATTCTCGTCAACATAACCCTCACGGAAAGCATTTTCCACAAAATCGTATGTTGCATCGTGATTTAGCTTTTCATCTACTATAATTGAATCCAGCTCAGTACGTTTTTGTTGATCCACATAAGTATACCAATCCTCATCCACGTCCGATTGTGGAGTAAGCGACTCTATAAACCGCTCAATCAGCTCCTTCTTGTTTC
>CAZHWC010000006.1:12129-50297 GCA_964535975.1 uncultured Proteiniphilum sp. | reverse complement strand
TAAATACTAAATACTAAATACTAAATAGCATGAGAAGTTTAATTTTATTTGTTTTGTTAAGCACATTACTATTATCTTGTCGTTCGTATGAAGATACACCTAATTGCCATCGTAGGGTGATGATTGTAAATGAATTTGAAAACTCAATATATGTAAGGCATAGTTTTATTTATCCTGATACAGTGGACTTTTATACTCCATTTTCAAAGACTGATGCCCATATTTTTAAAGTGCTTCCAAATGATAAAAGTGATATACCATTGTTTATGGGCAGAGATTGCTGGGAGGTGTTGATTAAAGATAAAGGGTTGGTTAGCTCTGATACATTGATGATATATGTTTTTGATGGGGAGTTGATAGAAAATATTTCGTGGGATATAATTAGTTCTGAATATAAAGTATTAAGACGTTATGATGTCAGCTTAGAAGATCTTCAACGGTTGAATTGGACTATTACTTATCCTCCGACAGAAGCAATGAGGGATGTGAAAATGTTTCCTCCTTACGGAACAAACTAATATAAGTAGCTATCCTTCAGTGGGGGGATAGCTGCTACTTACCTATAAACAAAATAACTATTTATGAAACGAATTTATCTTACAATCAGTTTGGTTGCGCTATTGGCAACAACTGCTTTTATGTCTGCAAATGCACAGCAGACAGAGTCTGGCAGCGATTCAGAGTATATCGCACAACCTAAGTACAAAGACTTTCGTGTTGCCATTGGCGGAGGGTATGCTAGGCGACTGGGAGCGCTGGAGAAAACGGGAGATGTGGGGTTAGATGCTATCAACAAGAAACTAATGAATGGTTTTAATATTGATGCTGATGCGCAATACTTTTTTAAGCAGACCTGGGGTTTGGGATTGAATGCTAATATGTGTGTAACAAATGGATCGGGTAGTGGTATCACTATTAATGATGTTGGTAGTAATTTGAGCTTGAAAGTGACGCAAAGATTTACGTATATGGGGCCATCATTTGTAACCCGAACCGAAACTAATAAGTTTTTGCTTACGGGAAATGTGGGTTTTGGTCCATTGTTTTTTAATGAGGACAGCTCTATCAATGGTGTGAATGTGGTTTCAAAAAAAACAACAGTGGGAACTAATTTGGGACTTGCGGGCGAATATAAGGTGAATCAAAAGACTGGTGTGGGGCTAAAACTGTCGTATGTGATGGGAACAATAGATAGCGTGAATATAGAAGGGCAGAATGTGAAGTATGACAATGATGCTGGGTATAGTGTTTCTAATTTGATGGCTACATTGTTTGTGAGCTTTAGATCGTGGTGATATGAAACGGAGATTCTTTTATTTGGTGGTGTTGCTTGCTGTGGCACAGCCTGGCTTTTCGCAACTTAAAATTGGGTTGAAAGGTGGGGCTAATTTGTCTCAGATTGAAATGAACATTAACGGTATTGAGTTGGATAGCTATAATGCTCGTGCTGGTGTTCATATCGGTTTAATGGCAGAGTATATGTTCTGGCGTTTTATTGGTTTGCAATCTGAGTTGACTTACTTTAATGGAGGTGCTAATATCAATCCCGAGCAGTTTAAGCGTTGGTTTGATGTGGGAGAGGATGTGTCTCTTACAGGACACATGAATATGCATACTTTGCAGCTTCCTATATATGTAAAGGCAAAATTTTCCATAGCTCCGGGTGTGAAAGTTTATGCTATGGGTGGCGGATTTGCTTCATACGCTCTTAAGGGGGAGATGTTTGAAAGGCTTTCTGTGCCCGGTGAGGATTCATTTAAGGTGAAGTGGAGTTTGTATGACAGCAAGGTGCATATTTTTAATCAGGTGTCGGATAATGTGCACTTGCAGCACCGGCTAAATGCCGGCTTGGCGGCTGAGGCTGGTGTGGAGATAGCAAGTGGCGTAACTATAGGTGTTGGCTTCAAACAGGTGTTGAACAATGTGTCGGCAGTTAATATGAATAACATCCGACTGGCAACTGATATGTGGATGATGAATGCATCCGTAGGGTATATGTTTTGATAGAATAACAATTTAGTGTTTGACGAGCACTCCCGTATTTTTCACGCATTCCTTAGACAAGAATGCGTGAAAAACATTCAGGTATAATTCTAATACAATGCGAGACATGTATATACCTTATTAAATGGGTACATAATACCTTTCTGTACGTCTCTAAATAAAAAACAGATAAAATATGTACTCTAAAATTTCATCGATTGTATTAGCATTGCTAATCTTATTTGGTGTTTCACCTGTAATTAATGCTCAAAAACGAGTTGTTCCGGAAACTAAAATACACTATTTGTCGGGAAAGGGTGCCAGTGATGCAGTTCAGTGGGACTTTTTCTGTACTGAAGGAAATAATTCAGGCAAATGGTCAAAAATTGATGTGCCTTCACCATGGGAAACTCAGGGGTTTGGTCAGTATCAATATGGAATAACATTTTATGGAAAGCCGTTTCCTGAAGGTATAGCAAAAGAGGAGGGGCAATATAAATATGAATTTGAAGCATCTGAGGATTGGAGAAATCATAATATAAGATTGGTATTTGAGGCCTCTATGACTGATACAGAAGTTAAGCTTAACGGTCGTAAGGTGGGGGAGAAGCATCAGGGTGGATTTTATAGATTTTCGTATGATGTGACTGATTTCCTTAAATATGGAAAGAAGAACTTGCTTGAGGTAACTGTTAAAAAGGAGTCAGAAAATGCAAGTGTTAATCTTGCTGAGAGACGTGCTGATTACTGGAACTTTGGAGGTATTATCCGTCCTGTGTTTTTAGAAATTAAACCTATAGTTCATATAAAGCGTACTGCAATTGATGCTCAGGCTGATGGTTCTTTTAGAGCAAACTGCTACTTAGGTGTTGCTGCTGGTGAGGGGCTAAATATTAAAGCGGAGATATTTGATGCAAATAACAAAAAGGTTTTGGAAACAAGCTCTGTTGTTGCCAAAGGCAATGATTGGACATCATTATCTGCAATTTTGACTGCACCTAAGCTGTGGAGTGCTGAATATCCTAACTTGTATAGAGTTGATTTTTCATTAACTGATAATAGTGGAAATATTGTCCACAAGACTAGTGAAAAGATTGGTTTTAGAACTATCGAGGTTCGCGAGAGTGACGGATTGTATGTTAATGGTGTTAGAGTGAATATACGTGGTGTGAACCGCCATAGCTTTAGACCTGAAACCGGCAGAACGCTGGATCGTGAGAAAAACTACGAGGATGTGAGATTAATAAAGGAGATGAATATGAATGCTGTGCGTTCGGCTCACTATCCGCCGGATCCTGAATTTATGGAGGCTTGTGATGAGCTTGGCTTGTATGTGATGGATGAGTTGGGGGGCTGGCATGGTAAGTATGATACTCCTACGGGACGTAAGCTTATTGAGTCAATGGTGACTCGTGATTTAAATCATCCAAGTATTATCTGGTGGAGCAATGGTAATGAGAAGGGTTGGAATACGGAATTAGATACAGAGTTTCATAAATGGGATATCCAAAAACGTCCTGTTTTGCATCCTCAAGGAAACTTTGGTGGATTTGAGACTATGCACTATCGCTCATATGGTGAGAGCCAGGAGTATATGAGACTGCCGGAAATATTTATGCCTACTGAGTTTTTGCATGGTTTGTATGATGGTGGTCATGGTGCCGGATTATATGATTATTGGGAGATGATGCGTAAGCATCCAAGATGTATTGGCGGGTTCCTTTGGGTTTTTGCTGATGAGGGTGTGAAAAGAGTTGATGAGGGTGGCAGAATTGATAATCAGGGAAATTATGGAGCTGATGGAATTGTGGGACCTCATCATGAGAAGGAGGGTAGTTTCTTTACAATAAAAGAGGTGTGGTCGCCGGTGCAGATTATGAATGCGGAATTGTATCGTGATTTTGATGGCAATTTTGAAATTGAGAACAGATATGATTTTACGAATCTTAAAGATGTGACTTTTGTTTGGGAGCAGGTTTCTTATCCTATTATCCCGGCTAATAATGCCAAAACTACAACTGTTAAGAGGGGTGAGATTAAGGGTGTAGATATTGAGCCTCACGGAGCCGGTGTTTTGAAAACAGGAATGCCTGCAATTGCTGATAATGTAAATGGGTTGCTGCTGACTGCTACCGATAAGTATGGACATGAGTTGTGGCAATGGAGCTGGAGAATTTCTGATAATAATGAGGCTATATCTAAAGATGCTGAATCTAAAGGTTCGGTTCCTACATACACTGAAGATTCTGAGAGTATAGTTGTTTCGGCAGCAAATAAGAAATTTACTTTTGATAAGAATAGTGGTGAGCTGAAGGAGGTGGTTGTTGGAAAGAATAAGATGTCTTTCAATAATGGACCAAGATTTGTGGGTGCAAGAAGAGCTGACAGGTCTTTAGATCAGTTTTATAATCACGATGACCCTGATTCAAAAAATATAGAAAGGACTTACAGAGAATTTGAGGATAGAGCTCAGCTTGATAAGATTGATATCCGCCAAGATAATAATAATCTGATTGTTGATGTGAATTATAAACTGGGTAATATGAAGCGTGCCGAGTGGTTAATTTCTTCGGAGGGAGTTTTGACATTAAATTATACTTATGGCTTTGATGGTGTGGTTGATTTGATGGGGATGAAGTTTGATTATCCTGAGGAAAAGGTGCTTAGCAAAAAGTGGTTAGGTAAGGGTCCGTACAGAGTGTGGCAAAACAGACTACATGGAACAATTTATAATGTTTGGGAGAATGAATATAATGATCCAATTCCGGGAGAGTCTTTTGAGTACCCCGAATTTAAGGGATATTTTGCTGATTGTTCATGGATGAATCTTTATACAACTGAGGGGGTTATAACAATTGAAAATGAGACTCCTGATTCATATGTTGGTGTTTATCAACCTCGCGACGGACGTGATGCTTTACTATATACTTTGCCTGAAAGTGGCATTTCGGTTTTAAATGTAATACCTGCTGTGAGAAATAAGGTTAATACAACTGACCTTATAGGTCCGTCTTCGCAACCTAAATGGGTGAGCGGGGAAAATACGGGGCGTATTAGACTTACATTTTCAGAAAAATAATTGAGTAGGGATGAAAATAAATAATAAGATAATATATCTGCTGTTATTGCTTATTTTGAGCAACGGTGTCAGATCACAAAATAATAATCTGGTACAGGAGTTTCAGTCTCCTGTATCTAAAGAGTCTTTACCTTGGACTTTTTGGTATTGGATGTATGGTGCTGTTTCTAAACAGGGAATAACTGCCGACTTGGAATCAATGAAAAAGATTGGTCTTGGTGGTGCTTATCTAATGCCAATTAAGGGGCCTGCTGATAATAAGTTGTTTGAATATTCTCCTGCATATGATCAGCTTACACCTGAGTGGTGGGAGATGGTTCGGTTTTCAATGGAGGAGTCTGACAGGCTTGGTCTGAAACTGGGTATGCATGTGTGTGATGGGTTTGCTTTGGCAGGTGGTCCTTGGATTACTCCTGAAACATCAATGCAAAAGGTTGTGTGGGCTGATACTATTGTGAATGGCGGTAAGATTAAAAACTTGCTTGTGCCGGAACTTGAGAATTATGAAGGTTATAGTAAGGATATAGCATTATTTGCTGTTCCTGTGTCTAAGTCTTATTCTCAAGATATTAAGATTCCTGTGGTTACGTCTAACACGGAGGACAGGAGCCCTAGGTTTTTGGCGGATCCGTTTTTGGATGACACTTTTAGAAGTAATGATCCTTGCTGGATACAATATACTTATGATAGTCCTATTGTGTGTAGAAAGATAACAGTTGAGCCGGGGGGAAATAATTTCCAGGCACAACGTCTGTCTGTGTATACGAGTGATGATGGGGTTGATTTTAGGTTGGTTAAGCAACTGACTCCTTTTAGACAAGGATGGCAGAATACCGGGGTTGGGTTTACTTTTTCTCTTCCCGAAACTAAGTCGAAATTTTTTAGATTTTACTGGACTCCTGAAGGTACTGAGCCGGGAGCGGAGGATCTTGATGCTGCAAAATGGCGCCCTAATCTGAAGATTAAGAGTATTATGCTTTCTGAGGATGCTACAATAGAAAATATTGAGGGTAAGAATGGTTCGATGTGGCGTGTAAGTGAAAGAATGAGTTCTGATGAACTTCCAAATGAGAATTGTGTGTCTTTTGACAATATCATTAGGATTCCAATATCAGATATAAAGGAGGGTAGACTTACTACAAAGCTTCCTCGTGGGAAATGGAAGTTGGTAAGGGTTGGTCATACTTCCACGGGATATGTAAATGCTACCGGTGGTGGCGGTAGAGGACTTGAGTGTGATAAGTTTACGGCTGAGACGGTAAGATTTCAGTTTGATAACTGGCTTGGAGCTGCGTTTGAGAAGACTGACCCTGTTCTTGCGAGACGTGTATTGAAATATATGCATATCGAGAGTTGGGAGTGTGGAAGTCAAAACTGGTCTGAGACTTTCCCTGCTGAATTTAAAAAGCGAAGAGGTTATGACTTGATGCCATATATGCTTGTATATACGGGTATTCCAATTGATTCTGTTGAGCAAACTGAAAATATATTGCAGGATATTCGTGAGACTATATTAGAACTGGTTGTAGATGTGTTCTATGATACTTTGTATAAGTTTTCACGTGAGTATGATTGTGAAATATCTGCCGAAAATGTGTCGCCAACAATGATTAGTGATGGTATGATGCATTATAAGAAAGTGGATAGACCTATGGGTGAGTTTTGGTTGCAGAGCCCTACTCATGATAAGATAAATGATATGATGGATGCCATATCAGGTGCACATATATATGGTAAGAATATTGTGCAGGCAGAAGGGTTTACTCAGCTGAGGACAATGTGGAACGAGAATCCGCGAATGGTTAAAACGCTTCTTGACAGACATTTTGCAATGGGGGTAAATAAATTGTTTCATCATGTGTTTGCACATGATCCATATGTTGACAAGTTCCCAAGCATGACATTGGATGGCATTGGATTTGCTTTTCAGAGAGGACAGACATGGTGGGATTATGGAAATGCTTGGATTGATTATATAGCTCGTTGTCAGACTTTGTTGCAATACGGAAAGCCTGTTATAGATATAGCGGTATTTAATGGAGAGGAGGCGCCTCGTCGCTCTGTTTTGCCTGAAAGATTGGTTGGTTCGTTGCCGGGATTGTTTGGCAAAGAAAAAGTTGAGGAAGAGGCAAAAAGAATGGCTAATGTTGACCAGCCTTTGAGGGTTATGCCTGTTGGTGTGACGCACTCTGCAAATATTACTGATGCTTCGCAGTGGATTGATGCTCTTAATGGTTACAACTATGATTCTTTTAACAAGGATGTGCTGTTGAATATGAGTTCTGTGAGGGATGGTAAGATGGTGCTTGATGGTGGAATGGAGTATCAGGTGGTGGTATTTCCATTATCTTACTCATTATCGCCTAATGCTGAATTAATGAGCTACGAAGTGCTGAAAGCAATTAAGGAGTTACAAGACAGGGGCGTTACTGTGTTATTAGGTGATAAGCCGATAAGTGACCGTTCATTTAAAAAGACATTCTCTGAGAGTGATTATAAGGAGTTGTCAAATAATGTGTGGTCGGCTTCTTCAGATTGTGTTTTGCCATATACTGATGCTGACCTAAACAGGTTTGGACTGGAAAGAGATGTTGAGCTGTTTGGACAAAGAGATATAGCTTGGACGCACCGTGCAGGTGATGGGGTTGATATTTACTTTGTTTCAAATCAGATTGAGGAGCAGGTTAAATTTGATGTTTCATTTAGAGTTTCAGGAATGCAGCCTGAATTGTGGAATCCTGTTACCGGTGAAATTATTAATCTGAGTGAATTTGAAATGAGCGATACAAGAACTAAGATGTCTCTTGATATGTATCCAAATCAATCTCTGTTTGTTGTTTTTAGAAATAAAGTTTCTGACTCAATTAGTACAAGTGTATTAGAAGAGCAGATTCCTGTAAATGTTAAAGAGTGGAATGTTGAATTTGAAAAAGACCCTTCGCTTAAATTAACTGTTGATAATCTGTTTGACTGGAGTGAAAGCGATGATAAGCGTATAAAATATTATTCGGGCACTGCTTCATATAAAACATCGTTTGATTTTGAGCAGAAAGGGAACTTCTCAAAAGTGTCACTTGATTTGGGTGATGTGAAAGACATTGCTGAAGTTATTGTGAATGGAGTGAATTGCGGAACAATATGGACCTTCCCAAACAGAATAGATATTTCTAAATCAGTGAAAGATGGTCTGAATCAACTTGAAGTTCGTGTTGTAAATGGTTGGACAAACCGCATTAAGGGTGTGAACGAAGAAGAAATTGTTGATTCATCTATTTGGACAAATACTCCTTATTGGGCTAAGGATATTCCTTTGCAAAAGTCCGGGTTGAAAGGTCCGCTTAGTATTATATTGTCAAACTAAAATAAAACTATAGATTATGTATATCAGATCAAAATATTTACTCTTTATATGCTTGTTTGCACTTGTTTCTTTTGCATCTAAGGCTGAGATTAAACTGCCAAGTTTCTTTTCTGACGGGATGGTGCTTCAGCAAGAGATGGACGTGCCTGTATGGGGTACTGCAAAGTCAGGCTCAAAGATAACTATTTCAACTTCCTGGGATAATAATAAAAAGATTGTTGAGACTGATAGCAAGGGTAACTGGAAGGTATATGTAAAGACTCCATCAGCGGGCGGACCATACTCAATATCATTGTCAGAAGATAATGGTGGTCCTGTTGTTGTTGAAGATGTTCTTATTGGGGAGGTTTGGTTATGCTCGGGGCAATCTAATATGGAGATGCCAATGAAGGGGTATAAAAATCAACCTGTTGATAATTCAAATATGGATATCTTGAAGTCTAAGAATAACAATATTAGACTGTTTACCGTGAAAAGGAACTCTTCTATTGATACAAAATCGGATGTTAAGGGTGAGTGGGATATGGCTACTCCCGCATCTGTTAAAGAGTTTAGTGCATTGGGTTACTATTATGGCAAGCTGTTGAATGAGGTGCTGGATGTGCCTGTTGGTTTGATTTGTTCAAGCTGGGGTGGCTCTTGGATTGAGTCATGGATGGATAAAGAGATGCTTGTTAAGTTTTCAGATGTGAAGTTGCCAAAGGATGACAGTGATATAAAAGAGAAGAACAGGACTCCAACTACATTGTATAATGCTATGATTGCACCGTTGGTTGGTTATGGAATGCGTGGTGTTATTTGGTATCAGGGAGAATCTAATTATGACAAACATGAGTCGTATTTAGAGCTGTTTAAGACGATGGTTTCTGAATGGCGTAGTCGTTGGGGACAAGGTGAATTTCCTTTTTATTATTGTCAGATTGCTCCTTATGACTATGCTTTGGTAACAAAAGAAGGTGATGATGTTGTTAACTCTGCCTATTTAAGAGAGGCGCAAATGAAGGCTGAATTTGAAATCCCTAACTCAGGAATGGCTGTTCTAATGGATGCAGGAAGTGAAAAGTGTATTCATCCATCTCAGAAGAATGTAGCGGCAGAGAGACTTGCCTTTCAGGCATTAGGTAAGACATATGGTATTGAGGGTATTACTGCTGACTCACCTGTGTTTAAGGATATGACAATTGAAGGAGATACTATTGTGCTAAGCTTTGACAGAGCTGACATGTGGATTTCAAGCCAAAATGATAATTTCACTAATTTCGTTGTTGCCGGTGATGACAGGCAGTTTCATAAGGCTGAGGCATGGATAAGCAGAAGTAAAGTTTATGTGAAGTCTGAGTTTGTGAAGAACCCGGTTGCATTACGATATGCTTTTACTAATTACGCTCATGGCGATTTGTTTGGAACAAGTGGTTTGCCTGTTTCATCTTTTAGAACTGATAATTGGTGATGAAAAATTATAAATATTATATTCTTGTATTTATTTATTGTATGTCTTTTGCTGTTTATTCTCAGCAGAAGACATACGATTCTAATGTTTATAATCCAACATGGCTTACTCAAAGCAAAGGCTCTCACGAGTCGATGCCTTGTGGTGGCGGAGATATTGGATTGAATGTGTGGGTAGAGAATAATGATATTCTCTTTTATATTTCACGCAGTGGGGCTTTTGATGAGAATAATACTTTATTGAAGGCGGGAAGAGTGAGAGTGAAGTTGTTTCCAAACCCTTTTAATGATTCCGATTTTAAGCAGGTGCTTAATTTAAGCAAAGGGAATGTTGAGATTAATGGAGGTAAAACCAAAGTGCAAATATGGGTTGACGTTAACGATCCTTTGATTCATGTTGAGGTGGATTCTCCTGATAAGATTGAAACAGAAGTTTATTATGAAAACTGGAGGTATCAGGATAGAATTGTGAGAAAGCATGAGGCTAATCAAAATTCATATAAATGGGCTATACCTGATGGGCTGACCACAAAGAAAGATATAGTTGATGTAGCCAATAACGAGATTATATTTTATCATAAAAATGAATCTCCCAATATATTTGATGTGGTTGTTGAGCAACAAGGGATGAGTGCTGTGAAAGATGAGTTGTTTAACCCGGTTAAGGACTTAATTTCAGGAGGGAAATTATGGGGTAATAATCTGGTATATGATGATAGTGGTTTGGATAAATATGTAGATACTGATTATAAATATTGGAAGTTTAAAAGCAAGAAGTCTGCTAAATCTCATCGAATTTATGTTGCATTACATAATAAGCAAGTATCAGATGAGAATGTATGGAAGTCTGAACTCGATGAGGTATCTAAAGGTGTAAGCAATAATAAATCAAAACAAATAACTCAGAAGTGGTGGAGTGATTTTCAGAAACGTAGCTTTATCTCTATAAATAAGAATAGCAAGGAGTCTGAGCCGTGGAAGATTGGCAGGAATTATCAATTGTTCAGATACATGCTGGGATGTAATAGCAAGGGGGGATATCCTACAAAGTTTAATGGGGGGTTATTTGCATTTGACCCTTCTTTTGTTGATTCTACTTTTGTGTTTACTCCTGATTTTAGAAAATGGGGTGGTGGTACTTTTACCGCTCAGAATCAGAGGTTGGTTTATTTCCCTATGCTTAAAAGCGGTGACTTTGAGTTGATGAAACCTCAATTTGACTTTTATGCTAATCTCTTGAAAAATGCAGAGATGCGTTCTAATGTTTATTGGGGACACGGTGGTGCTTGTTTTACTGAGCAAATGGAGAACTTTGGTTTGCCTAACCCCAGTGAGTATGGATGGAAGCGCCCTGACTTTTTTGATAAGGGCATAGAATATAATGCATGGTTGGAGTATCAGTGGGATACGGTTTTAGAGTTTTGTCATATGATTTTGGAGACAAATAGATATAACAAGAGTGATATTTCTGAATACATTCCTTTTATTGAAAGTTCTTTGATTTTCTTTGATGAGCATTATACGCATCTGGCAAAGATGAGGGGTAGGAAGACTTTGGATGATAATGGCCATCTTATTCTTTATCCGGGAACTGCTTTGGAGACATATAAAATGGCTTATAATGCAACATCTACGATTTCTTCTTTGAAGGGTGTGCTTGAAGGATTGATAGATTATTATTCCGGTCATGCTGAACGTGAAAAGTGGGAGTCAATGTATTCAAGAATACCTTCGATATCTTATGCTGAAATTGATGGAAAGAAAACTATTGCACCTGCAAAAATGTGGGAGAGGCTGAATAATGTTGAAGTGCCACAACTATACCCTGTTTTTCCTTGGAGAAAGATTGGAGTAGGAAAGGAGAATGTTGAGATAGGAATAAATACATATAAACTTGATCCGGATGCTCTAAAGTTCAGAAGTCATGTGGGTTGGAAGCAAGATAATATATTTGCAGCTTGTCTGGGATTAACTGATGAGGCTAAGCGCCTGACTCTTCTAAAGCTGGCAGATGGTCCATTTAGGTATTCTGCATTTTGGGGGCCGGGCTTTGACTGGACGCCTGACCACAATTGGGGAGGAAGTGGAATGATTGGGTTGCAGGAGATGCTTGTGCAAACAGATGATGAAAAGATATATCTGTTTCCTGCGTGGCCTAAAGAGTGGGATGTGCACTTTAAGCTGCATGTTGCAAATGGCACTGTGATTGAGGCTGAACTTGTAAATGGGAAGGCTGAGATAATTAATGTGACCCCTGCAGAGAGATCTAAGGACATTATTAACATGATAAATAACTAAAAAACATATGAGAAATTTTATTACATTATTTTTTATTTCATTGTGCATACTGTGCTCATCAAATGTGAATGCAAAAAATACCGGTATTGAGACATCAATAGCAGGGTTTTTTCAATTAGAGAATAGTGGCAGAAAAGTATATAACTTTAATCCGGGTTGGCGTTATCACAAGGGTGATGTCGAACATGGGGAAAGTAATGATTTAGATGATTCTTTATGGGAGGTAGTTACAACTCCTCACACTGCTTCGCTGGTGCCGGCAGAAGCAAGTGGTGGCAGAAATTATCAAGGTGTTGTGTGGTACAGAAAACACTTTGTTCTTGAAGAATCACTTAGTAATAAGGATGTGTCTGTTCATTTTGAGGCAATAATGGGCAAGGCTTCTGTATATATAAACGGACAAAAAATAAAAGAACATCTTGGGGGTTATCTTCCTTTTACTGTTTCGCTTACTGAAGCAGGAGTGAAACCGGGAGACAAATGTGTTATTGCTGTAAAAGCAGATAATAGTGATGATAAGAGTTATCCTCCGGGTAAACCTCAATATACACTTGACTTTACTTATCATGGAGGGATATATAGAGATGTGTGGATGATTGCAAAGTCAAAAGTTGCAATAACTGATGCTGTTGATGCAAATAAGGTTGCAGGGGGTGGAGTATTTGTTCACTATGATAAAATAAGCACTAAAAGTGCAGATGTTTTTGTTAATACAGAGATTAAAAACAGTGATAGCAGGAGAAAGTCTGTTTCGCTAATAACTGAAGTGTGTGATGATAAGGGTAAAGTAATTAAAACTCAAAGGAGCAGTGTTAGTCTGAACCCAAACGAAAGCAGGACTGTAAAACATAGAATTGTAATTTCTAATCCTAACTTGTGGTCACCAAAGAATCCTTATTTATATCGTGTAAACTCAAAGGTTGTCGAAAATAATAATATCGTTGATGGTGGTACTACCCGAGTTGGAATTCGTAAAGCAGAATTTAAAGGCAAGGATGGCTTTTATTTGAATGGTGAACCTTATGGGCAGCTTATTGGGGCTAATCGTCATCAGGATTTTGCTTATGTAGGAAATGCTGTTCCTAATTCACAACAATGGCGTGATGCAAAAAAGCTTCGTGATGCCGGATGTGAGATTATCAGAGTAGCGCACTATCCGCAAGATCCATCTTTTATGGATGCTTGTGATGAGTTGGGTTTGTTTGTTATTGTGGCAACACCGGGATGGCAGTATTGGAATAAAGACCCTCAATTTGCGGAACTGGTTTATGAAAATATACGCGATATGATTCGTCGTGACAGAAATCATCCATCAGTATTGGTGTGGGAACCAATATTAAACGAGACGAGATTCCCACTTGACTTTTCACTTCAGGCACTAAAAATAACACGAGAAGAATTTCCTTATCCCGGTGCGCCAATTGCTGCCGGTGATCTTCACTCTGCTGGAATATCCGAAAACTATGACTTGGTATATGGCTGGCCTGAGGATGAAGGAAAATCTGACAAGCCTATATTTACTCGCGAGTTTGGGGAGAATGTAGATGATTGGTATGCTCATAACAATAATAACAGAGCTTCGCGTAGTTGGGGAGAGCGACCACAGCTTGTGCAGGCATTGTCTCTTGCAGAATCGTATGGGGCAATGTTTAACACTACCGGGCAGTTTATTGGTGGGGCACAATGGCATCCGTTTGATCATCAGCGCGGATATCATCCGGATCCTTATTGGGGTGGAATATTTGACAGCTTCCGTCAGCCAAAGTATGCATTTCAGATGTTTAAAAGTCAGGTTGATGCTAAATCATCGCACCCAATTGCAGATGTAGGACCTATGGTTTTTATTGCACATGAAATTACAGCCTTTTCTGACAAGGATGTGGTAGTTTTTAGTAATTGTGACTCTGTGAGACTGATTACGTATGAAAAGGATACATTAATACAGAAAGTTTCTCATCCGGAGAAGCACTTGCCAAATGCTCCTGTGGTATTTAAAGATGTATATGACTTCTGGGAAATGAGGGATTATACTTATGTTCAGAAAAACTGGGAACGTGTTAGCTTTGTTGCTGAGGGTATTATAAATGGGGAGGTTGTTGCCACTCACAAAAAGATGCCATCAAGACGTTCCACAAAGCTTAGATTATATATTGATAATGAAAACAAACCTTTAATTGCCGATGGTTCTGATTTTGTGGTAGTTGTTGCTGAGGTTACCGATGATAATGGTAATGTAAAGCGATTGGCGAAAGATAATATTTTATTTTCGGTTGAAGGAGAGGGAGTTATAGTTGGAGATGCTTCTATTGGGGCTAATCCTCGTGCTGTGGAGTTTGGAAGCGCACCGGTAATCGTTAAATCAACAAAGAATGCGGGTAAAATAAAAATAAAAGCTCAGGTATTGTTTGAGGGTACTCATGCTGCAACATCTACTGAGATTGAGTTTGAGAGTGTTCCTGCAAAAATAGAGATGTCATACTTGGATGAAGATAGCAAGGTTGGTACCAAGGGCACTGTAATTACAACGCAAGATGGGAAGGTTCGCTTTACGGAGGAAGAGAGAAATAAAATGCTGGATGAGGTTGAGAAACAACAGACTGAGTTTGGTGAAAAGCATAAAAAGTAATCCAAATTTATATTGAGAATGGAATATAGAGAAATTGGCAAAACGGGAATGAAGGTTTCTTCCCTTAGTTTTGGTGCGTCTTCTTTGGGTGGAGTCTTTCACTCACTACGTGAGGAAGAGGGAATTGAGGCTGTTCGTGCAGCCGTAGATAATGGTATAAACTTTATAGATGTTTCTCCATATTATGGTCATCTTAAAGCTGAGCATGTTCTGGGTAAAGCACTAAAGCATATTGACAGGGATAAATTCTATTTGTCTACCAAGGTAGGCAGATATGGAAAAGATGGAGAGAACTATTGGGATTATTCAGCTCATAAATCAAAAGAAAGTGTTTATGAGAGTATGGATAGGCTTAATGTTGACTATATTGACCTGATAAATGTGCATGATATAGAGTTTGCAGATTTAGAGTTGGTGTGTAATGAGACTCTTCCTGCTTTAACTGAGCTCAAAGAAATGGGAATTGTGAAACATGTTGGTATTACAAATCTTACATTGCACCATTTTAAATATGTGATAAATAATGTGCCGGCAGGTATGGTAGAAAGTATTTTGTCGTTCTGCCATTTCACACTTAATGATGATTCTCTTATAGATTATCTTGACTTTTTTGAAGAAAATAATGTGGGTGTTATAAATGCATCACCTTTCTCTATGGGATTGTTGACAGAACGAGGAGCTCCCGAGTGGCATCCGGCACCTAAGCCTTTGCAGAATTTAACTCGTAAGGCTGCAGAATATTGTAAGTCTAAAGGTAAGAGTTTGGAAAAGCTGGCAGTGCAGTATTCAATATCTAATCCGCGTATTGCAACTACGCTTTTTAGTACAACTCGTGTGTCTTCAGTGCTTCAGAATATTGAATGGAGTAAAGAGGCTATAGATGAAGAGTTGCTTATTGAGGTTAAAAAAATACTGGAACCTCGTTTTAGAGATACTTGGTTAAATAGTTAATATATAAACGACTGAAGCTAATATGAAAGCAATTAAGATTACAGATATAAATAAGGTAGAGCTTATAGAGATAGAGAAGCCATCACCCAAAAGTGGTGAAGTATTATTGAAAATAAAGTATGTAGGCTTTTGCGGATCTGATTTAAATACTTTTTTAGGTAAAAATCCGATGGTGAAGCTTCCGGTTATTCCCGGTCATGAAATAGGAGCAGTTGTAGAAGAAGTTACTGAGGGTGTTCCTGAGTCAATTAAGAAAGGAATGGTGGTAACAGTCAATCCTTATACAAGTTGTGGAAATTGTCCATCTTGCAGAAACGGAAGACATAATGCTTGTCAATTTAATCAGACTTTTGGTGTTCAACGTGATGGGGCAATGTGTGAATATATTTCTGTTCCGTGGCAGAAGATAATTATTGCACCTGATATTGATGTTAAAGATATTGCACTGGTAGAACCAATGAGTGTGGGTTTTCATGCTGTTTCAAGAGCAGAGGTAACAGATATAGATATAGTATTGGTTATCGGATGTGGTATGATTGGAATGGGGGCAATTGTAAGAGCGGCTCTCAGAGGGGCTTGTGTTATAGCGATGGATATTGATGATGAGAAGTTGTCTGTGGCAAAAAAGCTTGGTGCAACTTACGGTATAAATTCTAAGACAGAGGATGTACACTATCGCTTGATGGAGCTGACAAACAACTTTGGTCCCGATGTGGTGATTGAGGCTGTTGGATCTCCAATTACATATCAAATTGCTGTGAATGAGGTTGCATTTACAGGTAGAGTTGTATATATTGGATATGCAAAATCCGAGGTTTCATTTGAAACTAAAAACTTTGTACAGAAAGAGCTTGACATTAGGGGTTCAAGAAATGCAATGTCTGAGGATTTCAGAGCTGTAGTAGAATACTTTAATAGAAATGGTATCCCTTCTTATTTAATTAATAAGGTTTATCCTCCGTCTGAAGCACAAGAGGCATTGGAGTTTTGGAAAGAAAACCCCGGTAAGGTTTTTAAATTAATGATTGAGTTTTAAAATATAAAAATGAATTATCAAATAATTGATTCGCATGCTCATTTATGGCTTCATCAAGATACTGAGGTAGAAGGTAAACAAATAAAGACCTTGGATAATGGGAAGTCATTTTTCATGGGTGAAGTTAGACAAATGATTCCTCCATTTATTATAGATGGAAAGAATACAGCTGAAATATTCATATCTAATATGGATTATGCTCAAGTGTCTGCAGCTGTCATAACTCAGGAGTATATTGATGGACTTCAAAATGATTATTTGTTGGAAGTTCAAAATAAATATCCCGATCGCTTTGCGTGCTGTGGGATGATTGATGTGCGTAAACCCAATTATTTGGAGCATGCAAAGGAAATTATTTCTCAGGGCTTTAAGGGTTTAAAACTCCCTGCCAATAGATTTCTATTGCCAGAGGGCAGAGTGTGGCTCACTAATGATAATATGATGGGTGTATTTAAGATGATGGAGGAGGAAAATGTTTTCTTATCTATTGACTTGGCTGATGGCGACATACAGGTGCAGGAAATGGAGGAGATAATTAGTGAGTTTCCTAATCTTAAGATAGCTATCGGACACTTCGGAATGGTGACACGCCCAAACTGGCAGGAGCAGATAAAATTGGCCAGACATAAAAATGTTATGATAGAATCCGGTGGTATAACTTGGCTTTTTAATGATGAGTTTTATCCGTTTGCAGGTGCTGTATGGGCTATAAAGGAGGCTGCTTCATTAGTGGGAATTGATAAGCTTATGTGGGGTTCAGACTATCCGCGTACAATTACTGCTATAACCTATCGTATGTCTTATGACTTCATTATTAAGTCTAACTTGCTTACAGAAGAGGAGAAACGCAAGTTCTTGGGACTTAACGCAAAGGAGTTTTATGGATTCGGTAAGCTAATCGAATTGCCATATATAAAGAATATGTCCGAGTAGATTTCAGCAATTATTTTTAAATCGTTATTATGAATATCTTACGTCTGTTTGCCATGGTGGCTTTTTCAATTTCTTGTACTTATATAAGTGCTTGTAAACTCCACATTGATGATAAAATTGTGCATGGAGTTGTTTTTCAACAAGAAGGAAGGTATGCCGGTTGGCCGGCAAATAATGGTATATGGAACTGGGGAAATGAAATTTTAGTGGGATTTGTTGAGGCTGAACATTTGGATGTGAAGGGATTGCATACTTATGACAGAAGCACTGCAAGAAACAAATATGCCAGAAGCATGGATGGTGGGGTGACATGGGTAATTGAAGATGCTTTTGATATTGGGCAGACTGCCTGGGGATATGATAATAATGTATCAAAAGAGATGTCTGTTCTGCCGAAAGCAATGTCTGAGCCTATGCCTGATTTTACTGATCCAAACTTTATATTTACTATTCAGAGACATAATAATAGTGATGGACCATCTCACTTTTATTATTCAATAGATAGGGGACATAGTTGGTCCGGCGCATTTTGGTTTCCTAATATGAATACATCTGGTGTTGCATCGCGAACTGACTATATAGTAGATAGTGGAAAGGAGATGAGTGCCTTTATTACTGTAGCCAAATCTAATAAGAGAGAGGGAAGAGTTGCTTTGGCACGAACGCTTGATGGGGGAGTTAATTGGAAAATTGTCTCATGGATTGGTGATGAGCCGGATGGGTTTGATATTATGCCATCATCTATAAGATTATCCTCTGAAAAGCTGTTGACCGTAATTAGAACTCGTACGGCTACGGGAAACAATTTGCTTACTAGTCATATATCTTATGATAACGGAAACTCGTGGGATAAACTTGATAATCCTGTTCTTGATACGGGAAAAGGAGGGTCGCCGGCTGCCCTAATAAAGCTAAAAGATGGAAGACTTGCGCTAGCATATATATACAGAAGTGACAATGGTTCGAGAGTTAACCTAAGAATTAGTGATGATGATGGTTTAACTTGGAATGATGAAATTGTTGTAAGAGGTATGGATGGAGCAAACAGAGATTGTGGATATCCCAGGATGGTACAAAGGGAGGACGGTAAATTAGTAATTATTTATTATTGGAATAACGTCATCTCTAATACTTCTGATTCATATAGATATATTGCTTCTACAATTGTAGATATCAATGATTATAGATAAAGTTATAAATATTAAATATACAAATTAAGAAAATGAGAAATTTAAACTTCAAACCAATAAATGGAGTTGTTGTTCCTTTGGTAACTCCACTCCTTTCTGCTGATGAGCTTGACTTAAAAGGGCTGAATAATCTTGTTGAACATGTTATTAGCGGAGGTGTTGCCGGGATTTTTGTTTTGGGTACCACAGGTGAGTCTCAGCACTTGTCTTATAACTTGCGCAAGCAATTGATAAAAGAAACTTGTGAAAGGGTAAACTCACGTGTTCCTGTATTGGTAGGTATTTCTGATACATCAATTAAAGAAAGCGTAGCATTGTCAGATTATGCCAAAGAATGTGGCGCTACAGCTGTTGTGGCTACTCCACCATACTATTATACTCCGGGACAAGATGAGCTTGTTCAATATTATACTTTGCTGGCTGACAACGTTAGTTTGCCACTTTACTTATATAACATGCCGTCTAATGTAAAGATAAATATTGAATATGATACAGTTCTTGCGTTAGCAGGTCATCCCAATATCATAGGTTTGAAAGATAGTTCTGCTAATGGGGTTTATTTCCAGAAGTTGTTGTATGCTTTTAATGACAAACCATTTGACCTGTTTGTAGGTCCTGAGGAGATGACTGCCGAAACAGTTTTGCTTGGTGGTCATGGTGGTGTTAATGGTGGTGCCAACTTATTCCCTGCGTTGTATGTAAGCTTATATCAGGCAGCTAAGAATAAAGATTTTGAAATGATTAAGAAGCTTCAACCCATAGTAATGGAAATTAGCACATCAATATATACAGTTGGCAAACATAGTTCAAGTTATCTTAAAGGTTTAAAGTGTTCTTTGAGCATTAAAGGTCTCTGCAGTGGTTTTATGTCTGAGCCATATTTGGCATTTGAAGATAAAGAGAGACAGATTATTGAAGCGAATATAAAGTCGATAGAATCAAAAATGAGCTAATAATGCTCTAATGTTTAATTAGAACTATGGGAATACATATTCTTGATATTATTGTTTTTCTGATATTTACAGTAGGCACAGTGCTTTTTGGAGTATCATTTGTTAGAAAAAATAAAGATGTGTCCGACTACACTAAGGCCGGGGGAAATATCCCCGGCTTTATAGTTGGGATGTCTATATTTGCTACATATGTGAGTAGTATTAGTTTCCTGGCACTTCCGGGGAATGCATACTTGGGAAACTGGAATTCTTTTGTTTTTAGTCTTTCTATACCGATAGCTTCTATTTTGGCGGCAAAATATTTTGTGCCTTTTTATAGAAGTATTTCAAGTGTTTCTGCTTATAGCTTTCTTGAGGAGAAATTTGGATATTGGGCACGTGCATATGCTGCAATATGCTATTTGTTGACTCAAGTGGCAAGAATTGGATCTGTATTATTCCTTCTTGCTCTTGCACTTCACTTTATGCTTGGTTGGAGTATTGCATCAATAATTATTGTGACAGGATTGGCAGTTGTAATCTATTCAATGTTGGGAGGAATTAAAGCTGTTATATGGACTGATGCTATACAGGGTATCATATTGATATTTGGAGCTCTGGTTAGTATGATTGTATTATTGATTTCACTTCCGGGAGGGATGACACAGTTTTTTGAAGTTGGAAAAGAGTTTGATAAGTTCTCCTTAGGTTCATTTGGTCTTGAAATGTCAACTTCTACATTTTGGGTAACGATATTCTATGGATTATTTATTAATCTACAAAACTATGGAATAGACCAGAATTATATTCAGCGATATAAGAGTGCAAAAGATGATAAGAGTGCTCGTTTTTCTGCCCTTTTTGGAGGGTTGTTATATCTTCCTGTAAGTTTTTTCTTTTTTGTTATAGGAACAGCCCTGTTTGTATACTATAAATCGCAAGCTGCATTTCTGCCGGATGGAATTACAGCAGACCAGGTGTTTCCATATTTTATTGTAAATGGATTGCCTATAGGTATTTCAGGTTTGCTAATAGCTGCAATATTCTCTGCGGGGATGAGTACTATTTCAACAAGTATTAATAGCTCTGCTACCATTATACTCACGGACTTCTTTGAGCACAAAAAGGAAAATATATCAGAAAAGAAGAAAATGATAATATTATATAGTATGTCTCTTTTGTTAGGAGTGCTTGGAGTAGGTGTTGGACTAGCAATGATGTCAGTTAAGAGTGCTTTAGATGCGTGGTGGAGCTTAGCAGGAATATTTAGTGGTGGAATGCTGGGACTATTCCTTCTAGGATATCTTTCCAAGAAAACAAATGGACGAGCAGCTCTTGTTGGGGTTGTTTGTGGAGTGATATTAATTGCCTGGATGTCGTTGAGTGGTCAGGAACTATTCCATAATTATCTTACAATAGTATTTGGCACAGTATTGATTTTTGTTGTGGGATTTTTGGGAGGTATTGCAATAAACAAACGTAAAGCAAAATAATATGATTTGTAATTAGTAGTTTTTTAGTACAATATTTCTTATTTTTGATAAGAAAATTATTCCACAATGTATTATGACTACTTTCAAGAAGACAATTATACTCTTTTTCAGCCTACTCATCACTCAACTTTCAGTATCTGATAACATAATTATTGAGCATTATACAGTAGAAGATGGCTTGGCACATGAATTTGTAAATTGTGTGGTAAAGTCTTCTGATGGTTTTTTATGGCTAGGCACATGGCATGGTTTGTGTAGTTTTGATGGGAAGGAGATGAAGTCATATAACTCTTCATCTAAATTTCAGGTTGATGTTCCTCCTCGCAAGATTCAAAAGATTATTGAAGATGCTTTCGGAAATTTATGGATAAAGACAATAGATCATAAGATATATGTTTTTGACAAGAGACATGAGCAGTTTCATTCGATACTAAAATACTTTAATAAAAATATTTCCGTAAATTCTCAGGTAATAAGAATAATGGAAACCGAAGATGGCAATTTCCTTCTTTTGACAAAGGATAAGGATTTGATGCTGGCCACACCTAAGCCTAATGCAATTCCTGAAATCACATTACTTCATAAATCTGATAATAAATCCTTAGATTCTAAGTTAAGAGATAATATACTTAAGGAAAATAATGAGACTTTAAGCTGGATAGGAATGGATTTTTCTATCCAGCTTTTTAATAAACAACATCTGGGTAGCAATGGAGCGTCTAAGTTCATTTCTAATCAGTTGCCTGTAGATCAAATTACTTCTTTTTGTAGTGTTGATGACTATATATGGATTGGAAGTAAAACCGGGAGTGTTTTCTGTGTTGAAAAAGATAACGGAATAGTTAAAGAGTTTGATGGTCTTAAGAATCAGGGCACTGTTCAGTATGTTAGCAGTAATAACAGGACACAGTTATTCGTATATCTAAAAGATAAAGGCATTTTTACTTTAAATCTAGATAGCAATGAAACATCGTTTTTATGCGCGACATCTGCTAATATTGTTCACGCCGAATATGATAATTATGGCTTGGTTTGGTTTGTTACAGATAATAATTCAATAATTCTTTATGATGATAAGACCGGGAAGACAGAGAAGTTTGAGTTTCCCGTACTGCAAACGTTAAACAGTCATATAAGTGTTGTGGATGGTTCTAATATGGGAATGTTTTTTCTTACAATCTCAGGAAGGGTATATAGATATGATAGAGATAAAAAAGTACTTGAATCTCTAACAGATATTTTGGGGTATAATAATGAACTACTGGATAAAATATCGGATATTCTAATTGACAGTAATGGGACATTGTGGTTAACCTCATATGATCAAGGTTTTCTTCAAATAAACTTTCCAAGACAAAATTTTGAAGTTTTTAATCCTATCCCAAGACTTGGCGAGAGATCAATTAAAGCAAATAATGAAAGCACAATAAAGTTTCTATTTCAGGATAATAATGGAGATATATGGGTCGCAAACAGGAATTCTGAAGTCTTCCAACTTAGTATTGATGGGCGTTTAAAAAATGAATTCTCGTCTAATACGTTTAATATTGGCAACGTATACAATATAATGCAGGATAGAGATGGAATTCTTTGGTTTTCTACCAAAGGTCAGGGTCTCGTCAGTGCAGTGCCTGATTCAAATAGTAAATTTGGATATGTTTTTGAAAGATATGTCCATAATCCGGAAGTGGTCAGCTCAATAACAAGCAATGATGTATATTATTCGTTTCAAGATAGCAGAGACAGGATTTGGGTTGCAACTTTTGGAGGAGGGCTTAACTTGTTGCAAACTAATGGGAATAACAAAGTGTTTAAGCATTTGGTAAATTCCTTTTATGATTATCCTAATTTGGGACAGTTTATGGAGGTTAGGACAATTGCAGAAGATTCTACAGGTCGTATCTGGGTGGGAACTACAAATGGATTAATGTCTTTTGATGGTGATTTCACTTCCTCTGATGATATAAAGTTTGAAACATATCTTAATGATCATGCTATGTTAAGCAATGACATTTATTACTTTTTTAAAGATAAAGAAAATAATCTGTGGGTTAGTATTTTTGGAGTAGGGGTTAATAAGCTGGTTGGATATGATTCTAAAAGACATCTGCCAATCTTTGAAACATATGGTATTAGGGATGGACTAAACAGTGATGTAATTCTGACAATAAAAGAGGATGATTCCGACAATCTATGGTTTTCAACAGAGAGGGGTCTCTCTCGGCTAAACAAGAAAGATAAACTCATTAGAAATTTTGACCGATACGATGGGGTGAAGGATATGTCATTTGTTGAGTCAAGTTCGCTATATCTAAGGGATGGGAAATTATGGTTTGGAAGCTTGGATGGTGTTCTTGGCTTTTGCCCGGATGATATTGTTAATAACACAATTAATTATCCAACTTATATTGTTGATATAAAGGTGTCTAACAAAGATTATGATATTTGGAGTACAGATAGCTTATCTGTAAGATATTTAGATAATTTGGTGCTTACATATGATCAATCACTATTTACAATAGAATATGCAGCGCTTAACTTTTCTGCGCAAAACCATATAAGTTACAAATATATTTTGGAGGGGTTCGAAAAGGAGTGGCATGAGGTTGGGACAAACAGGGTTGCTTCTTTTAGCAATGTGCCACATGGTAAATATACTTTTAGAGTGAAGACTGAAGATGTTACTAACCCACTTTTGGATTCTGAAATAACACTGCAAATAAAGATCTTGCCTCCCTGGTGGAAATCTACATGGGCATATATAGTATACATTATTATTGCTTCAATATTGATTTATACTGCGATGAGGATAACTATGTTGTTCATAAAAATGAGAAATGATGTATATATTGAACACGCATTGTCTGATTTAAAGCTCAAATTCTTTACCAATATCTCACATGAGTTGCGCACACCATTAACGTTGATACAAGTCCCAATCGAAGAGCTTAAAGAGGAAAATCTTTCTGAAAAAGGACGTAAATATATTGGTATGGTTGAAAAGAACGCCATTCATATGGTAGACCTTGTCAATCAAATATTAGATTTTAGAAAGATTGAAAACAACAAGATGAGGCTTAAAATATCTCTAATAG
The DNA here is from genome assembly GCA_964535975.1 of uncultured Proteiniphilum sp. Lineage (GTDB taxonomy): Bacteria > Bacteroidota > Bacteroidia > Bacteroidales > Dysgonomonadaceae > Petrimonas. The sequence goes on along the minus strand of CAZHWC010000006.1, from coordinate 25,871 downwards.
ATCTAAATCAGTTAGTTCAGTCATTGTTTGATGAGTTTATGATTTTGTCGGATGAGAATGAAATTAGCTATGATCTGAATATTGAAAACGAGGACGTTGTATTATGGGCAGATAAGGATAAGCTTGAGATTGTTATTAGAAATATTATTTCAAATGCTTTTAAATTCACACCGGTAGGGGGTAGCATACTGGTTACGACCGGTAAAGATTTGACCACCAATACTTGTTATATTCGAATAGATGATAGTGGAGTAGGGATTGCACAGAATAAGATTAGTGAAATTTTTGAAAGGTATTCTCAGAGTAATATCCTTTTCAAAGGAACGGGAATTGGATTGGCATTATCTAAAGAGTTGGTCATTCTGCATCATGGTGAAATTAAGGTTGAAAGTGTGCAAAATGAAGGCACCACATTTACAGTTGAACTGCCTTTAGGTAAAGAGCATTTTAATGAAGCAGATGTTGATTTCTACTTAAGTGATATTGTTTATGAACCAGACTCGGACGAAAGTAATGAACCTGTTGCTGATGCTATAAATCCTGGTTCAGAAACAAGAGAATCTGTTGTAGATTCGGAGAAGTCAACACTTCTGATTGTTGAGGATAATAAGTCGCTTTGCAATCTTCTAAGGCTACAATTAGAAGATAAATATAATATCATAACTGCTCATGATGGAGAAGAGGGATTCACAAAAGTTCATATTCATCATCCTGATATTGTTATTACAGACCAGATGATGCCAAAGGTTGGTGGACTGGAGATGTTGGAGCAGATAAGAAGTGATTTTCAAATAAGTCATATTCCTGTAATAGTGCTCACGGCCAAGAATGACGACGATGCACGTCTAAAAGCTTTTCAGCTTGGTGCAAATGCATATATTACCAAGCCGTTTAGTAAAAAACATTTAGTTGCCAGAGTCGAGCAATTGCTGAAAGACAGGAGGAAGTTTAGGGAGAGACTCTGGAATAATGATGTTGATGAACCCCAAAATACAAACTATGGTGAGTTTTTAATTCAGAAGGATGTTGAATTCCTGGACGAGGTGCATCGTATAATTGAAGAAAATATGAACAACTCAGATTTTAATATTGACGTAATTGCAGTATCACTGAATCTTAGTCGTTCTTCTTTTTTCAAGAAGCTTAAGAGTATTACGGGTTTGTCTCCTATAGATTTGGTTAGAGAGATAAGGCTAAATAAAGCTGTTGAATTAATAAAGAATACAGATTTGACAGTGACTGAGATTGCATTTGCGGTAGGATTTAAAGATCCCGGATACTTCGGCAAATGTTTTAGAAAAAAATATAATCTAACTCCCAGGGAGTATTCAAATGAATATAGAAATAGCAGTATTTGATTACAAATTTGGATGTTATTCGTTCTTATTATAAGAACAAATTATAAAACAGCAATATCCAATATTTATGAGTAAGTACAACATTGTTATTATCTTGTTATTAATTAGCAACATTATAAGTGCACAATATCCCGTAATACCAGACTCTGTAAAGGAGCGTGAAGCGCGTCAGGGAGCCGAAATAAAAATGAAGTCCGATTTAGCTTGGGAAAAAGCATTGCCTATCGTGATGGAACAAGATAAAGAAGGGCGTCCATATAGACCATGGGCTGCAAAGCCAACAGATTTAATTAAAGCAGATATTCCAGCATTTCCAGGTGCTGAAGGGGGCGGTGCCTACACTCCCGGAGGAAGAGGAGGACAGGTAGTAACTGTTTTCAACCTTAATGATAGCGGACCCGGATCATTACGTGAAGCCTGCGAGCTAGGTGGAGCCAGAACTATTGTGTTTAATATTGCCGGTGTTATAAATCTAAAAAGTCCTATTACTGTGCGTGCGCCATATATAACAATAGCAGGTCAAACAGCACCGGGTGATGGGATTTGTATTTCAGGAGCATCATTTTTAATTGATACTCATGATGTAATCATTCGTCATGTAAGATTTAGAAGAGCTTCTCAGGATGTTGCATTCAGAGATGACGCTCTGGGTGGCAATCCTGTTGGAAATATTATAGTAGACCACTGTTCAGGCAGTTGGGGATTGGATGAGGTTATGTCGCTTTATCGTCATGTTTATGATAGAGATGAAGATGGCAAAGGCGATAAGTTGCCAACAGTAAACATTACAGTGCAGAATTGTATTTTTGCAGAAGGTCTGGATACTTATAATCATGCTTTCGGAGCTACTATTGGAGGTCACAACAGTATGTTTGCCAGAAATCTTTTTGCATCAAACGTTGCTCGTAATCCTTCTGTAGGAATGGATGGAGATTTTAGTTTCGTAAATAATGTAATCTATAACTGGTGGAATCGATCAATTGATGGTGGTGATGACAATAGCTATTACAGTATCATAAACAACTACTTTAAGCCTGGTCCAATTACGCCAAAAGATAAACCAATTTCATATAGAATTTTAAAGCCTGAGTCAAGCAGGGATAAAAACAAACCTGATACTTTTGGGAAAGCATATGTAAAGGGGAATATAGTTGAGGGTAATAAGAAGGTTACTAAAAATAACTGGGATGGCGGTGTTCAGGTATATAACCAGCCTGATGCAGGTGAGTTTAAAGATCAAATTAAAGTAAACAAACCTTATCCTAATATGCCTCAAGTAAAAATCACAAGTGCAAAGAAGGCTTATGAATATGTGTTGGAAAATGTTGGAGCCACAATGCCTAAAAGAGACTCTGTTGATGAGAGAATTATAAAAACAGTTATTACCGGTCAGGCAATTTATGCAGATGACGCTCCAGAATATACTCCTGATTATATAAGGAAACGCCTGCCTGCTGATTCTTACAAGCAAGGAATTATCTATGATATCAGACAAGTTGGTGGTATGCCGGAATATAAGGGTGAACCATATTTGGACTCAGATGGTGATGGTATGCCTGATGAGTGGGAGATAAAAAATGGATTAAATCCTTTTGATCCAAATGATGCTTTACTTGACTGCAATGGTGATGGATATACAAATATTGAGAAATATATTAATGGCATCGACACCAAGAAAAAGGTGGACTGGACTAAACCCAAAAACAATATTGATACTTTATCTAAAAGAAAAAGCTTGTTATAATGAATAAAATACATTTTCAATCGTTTGTATTGCTAATACTTTTTTCTATTACTGTAAATGTGGCATATTCTCAGGATTTGTCAATGCAGATAAAGGATGGTAATATAATCTACATCAAGGACAATAGAGGCAATAGAGTTATTGACTTCTCGCACTGTGGTTATATGAATTCTAATATAGAGATACCTTCGGTTGAAAATATAGTTTTTGTTCCATTTCAAAATGAGGATGCATCAGATATAATACAAAAGGCTATCAATGATGTTGAAAAGCTACCCATAAATAAAAAAGGATTTAGGGGTGCGATATTAATTGATGAGGGCGAATTCTTATTATCCAAATCTCTTAGAATCTCTAAATCAGGAGTTGTTTTGAGGGGAAGTGGGAAAAAAGCAACATCCCTAAGGAAGATTGGTGTATTGCGAGATGCACTTATTTATATTGAGGGGGTGAACGATATTGTGGCTTCTGACACAACATCCGTGGTTTCTAAGTATGTGCCGGTAAACTCTTTAGAAATAGAGATTGAGAGTATTGAGAACTTAAAAGCGGGTGATGAGATTTTTATAGTTAGACCATCAACTACAGAGTGGATAAAACAAATTGGGTGTGACCACTTTGGCGGCGGAATAACAGCTTTGGGCTGGAAAGAAGGAGATATTGACTTGAAATGGAAGAGAAGAATTGATAAAATAAAAGGAAATTCAATTTTTATTGATGCTCCTCTTACCATGCCATTGAATATTGACGAAGCAAGCTCAAAGGTTATAAAATACTCGTGGGATGGACTGATTTCAAATGTGGGAATTGAGAATCTATCATTGATATCAGACTATGATACCAGAAATACGAAAGATGAGGACCATTCCTGGACAGGAGTTTCGGTAAACAATGCGGCAAACTGCTGGATTCGTCAACTCTCTTTCAGCCATTTTGCCGGAAGTGCAGTGATACTGCAATCAGAAAGTTCTAATATAACTGTTGAGGACTGTATTTCGTTGGATCCAATTTCAGAGATAGGAGGTATGAGAAGAAGAACATTTCTTACAATGGGTCAGCATAACCTATTTCAAAGATGTTATTCGGAAAATGGTATAAATGACTTTGCAGCAGGATATAGTGCCGCCGGACCAAATGCCTTTGTTCAGTGTGAGACATATAACAGTTTGGGTTTTAGTGGCGCCATAGATAGCTGGTCATGTGGATTATTGTTTGATATAGTGAATATTGACGGACATAATCTCACATTCAAAAACTTGGGTCAGAATAAGAATGGAGCAGGTTGGGGCACCGGAAATAGTTTGTTTTGGCAATCTACGGCCTCAGAGATAGAGTGCTACTCCCCAGGGGATGATATTATAAACAGAGCATATGGATGTTGGGCTCAGTTCTCAGGTGATGGAGAATGGGCACAATCAAACAGCCATATTCAACCTCGTAGCATATTTTATTATCAGCTTGGTGAACGTTTGGGTAAGGATGTAGAAGAACAAGCCAAAATTCTCAAAATGAATACTAATGCTACTAGTAGTCCTACTGTTGAACAGGCACTAGAGCTTACACAAGAGGCCTCTCAGTCTAAGTTGACATTGAGACAATGGATTGAAAGTCAATCTTTAGATGTAGTGAACAATACGTCAAAGATTGCAAAGGTAAGTAATAATAAAAAACCGATAAAATCTGCTGATAACAAGACTGTGTCAGAGCTTTATAAGATTATTAACGGGAAAATAAGCTTTAAAAACAAACTTCTTGTTGGTGGAAAATCAGATATTCAGTGGTGGAACGGCAAATTAAGACCACGAAATATTAATTCATCAAGTCCTCATGTTACCAGATTTGTCCCCGATCAAGAAGGATTGGGATTAACAGATCGTATTGATTCTGTGGTGACATTTATGGAGAATAACAATAGAGCAGTTTTAGACCATAACTATGGTCTTTGGTATGAACGAAGACGTGATGATCATGAAAGAATTCGCAGGCGTGATGGAGATGTCTGGGGGCCATTCTATGAACAGCCATTTGCCCGAAGTGGTGAAGGAGTTGCCTGGGATGGCTTGTCAAAATACGACTTAACCAAGCCAAATAAATGGTATTGGGCTCGGTTAAATCAGTTTGCCACAAAAGGTTATGATAAAGGTATAATGTTATTTCATCAAAATTACTTTCAGCATAATATTATAGAAGCGGGGGCTCACTGGGTAGATTCACCATGGCGTACAGTCAATAACATTAATTCAACGGATTTCCCGGAGCCGGTTAACTTTGCCGGAGATAAAAGAATCTTTTATGCTGAAATGTTTTATGATATAGACAATCCTTCACGACGTGAACTGCATAAGCAATACATTCGCCAGTGTTTAGATGCTTTTAATAGCAATGATAATGTCGTGCAACTTATAAGTGCCGAATATACAGGACCTCTTCACTTTGTGCAGTTTTGGATAGATGAGATTGCCGGTTGGGAAAAAGATACCGGTAAAAATGCATTGGTGGCTTTAAGCACAACCAAGGATGTGCAGGATGCAATACTTGCAGACCCTGCCAGATCTGCAATCGTGGATATTATTGATATTAGATATTGGCATTATAAGGATAATGGAGAGTTATATGCTCCCGAAGGTGGGAAGAGCATGGCGCCGCGACAATTTGCCAGGAAAATGAAGGTAGGCAAGACATCTTTTTCTGATGTATTTAAAGCAGTATCGGAATATAGAGAGAAATATCCCGATAAAGCAGTAGTTTATTATGCTCAAAAATATCCTGAGTTGGCTTGGGCTATTTTGATGGGAGGAGGATCGCTACCTGCGATATCAAATATTTCAGATTTAGATTTTCTGTCTGATGTTACATATATGAATCCTGTAAAAACAAACAATATTAATTATTACCAATTAGCAAATTCAGATATTGGAAGTGTTATTTATTTTGCCGGTCAGTCTGAAGACATTTCAGTCAAAATTGAACCCGGGAAATACCAGGTAATGTCAATTAATGAAAAAACGGGTGCCGCTAAGGTGCTGTATAAGAAACTTGATATTAATGAAGATTATAAAATTGATAATTCTGTTTACAAACATGGGATTATTTGGTTCAAACGTATTGATACTACTTTAAATCATAGATAAGTGCCTGAATATCTGTGTCTGTATTGAAATATGTTATAAAGCATAGATATCAATTATTACTCTTCTAATACCAGAAAATACCATTTGATACTGTTATTCTCATGTAATTTTGCATTACTAAAACAAAACAGAGGATATCACCATGGCTACAAAAATTAATAATACACAAGGAAATTTGTCTGATGACAGCTCGGTGCTTTTTGCCCAATTTCAAGCAGGAAGCATTGATGCCTTTTCTAAATTGTATGATTGTTTTGCAAATATTCTTTTTAATTATGGCTGTAAAATAACAACAAATCATGAATTGTTGAAAGACTGCATACACGATGTCTTTGTAAAGATTTACGATAAACGCCAGGATTTAAGTAATGTTCAAAACTTAAAATCATACTTATTTGTATCTCTAAAAAATAGACTTTTTGATGAATTCCGTAAAAATACCTTTACTGTAGAGAAGGGTGTGGACGAATACAATCCAGTTGCTTACGAAGATGTAGAAAAAGATTATATCATTAAAGAGAAGATTGATTTTCAAAACAACAAAGTGAAAAGGCTTATGGATAAATTAACCGAACGTCAACAACGAGCGATTCAGTTATATTATCTTGAAGAGAGAAGCTATGATGATATTTGTTGTATTATGGATATTAATTACCAGTCTTTAAGGAATCTAATCCACAGGGGAATATCAAAATTAAGGGAAGTAGCATATTAATACTTTTTTGATAGTACATTTAATAATTCACTTCGTCTAATGATTGTAACAAATAAATGATGAAGTGAAAAAGAAAGAAATTACAATTAAAGATGTACTATTAGATGATTTCTTTTTAGACTCGATTTTTAATGATTCTAAGGGAAATTATGAGGATGAGCTAGGCTTGTTCAATAATAATAGTGTTGAGAGCTTGTTATTGCAAGAAGCAAGGTCAGTTATTAATTTTGAGAACGAAGATAAATGCACACTCCCACCTGCTGAGTTGGATGGTCTTAAACAAAGAATTATAAACAGCATTTTACAGAGATAGTCAAGTGTTAATCAATTATTCAAATGTATTAATGAATAATTGATTGACACAGACTTCTATACTGATATCCTTAGTCATACCATATACTACTTGTTTGTTTTCCTGTTCTCTTCAATCCCACATTCCATTTTCTTATTAAAAATAAAACCCGCCAGTATTGCTACCGACAGGTTCTATTATATTACTCATTATATACTTCAGTTATTCTGCAAATGCGTGGCGATATCCCTTTACTTTGTTCCAGCCACCTCTTGTGAAATCAGGAACAGCCACAGGAGCACTGCCATTTTCTATAGATATGCGTCCCAGTTCTGCGAGACAGCTCCATTCTGCAAGATCATAAACATCCATATCTAATGGCAAACCATTCTGAAGGCAGTATATAAGGCGATAGTCCATGATGAAATCCATACCCCCATGTCCACCAACTTCTTTAGCTTTTTCCTCAAGTTCAATATGAATTGGGTGTTTGTATTTATCCATTAAAGCTCTCCTCACATCATCCGAAACAAATCCATGTGAATTTAGGTCCTCGTGATTTGGAATGATTGAGATATCCACTTGCGATGCTTCAAGCGCATACCCTTGAGTTGGATATTTATTTGCAAATCCTTTTGTGCCCGAAAGTTGATACATACGACTGTAAGGACGAGGAGAGGAAACATCGTGTTGTATATGGATGGTTTTGCCATTTTCTGTGCGAATCATTGTCATGGTGTTCTGTCCATTCTCAAACTTATAAGCTTCCTCTTTTGATAGTCCGCGTTTTTCAATCAAATATTCTGGAATATTCACGGGCTTTGTGTCCATAGCCACAAGAATATTCATTTTGTCACCTCTGTGTATGTCTAAAGCCTGACATGCCGGTCCCATACCGTGTGTGGCATAAACATCGCCTCTAAACTCCTTGTTATATGCCATTCTCCAATCCCCTTCGTAATAGTCCCAAAAATCGGCTAAATTGTGTATATAAGCTCCTTCAGCATGTAATATCTCACCAAACACACCCTGTTGTGCCATATTTAATGAAGTTAGCTCAAAGAAGTCATAAACACAGTTTTCAAGCATCATGCAGTGTTTGCGAGTTTTCTCTGAAGTGTCAATTATTCTCCATATTTCATTCATAGTCATTGCGCCCGGAACCTCCACTGCAACGTGCTTGCCCTGTTCCATAGCATAAATAGCCATTTCAGCATGCACCTTCCAGTCTGTTACTATATATACTAGGTCAATGTCGTCTCTATCACAAAGCTCTTTCCATGCATCATGGCTGCCACTATATGCTGTGGCTTCGGGAAAATTGGCTTTGGTAAGAATTTCCTGTGTCTTTTCAACTCTTTCGGGGTGAATATCACACAACGCTTTTATTTCAACACCCGGTATGTGTGTAAAACGTTGAACAGCACCGGGACCACGCATCCCAAGACCAATGAAGCCTACACGTACAATATCCATTTTTGGTGCAGTAAAGGCCACCATATCTTCTTGTCCTGCAGGGCGTTGTGGTATTTCTGTTTCAATTGTTCTTGAAGATGTGTTTTGAGCTCCGCCACATCCGCTAATCAATACTGCTGAAAGCAATATTGATACAAAAATCAAGTGATTAAAAATTCTAGTCATGATTTTTTCTAATTATATCTGTTTAATTTTCTCGTTTTATACTACAATGGATATTCTTCTAGTATAGGATCATCATATTTGATTTGAAGATTAGATAGTTCTTTCTTTAATTCATTTATAACCGAGCTATATTGAGAATCTTCGTAAAGATTATTCATTTCATTAATATCGTTATGCAGATCATAAAGCTCCCATGAATCTATATCCTCATAAAAATGAATCAGCTTATACCTTTCGGTTCTAATTCCATAATGTTTCTTTACCATATGCTCGGCTGGATATTCATAATAATGGTAGTATAATGATTTTCTCCAGTCTTTTAGCTCTCTATTGTCCTTTAATAGCGGCAGAAGCGATACACCCTGAATATCATCAGGAATATTTGTGCCGGCAATGTCCAGCATTGTAGGAGCAAAATCAATGTTTTGCACCATTTCTTCAATTTTCCCCTTGCGTTTAAATTGAGACGGCAATCTCATAACAAGCGGAGTGCTGAATGATTCTTCGTACATAAATCGTTTGTCAAACCAACCATGCTCACCCATATAAAACCCCTGATCGGAAGTGTATATTATTATTGTATTTTCAAGCATGTTGTTTTCTTCCAAATAGTCAAGAACTCTTCCCACGTTGTCATCGAGAGATTGGACTGTTTTTGCATAATCTGTCATATATCTTTGATATTTCCACATTGCAAGTTCTTTTCCCTGTGGATTATCTTTATAAAACTTATCGATGATTGGTTGGTAATGAGCATCCCATAGTTCTTTCTGGCGCGGGGTCATTCGGGCATATTCTCCATACTTATAGCTGTCTGAGAGACGTGTATTCACTCCTTCCTTAATCATCTTCAGATCATTCACAATATCCATATCATGACTGTTGCCTATACTCATTTCTTGCTCTGCGGCTGCTATTCTCCCATCGTAGTTGTCGAAAAAATTTGAAGGTAATTCAAATGTTTTATTCTCATAACTATTAAGATGAAGGGTGTCGGCCATCCAGTTTCTATGCACAGCCTTGTGGTGTATAAACAGACAGAAAGGCTTGTTTGAATCTCTTTCGCTGTCCAGCCATTTTAGGCTTAGGTCTGTAATTATATTTGTCACATATCCGTCATAATTCACATTTCCCGTTGGTGTTATGAAATCCGGATTGTAATAGCTGCCTTGTCCGGGAAGTATCTCCCAGTAATCAAAGTGGGTTGGTTCACTATCCAGGTGCCACTTGCCAATCATTGCGGTTTCATAACCCGATTCCTGCAACAATTGTTGCACAGTTTGTTGGCTTCCGTCAAATACTGTGAAATTGTCAAGCTTCCCATTCTTATGGCTATGTTTTCCGGTGAGAAGGCATGCACGACTTGGACCCGAAATTGAATTTGCCACAAATGCATTAGAGAAAATAACTCCATCTTCGGCAATTCTGTCTAGATTTGGAGTTCGCATATGCCTCTGGTCATAACAACTCATCATCTGCCTTGTGTGGTCATCTGTCATTATGTAGATGATGTTTAATTTATTTTCGGGTTCTTGTTGTTGACTCTTTATTGCACATGATGAAAAAGCGGCAACTCCGGCAATGGGCAAGGTTAATTTTGAATAAAAGTATCTAAGATTCATTTTAAATTTGTGATGTTATATGGATGCGACAAAGTTACATAAACTTGTTTCTATAACTATAATAATAGTGCATAATTTATTATTTAAGGTATCAGAGGGTTCCTTTTAGTGATATAGATTGCATTATGACAATGTTATATTGTGTTTATATTTTATATACTGTATTTAAAAAAAAGGAAGTAAACAAATTAATTCTATCTTTGTTGAAATAAGAATAGAACAATTTAGATGCAAAATGTAATATAATTAATAACTAAAACAATAATTTATGAAACTAAAAAGCTTACTAATTGCCGGAATATTAGCATTATCAGGACTGTTTGCAACAGTTGGAGCACAAGATTATAAAGATGCATTTGGTGTAAGATTAGGTTACGATAGCGGACTGACTCTGAAACATTTTATTTCTCCTTCGAATGCTCTTGAAGGTATTTTGAGTGCTTCCGCCAACTATTTTCAATTGACAGGTTTGTATGAGTACCAACAGCCACTTCAGGGTGCACCGGGCTTAGATTGGTTTGTGGGTCTTGGAGGTCACTTAGGCAGTGTTTATGACAAAAAATATGAAGGAAGTAAATTCCTTTTGGGTGTTGATTTGATAGCCGGTCTTGAATATACATTCCCGGCTGCACCATTTAATGTTTCATTAGATTGGAAACCTGCTTTTAATTTAAGTACTTCATACAATGATTACTGGTTTGCAGGTCTGGCACTTAGTTTAAGATATACTTTCAAATAATATTGCTCTTAAATTATAAGCCAAAACTATAAAGTAAAGTGTCCAATTCATTTGGGCACTTTTTTGTTGCTATACTAAAAACACAATCCCTTAAAACTACTTTTACTGTCTTTGCAACTTTGCATAGTTACTAAAAATAGAAGATAATGCTTTGTTGTGTTGAAATGATGGCTTAATTGCCTAAGAAGTGCCTTTTTGAAAAAATTCAATCAAATGTGTGAACATTTTGTATCAATCCTTCGTTAACATTACTATCAGACAAAATTGTCTGCACTTTTTTCTTACCTAGATAGAATAGATGAATAGAAAGCGAATGCATATTTGTTGTTGTTGCTGTTGATTAAGTCCCTCTTATATTAATCAGCCGGGATACCTCATGTCCCACAATTTCAAATTTCATTTATTCATTTCTCAACACAAAAACCCTTTTTAATATGCTTAATAATACGTTTGAACTTATTGATAAGTTCCAGCCTACCCCGGTTCATATCCCAATCAATAAAAAAAAGTTGGAAAGAACTGTTGACACCCTTGTTTTACAAATGTTTCCATTTGATGAAAAAATTGGAGTGCATGAGTGCAGATATAAATTAAAGGAATGTGCTGTGATATTAAAAGAGTCAATATCTCAGCTTAAAGACGATGCCTTTGCCGAGTTGGCAGTTCATAGCTTCTTTAGCAGGTTGACGGAAATTCAGTCACGGTTATATAAAGATGCTTTGTGCTATTTGCGCAATGATCCTGCTGCTAAGTCTATAGAGGAGGTTATTATTACTTATCCCGGATTTTTTGCATTATGTGCCTATCGTATATCACACGAGCTGCATAAACTTGGAGTGCCTCTAATACCTAGACTTTTTTCTGAATATGCGCATTCAAAGGTGGGCATTGACATACACCCTGCGGCAAAAATTGGTAATGACTTTTTTATGGATCATGGAACGGGCATTGTTATTGGTGAAACCACTGATATTGGTAGCAATGTAAAGATATATCAGGGTGTTACCCTGGGTGCATTGTACGTGGAAAAAAGCCTTAATAACAGTAAGCGTCACCCCACTATTGAAGATAATGTGGTGATATATGCAAACGCCACAATTCTTGGAGGTGATACAGTGATTGGACATGACTCAACCATTGGTGGCGGTGCATGGATTACCGGCAGTGTTATTCCTTTTTCTCTGGTTTATAACTCTGTGGAGGTGAAAGTGAAGACTGTTAAAAGCTTTATGCAGCCTAACGATTTTATAATCTGAATAAGATAACTAATATAGATATTGTAACAATTTAAAACAACTAAAGATGAAATTTACTAACATTTTAGAGCTAATTGGGAATACCCCTCATGTACGTTTAAGCAAGTTATTCCCTGAAAATGAAGTATGGATAAAGCTTGAAAAGCAAAATCCGGCAGGAAGTATCAAAGACAGAATTGCTTTGGCAATGATTGAAGATGCAGAACAGAAGGGAATTTTAAAACCCGGATCAACAATAATAGAGCCTACTTCCGGTAATACAGGTGTGGGTTTGTCATATGTTGGTGCGTATAAAGGATATAAAGTTATAATAGTGATGCCTGAGCAGATGTCTGTTGAGCGTCGTAAGCTTATATCTCTTTTTGGATCTGAGCTTGTGCTTACACCTCGCGAGAAAGGAATGAAGGGTGCTATTGAAAAAGCAGAAGAACTAAATGATCAGATTGAGAACTCATGGATACCAATGCAGTTTCAAAATCAATCGAATGTGGAAATTCATGCTAAGTCCACTGCCGGCGAAATTATAGCAGATTTCCCCGATGGGCTTGATTATCTTATTACTGGTGTGGGCACCGGTGGTCATATCACAGGTGTTGGCAGGGAGTTGAAGAAGAAGTTTCCTTCAATTCAAATTGTGGCTGTAGAACCATCCGGATCGCCCGTAATTTCCGGTGGTGAACCTGGTCCTCACACAATTCAGGGGCTTGGTGCAGGATTTATACCCGGCACTTTAGATTTGAATGTTATAGATAGTGTAATTAGGATTGAAAATGCCGATGCATATAAATATGCAAGTCTATTGGCACAAAAGGAGAGTATATTAGGTGGTATTTCCACCGGTGCTTCTATTGCTGCAGTTACTCAAAAAATAGAGGAGCTTTCAGCTAAGGGTAAAAGAATATTGACATTCAATTATGATACAGGAGAGAGATATCTTTCGGTTGATGGATTGTTTTGAAAAACAAGAATATCTACACTTATAAGAAACCTGACTCTTGTATTGATAAAGTCTCTCCTTCTTTTATTATTTAATAAGGAGGATGAGATTGTAAACTAAACTGTGTCTATAAAATTAATTATTAATCTTTTTAATGACACAGTTTAATTTACACTCCCAGGAGGTGCTGAACAACATGTGTTGGATGATTTCCCAACTTAGGGAAAAGACTGAACACTACTTGTTGGTTCGTTTCCCAACTTAAGGAAATGACTGAACACTACTTGTTGGATCGTTTCCCAACTTA